>JBMSIW010000032.1:0-18522 GCA_049418265.1 Vulcanococcus sp.
TCCAAGGGCTTCACCCGTTGGGGACCCAGCGGTTCGCGCTCAGCGGGGAGCTGTTGCTGGGCACCGCGGGTCTGGCAGCCCACATCCAGGCTGAGGCAATCAAACCGAAGGGGAGGGCGGTCCTTCAGCAGCAACGCGGAGGACGCCAGATCCAGCGCCTGGATTTCGGCCTGCAGAAAACTGACCCCGGCGCGCCGGCAGAGATCCCGCAGATCAAGGCGGCAGTCCGCAAGCGGGTAACGGCCCGCCACGAGCCCAGGGACCATGCCCGAATACAGCGCCGTGCTGTGACGGCTCACCAGCACGATCAAGCAGCGATCAGGTCTGGTGCGGGGCCGCATGATCCAGCGGCGCAGAACCAGGGCGTGACTGTGACCACCACCGGCCAACACCAACAAGCGTTGAGGTGTGCCTGAACGGGAGGCCGGTCCCAAGGTTCAGTCCACGCTCAGGTGACCGTCGTCGTCCCAGCTCAACAGGGAAGGCAAAGCAGCGGCGGCATGGGTGGAGTTCACCCGCGCCACGCGGGAGCCACCATTCACCAGAGGCAACAGGCGACCCAGTTGCTCGGTGATGTTCACCTGCTCGCCATCAGCGGGCACGGTGGTGGATGGGCGCTCCAGATTGGTCATGGGGCCACTCTAAAGAGAGGCTTCTCAGCGGAACTCAGGAGAGATCGGCGCCCTTCGTTTCAATGCGGTAGTGCCAGGTGACCAGGGCACCCACCAAGGAGCAGAGCACCAGCAGGGGAAGCAACCGTTGGCTGCCCCACTGGGCCAGCAGGATCGGGAACAGGAAGGCCGTCAAGACCGCGCCGACCTTGCCGGCGGCGGCGGCCAGACCAGCCCCCAGCCCCCGGAGCGGCACTGGAAAGACTTCCCCCGCCAGCAGATAGGTCTGGGAGTTGGGCCCCACGTTGGTCATGAACTGAAAGAGCACAAACCCAGCCATCAGCAACGGCAGGTTCTCGCCCCAGGGACTGTCGCCGGACCCCAGAGCCGCCAGGCTGAGTCCCAGGGCGCAGCCCACAAAGCCCAGGATCTGCAGGGGAATGCGTCCCCAGCGATCCGCCAGAGCAATGGCCACGGCGATGCCCGCCACAAAGGCCAGATCCACCAGGGCCGCTCCCCTGGCGCCCAGCAGGTCGTCGTGAATGACCGCGGCCAGGTTGTGACCGCCGGCCTTGGAGCCAAACAAGGAGGCCACGATCATCGGGGTGAAGATGCCGATGCCGTAGGTCGAGATGTCCTGCAGAAACCAGGGCACCGAGGAGAGCACGGTGGCGCGCAGCAAGCGACCCTGGAACAGGGAGCGCCAGGAGGGTCCCTGAGCGGATGGCTCGAAGCCCTGCCGCTCCATCCGCGCCAAGGCCACATCGGGGCGGTTCAGCAGACGCGCGAGCTGCTGCTCGGCCAACCCCACATCCCCCTGCGCAGCCAGCCAGTGGCTGCTTTCCGGCAAAAAGAGCCGCCCCCAGGCCACCAGGGCCACCGGCAGCACAGGGAAGAGATAAAAGCTCCGCCAGGCCTGCAGATCAGGGCTCATCAACAGCACAACCGCCCCCAGAGCGGTGGCCGCCAGGGCTCCCAGGGCCTGGAAGCTGAAAGCGCCCAGCACCAAACGGCCGCGCAGGGCCGAGGGAATGCTCTCTGAGATGACCAAGTGGGCCGTGGGGTAATCGGCCCCGAGGGCCAATCCCACCAGCAGCAAACAGAGCAGCAAGCAAACCGCATTGGGGCTGAGGGCTGCCCCCAGCAGACCGAGCACCAGCAGCACCATCTCGGCGATGAAGACCGGCTTGCGGCCCCAGCGATCCGCCAGCCCCCCCAGCAGGAGGGCACCGAGCAGGATCCCCAGCAACGGCATGGCCGTCAGAAGCCCGCGCTCGCTGGCGTTCAGGGCAAAGTCCTCCTGCACCAGCGGAAGCGCCAATCCGCCGATGAAGACCACCAGCCCCTCAAAAAATTTGCCGGCTGAAGCCAACAGCCAGAGCAGCCATTGCATGGAGCTGAGGGAGCCGTGGGGCCCCTCATCGATGTAGTCCTGGACGAATCGCGGCTCCGGCGCCATCAGGTGCTGCTCGGCGCCTCCATGCTGCTCCCAAGCAACTGATCGCGCACCGCAGCGGCAGCGATCCCTTCGACGCGAATCCACTTTTGGCGGCTGCTGTGGCCCCGCACCAACTGGACCTGGCGAGGGGGCAGCGAGAGGCAACGGGCAATGAACTTGATCAAGGCCGCATTGGCCTCGCCATCCACCGGTGGCGCTTTCAAGGCAATGGCGATCGCGCCATCACGCTCCCCGAGCACGCGATCACGGCTGGCACGGGGTTGAACCCGGATCGCCACCAAGGCATCGGGAACCTGCACGAGCGAGAGAGCGACCACCAGCACCCCCTAGGGTCGCTCAAGCGCGCCATCTGCAGCAGATCGATGCGACGACTCAGTCCGTTAATCGAGGATTTGTTCGAGCGCTGGCTCTGGAAATTCCGGCTGATTGCGATCGTGCCGGTGGTGATGAGCCTGCTGGGCAGCGGCGCCACCTTCGTCAGCGGGACCTCGGAGATCTGGCATTCGATTCGGCTGCTTCTGGATGCCTCCCCTGAGGACAGCCGCACCGTGGCGATGTTGCTGGGGGAACTGGTGGGAGGCGTGGACCTCTACTTGATCGGCATCGCCCTGATGATTTTTGGCTACGGCGTTTACGAGCTCCTGATCTCTGAGATCGAGGCTGCCCGGGGGCCTGACGCGGGCAGCAATGGCCTACTGGACATCCGCAGCCTGGATGCGCTGAAGGAAAAGCTGGTCAAGGTGATCGTGGTGGCCCTGATCGTGTCCGCCTTCAAATCGATGTTGATCTTCCCGATCGACAACACGACCAATCTCCTGGTCTTCAGCGGCAGCGTGCTGCTGCTCTCCCTGAGTGCCTATCTGGTGGCAGGAGGCCCCAACCGCCGTCACCCAACAGACTCTCCCTAGATCCAGCCGTCCATGAGCGAGACCTCCCAGAGCGCCGCCCCCCAGACCCTCTCGATCCGCAGGCCGGACGACTGGCATGTGCACCTGCGCGATGGCGAGATGCTCCAGGCGGTGGTGAACCACACAGCCCGGCAGTTCGCCAGGGCGATCGTGATGCCGAACCTGAGGCCACCGATCACCAGCGTGATCCAGGCGCGGGAGTACAGGTCCCGGATCCTGGAGGCCCTTCAGCCGGACCGCAAGGAACGCTTCACCCCCTTGATGACGGCCTACCTGACCGAGACGATCGCTCCGGCCGAACTGGAGCAGGGTTTTGGCGAGGGGGTCTTCACGGCAGCCAAGCTCTATCCAGCGGGTGCCACGACGAATTCCGATGCCGGGGTGCGCGATCTGCGCCACATCAGCGCGGTGCTGGAGACGATGGAGCGCATCGGCATGCCCCTGCTGATCCACGGGGAGGTCACCGATCCAGCGGTGGACATCTTTGATCGCGAAGCGGTGTTCATCGAGGAGCATCTGCGGCCGCTGCTGCAGCGGCATCCGCAGCTGAAGGTGGTGTTTGAGCACATCACGACGGCGGAGGCGGCGGCCTTTGTGGCCGAAGGTCCCAGCAACCTGGCAGCCACCATCACCCCCCATCACCTGCACATCAACCGCAACTCCCTGTTTCAGGGAGGACTGCGGCCTGACTTCTATTGCCTGCCCGTCGCCAAACGGGAGCGGCACCGGCTGGCCCTGCGCGCCGCGGCCACCAGCGGCAACCCGAAGTTCTTCCTGGGCACCGATTCCGCTCCCCATCCCCGCGGTGCCAAGGAATCAGCCTGTGGATGTGCGGGCATCTACAACGCGCCCTATGCGATTGAGAGCTACGCCCAGGTGTTTGACGAGGAGGGCGCCCTCGATCGTCTCGAGGGATTCGCCAGCGAGTTCGGCCCCAGGTTCTATGGCCTGCCCCTCAATGAGCAGCGCATCACGCTGCAGCGCAAAGAGACAGAGGTGCCGGGATTGATGGAACTCAGCAACGGGACCCAGACGCCCACGGTGCTTGTGCCCTTCCACGCCGGGGAGGTCTTGCGCTGGCAGTTGGCTGCATGAAGAGCTCGCAATCTTTGAAAGACAGCTCAGAAAACCGTGTCTAACTTCATCGCGGCTGTGTGAGTCACACGCTTTTCCACCTGCCTGAGCGATCGACATGTCTCTCGTAAAAGCGCCCGCCCTGGGTATCGAGCGGTTTGCCAACGGTCAAAACAAAGAGCACTGGAAACACGCCTCGGAGAGCGAGAAGAGCACCATCATTCGCGCCGTCTACCAGCAGGTGCTGGGCGGGCAGCATGTGATGAAGAGCGATCGCCTCGAAGGCAGTGAATCCCTCTTCCGCAACGGCTACCTGAACGTGCGCGAGTTCGTGCGTCTGGTGGCCAAGAGCGCTCAATATCGCTCACGCTTTTTCGAGAACTGCAATCCCTACCGGTTCATCGAGCTGAACCACAAGCACCTGCTGGGCCGCGCTCCTCAGAACAAAGAGGAGATGCTCCACCACTTCACGATCCTGCAGGAGCAGGGCTACGACGCCGAGATCGATTCCTACATCGACAGCGCGGAGTACAGCGCCAACTTCGGCAACGACGTGGTTCCCCATCTGCACGGCTGGAACTACTCCGCCGGCCACGAAGGCACCCAGTTCTCCTGGCTGATGCAGCTGGCCCGCGGCGCCTCCGCCTCGGTCAAGGGTGATCGCAATGGCACCCAGTTCAAGCTGGGGCAGGCCCTGCACCAGAACCGTCCGATTCCCGTCAGTGGTGCCGGCAGTGCGGTCACGGTGGCCCGCTACGCCCACATCAGCACGGATGGCCCCTTCCGCGCCTCCCTGTCCTCGGGCCATGATCTCCCCGGTGGTGAGCTGGCCAGCGCCCGCCGGATCGATGGAACACCGGCCTATGGCTTCCGCAGCCAGGAGTTGCTGGTGTCGGCGCCGAGTGCAGGGGCCGCCGGTGATGGCAGCCGCGTGGTGACCATCACCGCCACCGGCATCGCCAACAACCGCTTTGTGCGCCACGGGGCCTACACCACCCGGGTGCCCTACAGCCGCATGAATGAGGCCCTCCAGCGCGTGATCCGCCAGGGCGGTCGCGTGGTGAGCGTGGTCGTCAGCGGTGGGTCCCTGGACTCCAGCCCAATCCCGGCACCCGCCGCAGCGGCAGGCCAGAGTGCAGAGGAGGCCCCCAAGGCCAAGGCGAAGCCCCGCGCGCGCAAGAGCCAGAAGGGTTGAGCCGTAACGCCGCAGGGCTCAGGTGATCCAGCAGAAGCTGATTCGGGATGGGCTCCCGCTTCTGCTGGCCCTGCTCTGCGGCTCCAGCGGAGCTGGAACGCGAGCTTGGGCTTCGGAGCAGCCGCTGCTGCCAGAGCCCAAGCAACCCCGCTCACTGCAGCGGGCCCTGAAGCTCCCCGACTGGCTGAAGCTGGAGATCGCCTACACGGCGGAGCCAATGACCAACCCGGTCGGAGGAATCGCCCAGAGTTCCGCCTGGATCCAGGAGGGATCCATCAACCTCAGCGCCAGCTCAGGCC
Source organism: Vulcanococcus sp. (assembly GCA_049418265.1). Classification (GTDB taxonomy): domain Bacteria; phylum Cyanobacteriota; class Cyanobacteriia; order PCC-6307; family Cyanobiaceae; genus Vulcanococcus. Next base: position 5,547 of record JBMSIW010000032.1, read on the forward strand.
ACCAGAAGCCCGAGCAGAGCTGGCAGGAGTTCGATCACTGGCGCGTCAATCTGAACCTGAACCATCTGGCAGGGGATGCGAGCTACGCCAGTCGGATCGGAGCCTTTCTGAACCTCCAGACCCTCTCCTATCCCAGCGGCTTCTACCCCACGGAACTGTCCGTGGAGCGCAAGGCGGGTAGCGGTTGGCTGCAGGTGAAAGCGGGTGTGATTCCGCTCGAGAGCGACTTTGAAGGGGCCTTGATGACCGCCCCGATCTTCAACAGCTACGTGCACTCGGCGTTGAACGACACGTACAACGTGCTGATCGACGCCCTGCCGATCAATCCCTACTCCACCCTCGCCGCGGTGGTGGATCTCAAGGCCAGTCCTGAGCTGACCCTGCGCTACGGCTGGTACGACCTAGGCAGCCTTGATTCGGTGAGCGCGACGCTGGGAACACCCGTGACGATGATCCCAGCGGGGCTGGGCAGTTTGCAGGTGCTGCAACTGGACTACAGCCCAGCCGCCTTGAGCCGCGGTGCGCCCGCCAACAGCTCCCTACCGCCCGGCCTGATCAGCCTGGGTGGCTACGGCAGCAGCGCCAACGGCAATGGCGTCTACGGGAGCGTGACCTGGCGCAGTGGACTGGCGCTGGGACTCGATGATCGGCTCTGGATCGGAGGCAACTACTCCCCGAGCGTGCAGCTGAATCCCTCCCCGAGCTTCCTGGGGGGAGGCCTGGTGGTGCAGGGGCTCTTCCCCAAGCGCCCCTTGGACCTGCTGGTGCTTGGAGGAGGCCACGCCGGCCTGAGTTCCCAGGCGCCGCCCAGCTACCCCACCAAGCCCTACGAAGGGCTGATCGAACTGGGCTACCGCCTGCAGCTGAACCCGAACCTGAACCTGCAGCCCACCCTGCAGTGGATCTTCAATCCCAGCGGCAGCCAGACGCCCACCCCGGGGATCCTCAGCACGAGCCTGCAGATCAGCCTGAACTTGTGAGCCGTCCGCTGGCCATCGCCTGCAGCAAGGCGCCATGGTCGCGCTCCACCTGATCGGCGTAGGCCAAGGCAAAACCCGCCAGGGCGCGCTCGAAACGCTTGTCCTCACCAAGGGCCGCGCTCAGGCGCTCTGGATCACCGGAGCGGGCATGGGCCCTGGCGAGCACGGAGGCGCAGAGACGTCCATAGGCCTTGAGTGAATCGGGCTGAATCGCCTCCAGGCCGATGGCGGCCTTCCAGTCGCGCAGTTGCCGCCAATAGAGCTGAATACCTCGCGGGGTTGACGTCCAGCCCAGGAAGGGATCGGAGACGCACTGCATCAGCCGTTGGCCCTCCACCACCCGCTGGCCTTGGTGCTGATCGGCCTGCCCCGGCAGCGGCAGGGCTTCCTTGCTCTGCAGCAGCAGCCAGTCATCGGGATGGGGTCCCTTGAGCAAACCGATGGCGCAACGGGTGCCCACCGAACCCACCCCGACGGCCTTGAAGGCCGTATCCACCACGGTGAAGCGACTGAGCAGATGACGCCGATGGGCCGGCAGGCTGGCGCGATAGCCCGCCATCAAGACGGCAATGGCGTGGTCATGGTCGGGATGCGCCATCCAGGCTTGATCCACCAAACGATGCCGCCAGATCAGGGGTGGTTCATGGCGGATCAGGGCGCTGCCATCGGGGTGGAACTCACAGAGCTTGCGTACGGCCTGCCGGCCGGTGCGCCGCTGGGCCAGCTCCATGGCGCACTCCAGATCCCGGCGAAACGCGCTGGCGGGCAGCTCGGCCACGAAGCGCTCGACATGCAACAGGGTGTTCCACAACTTCAAGGTGGGCATCGCCGCAAAGCGAGCCATGGCCTTGCGGTAGCCCCCCGCGACCTTGCGGGCCAGGCGCTCTTGATCGCTGAGCTCGAGCTTCAGCTGGCGAGCCACCAGCACGACACTCACCAGGAGGCGTTTGACATCCCACTCAAACGGTCCGGGGGCGGTTTCATCGAAGTCGTTGATGTCAAAGACCAGGCTGCGCTCCGGGGAGGCGTAGAAGCCGAAGTTGAGCAGATGGGCATCACCGCAGAGCTGGACCTGATGGGCGCTGGAGGGCAGGCCTGCCAGATCCGACGCCATCTGGGCTGCGCTGCCGCGAAACCAGGCAAAGGGGTTGGCGGCCATGCGCCGGTGCCGTTCGGCGATCAACCAGGGCAAGCGGCTGCGGTTCTGCTGCTCGAGGCGCTCAATCGGATCAGCGCGATCGGCGGCCATAGACCACTCCCCCCACTCCCCCCAGGCCTCAACGCGCTCTGAGGCTTCACACCCAGACGATGGGGGGACTCCAGCACTCACCAAGGCGATCGCCGCTCTCCCTTGGCTTAGCCCGCTGAGGTCAAAAGCGGAAGCCAAAAGCGAAAGCCCTGGCCAAAGTTGCGGCATGGCCCTCTCCTTCCGCGAGCTCCAAGCCCAACTGCAACCCGACTGGGGCTGTGAACACCGGGCCCAAGGGGGCGGCTTCGACGTGCTGGTGGTGCCCTCCTTGAGCATGGATCGGGCGCTGATGGCGCTGGTCACCGGGGCCCATCACTACGAGGAGCGTCAGCTCTTTTCACTGATCCGCCTGCGCGATCCAGGCGTACGGGCGATCTATGTGACCAGCAAGTTGCTGCCGGAGCTGGTGGTGGATGCAGTCCTGGAACTCATGCCCGGCGTACCCACCTCCCATGCCCGCCGGCGCCTGCAGTTGTTCGACACCGACGACGCCTCCAACCGGCCCCTCACCGAGAAGCTGCTGGAGAGGCCGGCCCTGCTGAAACGCATTCGCGAACAACTCCGGCCCGGGCGCAGCTTCATCAGTTGCTTCGTGGTGACCGAGCTGGAGAAGGCACTCTCAGAGACCCTGCAGATTCCCCTGCTCGGCACGGATCCCAGCCTGGGGCACTGGGGCAGCAAGGCGGGCAGCCGTCAGCTGTTTGCGCGCTGCGGCGTCCCCCACCCCCCCGGTAGTGATCTGGCCTTTGACATCGACGATCTCAGCGAGGCGACAGCCAGCCTGTGGGAAGCGCACCCGGAGCTGAAGCGCTGCGTGGTGAAGCTCAACGAGGGCATCAGCGGGGAGGGCAACGCCACCCTGGAGCTCGAGGCCCTGCAGCTCCAGGAGCAGAGCCCGGCGCAGCGGCGCACCCTGCTGCGCAGGGCCCTGACGCAATTGCCGATGCCGGCGGCGGACTGGGAAAGCCTCCTGCAGCAGCAGGGAGCTCTGGTGGAGGCCTGGCTGGAGGGAGGCGAGCAGCTGAGTTCCCCGAGCGTCCAGGGCACCATTCACCCCGGCGGACGGGTGGAGCTGCTGTCCACCCATGAGCAGATCCTGGGGGGCAGCAACGGCCAGACCTACCAGGGCTGCCGCTTCCCCGCCGAGGCGGCCTATCGACTCCCCCTGATGCGCCATGGGCAAGCCGTTGGCGAGGCCCTGGCTGCCGAGGGAGCCCTGGAGCGCTACGCGGTGGATTTCATCGCCAGATTCATCGATGGGGCCTGGGACCTGCAGGCCATCGAGGTGAACCTGCGGCAAGGGGGCACGACCCACCCGACGATGGCCCTGCGCGCGATCACCACTGGACACCTCGATCCCAGCAGCGGCGAGTTCCTGGCCCCCACCGGCCAGGCCCTGCACTACAGAGCCACGGACAACCTGACGGATCCCCAGTTGCGGGGTCTGCTGCCAGCCGATCTGATCGACATCGTGGCCAACGCCGATCTGCACTACGACCCAGCCCGGCTGCGGGGCAGCGTCTTTCACCTGCTGGGATGCCTCTCGGAATACGGAAAGTTGGGCATGACCTGCGTGGGACGCAGCGCAGCAGAAGCAGAGCAGGTCTATGAGGCGACGGCCCGGGAACTGATCGATCAGGCCGGACACCTTCGACTCAGCACCTAGCCCAGAGTCCTTATCCCTGGGCCCGCGAGGGAATCACCAGGACCGGGAGCGCGGCGTGGGTCAAGACCCGTTGGGTCTCGCTGCCGAGCACCAGTCCAGCCAAACCCCGACGCCCGTGGGAGGCCATCAGGATCAGGTCGCAATGGTGCTGCGCCGCAGCGTCCAGGATGGCCTCGTAGATGACGGGGTTGACGCAGGTCTCACCGCTGGCCAGCACCCCGTGCTGCTGCGCTTGCGCTTTGGCCTGATCGAGGATCGTGACCGCGAACTCGGCGTTGGCCTTGCTGAACTGCTCGCTCAAGAGGGGATCGAGGACCAACCCCTCCCCGTAGAGCGCCACATCAGGCCGGCCGTAGAAGCTGGGCTGCACGTGGAAAAAAGTGATCGCAGCTCCGCTCTCTCGGGCCATGGCGATCGCCGCATCGACGGCCTGCTGAGAGAGCTCGGAGCCATCGGTGGGCACCAGCAGATGGCGATACATCGATGCGTCCGTTAGGCGACACGCTCAACGTAGGCACGCTGGGCCAATCCAGCCGGCCAGATGCGACGCGGCCTGTGATCGCGCCAGGGCGCGGGCGGCCGGCAGGGCCGGATCGAGGCGGCTGGAGCTGAAGTGGGGCAGTTGGCGGCTGCGCAGCCAGGCTCCCCAACGGAATTCATGAAAGGGAATCAGCGGCGCCGCGCCAATGGCGCCTTCCCGCTTGAGCTTCCAGACCAGGCTGCGATAGGGGTCGTCCTGGGTCTCTTTAAGGCTCAAGGGCAGCGCCAGCGGATCCAAAGGACCGAGTCCGCGGCCGTCATAGAGATAGAGCCAACCGCGGCGATGCAACGCGTCCAGCACGGCCGAGTGTTCAGCGACCTCAAGCTGCAGAGCCACATAGCCGAAGGCCACCGCCTGAGGATCCAACTCCAGCAGTGCGCGCAAACGGTGATGGCGATCGAGCATCCAGAGCTCACCGGCAGCGCTGCGCACCAGGGGAGTGGGCTTGCGCTTGAGGTACTGCCGTTGCTCGCCGGGATCATCCTGAGCAAAATCCCGTTGGCGGCTTTCGATCTCCGCCATCCCGACGCAGAGCTGAGTGGGATGAAGATCAGCGATCAACACCTCCAACAAGTCCTTGCCCCGACCACTGGGAGCCGGCAAGGGTTGGAAGGGCGGCAACCGCAGAGCCATGGGGGGACCCTAAACCGACTTTGCCAAGGGGTGGTTGCTCGAGGGCTGCTCGCGCTGCTGATGGCGGCGCTGCTGTTCCTGGTCACTCCTGCGGTCAGGGCCGAAGAGAGCAGCCAATGCCACACCTTGAGCGACAGGCAAGTGGAGGCCCTGTTCGAGCGCTGGAATACCGCCCTGGCGAGCGGCGATCCCGAGCAGGTCTCAGCCCTCTACAACAGCGATGCCCTGCTGCTACCAACCCTCTCCGGGGTGGCGCGCACCGATCCGGAGGGCATCGAGGACTACTTCAAGGGATTCCTGGCCCACGACCCCACGGGCCGCATCGACCAACGGGTGATCTTCAGCGACTGCAACGTGGCGATCGATGCCGGCAACTACAGCTTCCAGCTCGACCACAAGGGCTGGGTGCAGGCTCGCTACACGTTCGTCTACGAATACAGAGACGGGGACTGGAAGATCGAACACCACCACTCCTCACTGCTACCCAGCAGCTGAGGGATCAGGCGGCCTTGGAAACGAAGCGCTCCAGATCAGCCTTGGGGGCAGTGCTGGCCAAGGGCGCGCTGGAGATCGGGGTGACCTTCACCCGGCAACCTTCCTGGTGCTCTCGAATGGTGAGGCCATAGATCTCCAGGAAGAGATCGCGATCCGCCACCGATCCGGTCAGACCGCAGCCGCGATAGAGCTGGCGTAGAGGCGTCCAGGGACGGTCGACGATGGAACGGTGCAGTTGTTGCAGCCGGTAGCGACGTAGGGCCCGCAGCGGCGGTTCACCGCAGTGGCCATGAAAGAGGTTCTGGAGGGTGCGCACGCTGACGTGACAGTGCAGCGCCAGATCAGCCATGCGCAGATCACTGGCGTAGTGCTCAGCGATGTAATCGGCCGCTGCCGCCATCAAGGCCAGCTGGGCGGGATCTTGAAACACGAGAGGGTGTTGCGGGCCAGCGTTCGCGTTCTTCAAGACAACGACGCGGCGAGAACTGCTCGAAAGTAAGGGGCCCACGGCCCCTCAATCTGCGTTCATCACAACAGATGACTCAGTTATGCGACTTCCGCATAAAAGACCCTAGGCGGCTGTGCGGTCGGACTCCGAGCGCTGTATTCGACGCGACAGACTTCGCACCGGTGGAGCCACCTGCCGCAGGCGCCGAGCTTCCCGTTGGGCTCGCCAGCTGAGCATCAGGCGCAGGCTGACGAAGCAGTACAGGGTGAGCAAGACCAGGCTCGCCGCATCTTTGGCAGAGGCCATCGCGCCCACGCGGAACCGATGCGCGTATGCAAGCGGCGGGGCCGCCCACGTCAATGGGCGATTCAGCGCACCTCGACGCCCTTCCAGAAGGCGACGCGCTGGGCAATCTCCGCCGCGGCGCTCTTGGGGGTCTCGTAACACCAGGCGCAGTTGAGGTTCTCCTGGCCATCGACCACCACGCTCCAGTACCGGCAGGTGCCTTTCCAGCCGCAGCTGGTGGTGTGATCGCTGTCTTGAAAGAACTCCATCCGCAGCGCGGAGAGCGGGAAGTAGGCGTTCCCCTCGAGCATCACGATGTCATCGCTCTCGGCGATCACGGTTCCATTCCAGCGGGCTTGCATGCTGGAGAAGAGCAACTGGCTCCATCTTGGGGCCGCCGCCCCTGCACCGATGAGCAACGCCCGCAGCAGCCCCCGCTGGTTTGTCAGTGGGGATGTGGATGGTTTTCTGGGCCTGGGCCTCGACAACCTGATCCAGATCCTGCTGATCGTGGGCCTCTGCCGGGGAGTACTGGGCTACCCGGACGCCCTGGTGTTTGGAACGATCCTTCCGGCCACCGGCATCAGCCTGCTCCTGGGCAATGGGGCCTACGCCCTGCAGGCCTACCGCCTGGGCCAGCGCGAACAGCGCGGAGACCGAACGGCCTTGCCCTACGGGATCAACACGGTGAGCCTGTTCGCCTACATCTTCCTGGTGATGTTGCCGGTGAAGTTGGCCGCCCTGGCGCAAGGCCTGGATGCCGAGCAGGCGATTCAGCTCTCCTGGCAGGCGGGCCTGATGGCCTGCCTGGGATCGGGACTCCTGGAGGCCTGTGGGGCGTTCTGCGTGAATCAGCTCCGGCGTTGGCTGCCCAGGGCGGCCCTGCTCTCCACCCTGGCGGGCATCGCCCTGGGGTACATCGCCCTGGGCTTCCTGCTGCGCACCTACGCGCAACCGGTGGTGGGCTTGGCGGTCCTGGCGGTGATCCTGGTGACCTATTACGGCAAGGCGCGCCTGCCGATCCCTGGGGGACTGCTGGCGGTGATCGTTGGCACGGCCCTGGCCTGGGGCACGGGCTTGATCCAGAGCAACGCCGAACTCTGGGCACGGGAGTCGGCTCAGATCGGCTGGCGGCTGCCGCAGCTTCAGCTCCAGGCGCTCTGGGATGCCCGCAACCAACTGATGCCCTGGCTGGGGGTGATCGTGCCGATGGGGCTCTTCAACGTGCTGGGCTCCCTGCAGAACATCGAGAGCGCCGAGGCCGCGGGCGATCGCTACCCGGTGCGCAGCTCTCTGTTGATCAATGGGGCCGGCACGTTGCTGGCGGCGGGCCTGGGGTCCTGCTTCCCCACCACCATCTACATCGGCCATCCGGGCTGGAAGGGGATGGGAGCCCGCATCGGCTACTCCTGGCTGAACGGACTGGTGATGGCCGCGGGCTGCCTGCTGGGGCTCTTCGGGGTCATCGGTCAGCTGGTGCCGATTGAGGCGGGCATGGCGATCGTCCTGTACATCGGCTTGGTGATCACGGCCCAGGCCTTCCAGGCCACCCCCGCCGCCCATGCCCCAGCGGTGGCCCTCGGTCTGATGCCAGGACTGGCGGGATGGGGAGCGCTGCTGATCAAGGCGGGCCTGCGGGCTGGCGGTGCGGGCACCCCCCAGACCCCCTTCGCTCCGGCCCTGCTGGCGAACCTCCAACAGGCCGATGTCTGGGCCAGTGGCGCCTTCGCCCTGGAACAGGGGCAGATCCTGACGGCCATGCTCCTGGCCGCGATGGTCGTCTATGTGATCGAGCAGCGCTTTCGGGCCGCTGCCCTGACGGCACTGATCGCGGCGGTCGCGTCCTGGTTTGGGGTGATGCATGGCTGGCAGTTCAGCCAGGCCGACACCAACCTGCAGCTCGGCTGGGGTGCTGGAGCCAGCTGGGCCCAGGGCTATCTGCTGATGGCCCTGGTCTTCGCGCTGGCCGCATGGCGCAAGGGACCTACCAGCTCGTCCGGTTGAGGATGTCCATGGTGGCGAAGCCCAGCGAGGCCGGCACCGGATTCGGCCCCGCCGGCAGGGCCTGCACGGCAAACATGTAGGTGTCGGCCCACATCGGATTGAGGGGGGGCCGCAGCACCAGGGTGACGGTCTGACCGGGCTGAACGGGTTGGGGGAACTGCACGCGCATCGTGCGGGTGCCGTCGTTGAACTCGGCCTCCACCGGCACCGCCATGCCCTCCTGCCTGGGCAACCCCAGGAACGCCCGCGCCTGCTTGGGAGCCAACCAGAAATTCCGGTCCACCCCGCGGGTCTGCGTGATCACCAGGCCACCGAGATCAGCCCCGGCGTTCTCCGCCAGGGTGACCGTGAAATAGATCTCCGGCATCGCCTGGTTGGCGTACCAGTAGTAGTAACGAAGATCGACCTTCCAGGGGGGCTGGGTGAAATAGGTCTGCCCGTTGAGCTCCAGGGCCGAGGCGGGAGCAGGCGTCAGGGCCGTGGCGAGCGGCGCCGCCACCGGCAGCGACAGCAGACCTGCCGCCAGAAGCCCCTTGAGCCGAAAACTCTTGAACTGGAGACTCTTGAACTGGAGACCCTTCAACTGGAGACCCTGGAACTGAAGACCCCGCGCCATGGTCCAGAGGTTTCGATAGCCGGACGCTAGCGAGGTTGCTGGCCAGTGGTTGATAGGGTCAAAAGACTGCAGCGTGAGCGATGAACCGGGCCGAACTCGATGCGATCGAATTGATGCTGCGCGATCTGAACACGCGCCACGAAGAGATTCGTCACCGCGCGGCCTTCCGCGGCTGCACCCGGGAACTGATCTCCCTGCAGCAGGAACTGGTGAAGTACCTGATGACAAAGAAATCCAGCCTGAGCAGCCGCTGATCGCTGTTGCGTTCGAACTCAGGCCGCTCAGGCCGCAAGAAAAGGCTCTGGGTTCTGATCGCGGCGGTGCTGAATGGGCAGGGCCGGCCCCTGCTCAGAGCCCACGCTGGAGGCACAGGCCTCCAGGGCCCCCCGCAGCAATCGAGCCGCATGCAGAGACATGTCGCGGGGGACGCTGATGCGATCGCGCAGGTAGCGCAGCCCCGCAGCGGTGCCCTCGGGCGGCGGCACCGGAGCGAACTGGGGCTGAAGCAGTGCGGTGAGGGCGCAACGCAGGGCCCCATCGAGGCGGGCAGCGGCTTCAGGGCCCTGCTGCAGACCAAAGGGATTGACCGCCAGCAGGCGCGCGTGGTGACGGACGATGCGCGAGGCCGCTTCGAGCGCAGCGCCGGCAGGCGCTGGCTGCCGGGTTTCGATCACGGCCGGATGCTCCACAGGCCAGGGGCCCTGATCAATCAGCTGGGCCACCCGCCGCTGCTCCGGGCTGCCGCTGGCAAGGCAACAGCCCATCTGCGGCGGCAGGTCATGGGCATGGGTATGGAAATCGCTCTGGGTGCCCAGGTAGGTGGAGCGCTGCTCCAGGGCACTGAACCAGCGATCAATGGCCGGGTGCTCGCTGCGAAGCCCGTAGCCCTTGTAGTAGGCCAATGAGGCATTCATCCGCTCCAGGTAGGGGATGAAGATCACATCGGCGCTGCTGAAGCGCGGCAGGAAAAACGGCCCCGAGGTGGTCTCAAGAGCCTCCTCCACCAGGCCGGCCATGCGCGCGAAATGCTGCTCGGCCGGAGCGGAGTGCGCACCCTCGCCCTCGCAGTAACAGAGCCACTGGCACCAGGCGCGAAACAGCCGCCGCTCCAGCTGGCGCAAGGGGAAGACATCGGGATCGCTGAGCCCGGCTTCCAGAGGGCCAAAGGCCTGCTCGAGGGCCTGCAGGATCTGGTCGCTCTCGGTGTGGAGTCGACCGTCCAGCTCGAGCGCGGGCAGCATGCCGGAGGGAACGATCTGCTTGTACCAGCGCTCCTTCTCGCCGTAGCAGAACATCGTGACCTTGCGAATCCGATAGGGGATGCGCTTCTCCTCAAGCCAGAGCCAGACCTTCTGGCAGTAGGGGCACCAGGCGTGGTGGTCGCGGTAGAGCGTGACGCGCACCTCAGACTCCGGCCGACCAAAGAGCCGCAGGCGGGCCTGGGCGTTGGTGGGTCCTTCTCGGCGCGCCTGTTGGAGTTGCTCCTCGCTTTGGAGAGGCAGCAACTCGCGCAGGTCCTCCCAGCTGAGGGGATCAGCGATCGCGGCGGCCATCCAACACCAAGGTCCAGAGCCCCTCTGTTCTAAGGGGCCCTGACACCGCAGCGAGGCCTCTTCAGTGGGCAACGAGTTCCATGATCCGCAGCGTCTCCTGCTGCACCTGGGCCCCGATCCGCTGGATCGCCTCCTTGGAGCTGGCCGCTCGCAACAGCTGCTCCGGCGAAAGCATGCTCAAGCTGACGGGCTCCGATCCCTGCTGGGAGACAGCGATGCGGCAGGGCAAGGCCGAGGCGAGGCTGGCATCGGCCTGGAGGATCGCCGCCGCATGGGCGGGCTGGCAGATCTCGAACACGATGCACTGCCCGGAGTAGTCGAGGCCTTTGGCGCGCAAGGTCTCGCCCACGTTGTGCTGCGCCAGAACGCCATAGCCCTCGGCCTGACAGGCGGCGGGCAGGCGATCGCAGACCTCAGCAAAGGAGCGGGCACTGGTTTGCAGATGAATCACAACGACAGAGGGCAAGCCCTCACTGAAACGCTTTTATGACGGTACTCACATAAACGCTTGCAGAGCATGCTCTTAGGCTTGAGGGGCAGCCCCAAGCGATCAGCCTCCCCAAAAGCATGAGCGAGCATTTCGATCTGGTGGTGATCGGCGCAGGCTCAGGCGGCCTGGCGGCAGCAAAGCGCGCCGCTTCCTATGGCGCCCGCGTGGCGATCGTTGAGGGGGATCGCGTGGGCGGCACCTGCGTGATCCGCGGCTGCGTGCCCAAGAAACTGATGGTCTACGGCTCCGCCGTCCGCCACCAACTCAGCGATGCCGCGAGCTACGGCTGGAGCGTGGGGGCGGTGAGCCACGACAGCAGCGTCCTGCTGAGCAAGGTGCGCGCCGAGGTGGATCGCCTCAACCAACTCCACATCGGCTTCCTGGAGAAGGCCGGCGTCGAACTGGTGCGCGGCTGGGGCCGTTTCGCCGATGAGCGAACCGTCAGCGTCCAGGACGCGCAGGGCGAAGACATCCGCAAGCTGCAGGCGGAGCGCATCTTGATCGCGGTGGGGGGCCGCCCCCATCGCCCCGAGATCCCGGGTGCCGAACTGGGCTGGGTCAGTGACGACATGTTCGAACTCCAGCAGTTCCCCAAGCAGGTGGTGGTGGTCGGCGCGGGCTTCATCGCCTGTGAGTTCGCCTGCATCCTCAACGGCCTGGGGGTCCAGGTGACCCAGCTGGTGCGCGGCGATCACCTGCTGCGCGGCTTTGATCTCGAATCCGGCCGGGCAGTGCAGGAAGCGATGGAGGCCGATGGCATCGAGATCCGCTTCGCCCATAGCCCCGCCGCCATCGAAGGAACCCCAGGGGATCTCAGCGTGATCACGCAGAGCGGCGAACGCCTGCCCTGCAACGGCGTGCTGCTTGCGACGGGGCGTCGCCCCTTCCTGGAGGGACTGAACCTGGAGGCCGCGGGTGTGGCCCGCGAAGGCCATCGCATTCCGGTGGATGCGGACCAGCGCACCAACGTGCCGCACATCTACGCGGTCGGAGACGTGACGGACCGCATCAACCTGACCCCGGTCGCCATTGATGAGGGGCGCGCCCTGGCGGACACCATCTGGGGCCACAAGCCCCGGCAGGTGGATCACAACCTGGTGGCCGCTGCGGTCTTCTCCCAGCCGGAGCTCTCCAGCGTTGGCCTCAGCGAAGAGGCTGCGGTTCAGCGCTTCGGCAAGGACGGCGTGAAGGTGCACCGGGCCCGCTTCCGCCCCATGAGTCAGGCCCTACCGGCGCGCGATCCCAAGGTGCTGCTGAAGCTGGTCGTCGAGGCAGCCACAGGGAAGGTCGTGGGCTGCCACATGGTGGGTGAGCATGCGGCCGAAATCATTCAGATGGCCGCCATCGCGGTCGGCATGGGAGCCACCAAGGCGGACTTCGATCGCACCATGGCCCTGCACCCCACCGTGGCCGAGGAGTTCGTGACGATGCCGAACTAGATGAGACGTACGGTTCTGATCAGCGGGGCCAGCCGCGGCATCGGCCGGGCCATGGCCGAGCGGCTCCTCGCCGAGGGGCATCAGCTGAGCCTGGGAGTCCGAGACCCGTCATCCCTGCGGGGCACGGCGTTGGATCACCCCGAAGTGATGCTCCAGGCGTACAGCGCGGAAGATCCCGCAGCCGCCGAGACCTGGGTGCAGCGCAGCATCGAGCGTTTTGGCAGCTTCGACAGCGTGATCCACTGCGCGGGAGTCTTCTCGCGCATCCCGCTGCTGTTTGAAGCCGGCCAGGAGCCCGAGATCCAGCAGCTCTGGGACGTGAATGTGATGGGCCCCTGGTGGCTGAGCCGGGCCGCCTGGCCCCAGCTCGCGGCCCACGGCGCAGGCCGCATCGTGGTGCTGGTCTCCATGAGCGGCAAACGCTCCAAGGGCCGCCTGGCCGGTTACACCGCCAGCAAGTTCGCCTTGATGGGCCTCTGCCAAACCATGCGCAACGAAGGCTGGGAGCAGGGCATCCGCGTCAGCGCCATCTGCCCCAGCTGGGTGAACACCGACATGGCCGCCGCCGTGAACGCCA
>JBMSIW010000033.1:0-18262 GCA_049418265.1 Vulcanococcus sp.
GCTTGTCGCGCCACTGCTCGTGCTCATGCTGAGCGGCGTCATGCTGGGCGGCGTCGGCCATCGCGAAAAGGCGTCGGAACGGACGCTCAAACTAGGAAGCGCTGGCCTGGGAAGGAGGCAGCAATTCCCGCACCATGCCCGCCAAGGCCGCCACGGCGCCGGGCTGGCCGCGCAGGCTGCGCAGATCGTCCCGCATGCCCTCCAGCCGCTCCGGATGGGCCAGCCAATCGGCGGCCTCCGCCGCGATCTGTTCAGGCGTGATGGCCCCGACCCGCTCGGGCACCACAGCACGGGCCGCCGAGATATTGGGCCAGGCCAGGAAGCCGTGATGGCGCATCCGCCAGGCCGTCAGGGCAGCACCCAGCAACCAACGCAGGATGGGCAGGCGGGCCAGGATGCCAATGCCGCCATCCCAGGCCTGCATCACATGCAGGTGCTGCGTCGGCACCAGCACGATCATCGGGACCCCCAGGGCACCCAACTCAGCCGTGTTCGCTCCCACCGTGGTCAGGGCAAGACGGCACTGACTCAGGACCCCGTGGGCGGGCTGCTCCTCCACCAGGCGAATCCGGGTTCCTGCGGGAGTGAGGAACTCCTGGCCATCGGGTTGGCTGATGAGCTGAGCCTCACCCGCCCCATAGAACTGGGCGATCGGGTTGGCCGCAGCGCTGTAGGCCTGCAGCTCGCGCACGCTGGTGGTGGGTGCCACCGGCAACAGGAAGCGGCAGCCAGGCCGCTGAGCCGCCAGCCGGTCGGCGGCCTCCAGCAGAAACGGCACGCCGACCTGCAACTTGGCCCGCTTGGAGCCCGGCATCAAGGCAATCCACTCGCCATCCGGTAAGGGCTGCTGGGAGCGGGCCTCATCGGACAGATCGGCCATCAGGTCACCCACCACCTGGCAGCGGTTCTGCCAGCGCTTCGCCAGGCGATCGGCCGCCGCAGGTCCCATGGCTGCGATGCGGTCATTCCAGCGGGGCCAGCGCGCCACCCACTCGGCATAGGTCAGGTGCCGGTAGCCCAGACGAGCAGACAGGAGCACCGTCCAGAACTGATCGCCCCCCAGGAAGACCACGACGCCACGCTTGGGCCAGAGCCCATAACGCCGCGGACGCCACAGCAGAGGCCAGAAACGCCGGGCCGGAATGATCTGCTCAAACAGGCCCATGCGCTGGGCAACCTGGTGCTCAATGCCCGTGGCATTGGGACAGGGCACCAGCACCAGCTGCAGCCCCATCGGGGCCTGGGGCTGGAGGGGGCGCAGGGCGAGCTCCCGGTGCAAGCGGCGCGCCAGGGGACGGACCCAGGTCGCCAATTCGCCTGGCCCGTTGCAGACCAGGACGATCGCGGCCTGATCGGTGGCTTGGTGCTCAGCGGCGGCAGGCTTCACGCTGCGGAGCTTTTCAACAATGCGGATGGCGAGACTTGAACTCGCAAGACCGAAGTCACACGCCCCTCAAACGTGCGTGTCTACCAATTCCACCACATCCGCGTGGTAGTGAGAGTCCATCACTGCTGAAGCAGTGGCGGAGTCACGGGGGAGAACACCGCCGGCGAACCGATGGCGTGAGGGATGCAGCACCGGAGCGCTGCCTGGGCAATATACCCATCGCCTGCCCCCCAAACCGACCAGGCCAGGGCGGACCAGGGCTGAAACTGCCCTCAGTGAGCACTGATACAGTCCCACCGGCCTGCCCTGCCGGATTCGCCGGACTGCCACTGGATGCCCATCGGCAAATTGCTGATCGCCAACCGCGGCGAGATTGCGCTTCGGATCCTGCGCACCTGCCGCGAACTGGGAATCCCCACCGTGGCCGTCTACAGCACGGTTGATCGCAACGCCCTGCACGTTCAGCTCGCCGATGAGGCGGTGTGCATTGGCGATGCCCCCAGCAGCAAGAGCTACCTCAACATCCCGAACATCCTGGCCGCCGCCACCTCCCGAGGCGCCGATGCCATCCACCCGGGCTACGGCTTTCTGGCCGAGAACGACAAATTTGCAGAGATCTGCGCCGACCACGGTCTGACCTTTGTGGGGCCCTCGCCGGAGTCGATCCGCTCGATGGGAGACAAGTCGACCGCCAAGGCCACCATGCAGCAGGTGGGCGTGCCCACCATTCCCGGCAGCGAAGGCCTGCTGGAGAACGTCCAGCAAGCCAAAGCCCTCGCTGAAACGATGGGCTATCCGGTGATGATCAAGGCCACCGCCGGCGGCGGCGGACGCGGCATGCGCCTGGTACCCGCGGCCGATCAGCTGGAGAGCCTGTTCAAAGCAGCCCAGGGGGAAGCGGAAGCGGCCTTCGGCAACCCCGGGCTCTACATGGAGAAATTCATCGACCGGCCCCGGCACGTGGAAGTGCAGGTGCTGGCCGATCGCCACGGCAACGTGGTGCACGTGGGCGAGCGCGACTGCTCCATTCAGCGGCGCCACCAGAAGCTGCTGGAGGAAGCGCCCAGCGTGGCCATCAATGCCGATCTCCGCAAACAGATGGGTGATGCCGCTGTGGCTGCAGCCCGCACCATCGGCTACGAGGGCGCCGGCACCGTGGAGTTCCTGGTGGATCGCACCGGGCACTTCTATTTCATGGAGATGAACACGCGCATTCAGGTGGAGCACCCCGTCACCGAGATGGTGACCGGTGTCGACCTGATTGCCGAGCAGCTACGCATCGCTGGCGGCGAGCCCATCTCCGTGACCCAAGACCAGATCAAGCTCACCGGCCACGCCATCGAGGTACGGATCAACGCGGAAGATCCCCGCCAGAACTTCCGCCCAGCCCCCGGCAAGATCACCGGCTGGCTGCCCCCCGGTGGCCCTGGTGTGCGCTTCGACAGCCACGTCTACACGGGCTACGAGATTCCGCCCTTCTACGACTCCCTGATCGGCAAGCTGATCGTCTGGGGTACAGACCGCGACCACGCCCTTAAGCGCCTGCGGCGGGCGCTCTCGGAATGCGCCGTCACCGGCATCCCCACCACGATTGACTTTCACCTGCAGCTGCTGGATCGCCCCGAGTTCATCGCCGGCGATGTGCACACCAAGTTCGTGGAGCAGGAGATGCTGCCTCCGGCCTAGGCCGGCAGCACGCTCACTTTGAGCATCACCTGGGTGATCAGACCCTGCTGACCCACCAGCAGCTCACGCACCAGGCTGATCAGACCCACCCAGATCACCGGGGTGACATCAACCCCGCCAATGGGGGCGATCAACCTGCGGCTTACCGCCAGCAGCGGCTCGGTGGGCACCGCCACAACCCGCCAGAAGCCCTGGGTCAGATCCACCTGGGGATACCAGGTCAGGACAATCCGGAACAGGAACAGCAGCGTCCAGGCCGACAGGAGCAGGCCAAAGACGAGATGAAACGGGGGCAGCACGACCCGCAACAGCTCCAGGGTGTTGCTGTCAGGGGTGCTGGCAGGTCCCGTCACAAAGCTCTAAGCAGCTGAAGTCCGATCGTAGGAAGCTGCCATCACTGCCTAGGATTGCCCGCGGATTCGGCATCGCCATGACCCCCTCTCTCGCCAACTTTCTGAGCAGCCTTCTCTGGGGCGCCGTGATTGTGGTCATCCCCGTCGCCGCTGCCGTGGTCCTGATCAGCCAGAACGACCGGGTCGACCGCAAGCTCTGATCCTCCGCCCGTCCGACTCGTCCCTCGACGGCCGGCCTAGAGTGCCCTGAAAGGGCAATCGATCCGTGGTTAACGCCAGCCTGAACTGGGCCAGCATCGTCGGGATCGTGCTGGCCGTCGGCGGCGCCCTCCTCTATTTCATGAGGAGCTTCAAGCCGGCTCTGGCCCGCGATTACGACGTGTTTTTCGCCGCCATCGGCCTGCTGTGCGGCGGCATCCTCTTTTTCCAGGGCTGGCGTCTCGACCCGATCCTGCAGTTCGGCCAGTTCCTTCTGGCTGGCACCACGGTCTTCTTCGCCTATGAGAGCGTGCGGCTCCGGGGCGTGACCACAGAGCAGGCGCGCCGCTCCTCGTACTTCGACGACGACGATGAACCCGCTCCGCGCCCACGCATGGGTGGTGGTCGGGATTTCCGCGACAGTCAGGACCGCTTCGACGAACCCCAACCGCTGCGGCGGCGCATCCGCTCCCGCGATGACGAGTACGGCGAGCGCGACGAAGAGGACTTCTACCGGCCCCGGCGGCCCGCAGCGCGTGCCGCCATTCCCGAGCGGGCCGCTTCTCGCGATGACTGGGATTCTTCTGCCGACAGCCCCAGCCGCCGATACCGCGCTGGCAGTGCTCCCAGCAGCGGCGCCAGCGAGTTCGGTGCTCGCCGCCAAGGCCGTGATGATCAGCGCCGCGGCAGCCGTCCCAGCAGCCGCCCCGACGAGATGCCGCGCTCCAGTCGCCGCGGCAGCGCCCCTGCCGGCCCGAGCGGCGGTCCTGGTCCTGAGGCCCGCAACCCCGGAGTGCCTCAGGGCTCTCCCTACCAAGCCAAGGCAAAGCCTGCCGAAAGCGAGCCCGGCGTCAGCGACGCTGAATTCCGCCCCGTCCAACCCAGTCCCCGGCCGAGTGCTCCGGGTCCCCGGGACAACAGCTCCCGCTTCGACGACTGATCCGTTTGCCGGTGTGGCGCCCCCTGCTGAGCGCTGGGCTCCTGATCAGCGTGAGCGGCTGCAGCCTGATCGGTGGGTTGCGCCGTCAGGCCGCTAGTCCGATCGGTCTCGGCTCTGAAAACCGGGAGGCCCCAGCCCTCAGCGGCGATGGACGACTGCTGGCATCCCTGGTGGAGCGGGCCGGTCGCACCACCGTGATCCTGCAGGAGCGCCGCAGCGGCACGGTGCTCCCCCTGCGCCATCTGAGGGGTCATCAACCACACCAATCCCCGTCGTTGAGCTGGAACGGCCGCTATCTGGCCCTCGTCATTCAGCAGGGCCAGCGGCGCCAGGCCGTGATTGAGGACAGGGCCAGCGGCCAGCTGCACCCACTCTTTCTGCCTGCGGGCATGGAGCCCCAGGGGCTGGCTCTGGCGCCGAACGCCCAACGCATCGCCGTCCTGGTGAGCCGCAACGGCAGCAGCCAGGTGCAGGTGTTTGATCTGAGCGGCCTGCTGGAGGCAGACCGGGCACCGGGGCAAAAGGAAACCGGCGGCGGAGCGCAGGCCCCCTCATGAGAGGCGCTCTCCTGGCATTGCTCCTACTGCTGCTGGGCGGCTGCGGCGCGGGCGGCGTCCGGCCCCTCCCAGGCTTGAACCAACAGCTGGCCAAGCTCAACAACGGCAAAAGTCCGGCCATCGCAGGACCCTGGCTGGCCTTTCTGGCCTCCAGGTCCGCTGGCCGTCTTCAGGTGCAACTGATCGATCTCGATCGAGCAGCCCCGGTCCCCCTGCCAGGCCTCAACCGACCCGACGCCCAACCGATCAGCGTGGCCGTCGATCAAAGCGGTGAGCAGCTGGCCGTGGTCCGCCAACGGGAGGACCGCACGGAACTGGTGCTCTACCGGCGGCTTCTGCAAAGCAGCCAACCAATCCCGATGGACCCAGCCGGGGTGCCCCGCTCCGTCAGCTTCAGCGCCAACGGCCGGGTGCTCGCGGTGGAGGTCAGCCGCGGCGGGCTTTGGCAGATCGATCTTCTGGAGCTGCCTTAGCCCACAAATCCTGCCCAGCGCAGGAAGGTCTCTCCGCTGAGGGCTTCCACCACCAGAACGGCCACGAAACCCACCATGGCGAAGCGACCGTTCACGCGCTCGGCGTAGGCACTCCAGCCAAAGGCCGGCACGTCCGAGGTTGTGGCGCTGGTCGCGGGCGTCTCTGGGCTTTCAGTCATGGCGGGATCAGACACCGGAGTTGAAGTCATAGCTGGCGGCGGGAATCAGCTTCCAAGCCCCCTGGCCGTCAAGCTCGAGCACCAGGTTGTGGAAGGGCTTGAGGCTAGGGCGGTGACCGACGCTCACAAAAGACATCTCCCGCTGGGAGAGCAGTTGGTAGAGGTGCTTTTCGGTCGCGACGTCCAGGGCGCTGGTGGCCTCATCCAGCACCACAAAGCGCGGTGAGTTGAGCAGCAGGCGCGCAAAGGCCAGACGCTGCTGCTCGCCGAGGGAGAGCAGCCGCGGCCAGTCCTGCTTGATGTCGAAGTCCGGGTAGCGCTGCACCAGCGTTCCGAGACGGACCTGCTCGAGCACGCTGCGCAGGTGCTCATCGCTGAAGCGTTGCGGATCCTGGGGGTAGCAAAGCTGCTCCCTGAGGCTGCCCAGAATCATGTAGGGCTTCTGGGGAATAAAGAGCAGCTCAGACAGGGGTGGCCGCTGCACCTCACCGGCCGCAGGTGCCCAAAGTCCGCTCACGAGGCGCAGGAAGGAGGTCTTGCCGCAACCGCTGGGGCCAACCACCAACACCCGCTGCCCAGGCGCCACCTCGAGACTCAAATCGTGGATCAGACGGCGATCGCTGTTGGGGGGAACCAGATCGACGTGACGCACCAGCAGTGACTGGGATTCGCTGCTGCTGGTGCGTTCATCGCTGAGGCGCTGCTGCTCAGCGTTGCGGTCACTGATTTCTTCAACCTTGCCCTGGAAACCTTCCAATCGACTGATGGAGGCCGAGAAAGCTGCCAGGCGATCGATGTTGTTCACGATGTAGCTCACCGAGAACAAGACCTGCGAAAAGGCGATGCTGGCCTGACCAAAAACACCGAAGTCAACTTGCTTGGCGAAGTAGATCGGCGCGATCACGAGCCACGGCAAGAAGCGCGAGAAGTAGTCATAGGAGCGCTGAATCACACTGATCAGCGCCTCCCAGATGATCAACTTGTTGTAGTTGCGAATAGCACCACCAAGGCGCCGCTCAGCCTCCCGTGATTCCTGCTGCTCACCCCGATAGAAGGCAATGGATTCGGCGTTATCGCGGATGTGGACCAGGCCATAACGGAAATCCGCCTCCAGGCGAAGCTGGTCGTAGTTCAGGGCTACCAGCTTGCGGCTGGCAAAAACGATGACCGCTGTGCCGCCTACCGAATAGAGCAAGAGCCACAGCGCCAACTTGGAGCTGATCGTCCAGAGAACCACAATGAAGCTCACAAAGGTGAGCACTGCCGAGACAATCTCGACAGTCACACTCAAGCTGGTGCTGGTGAAACTGGCCGCGTCCTGGGAGATTCGCTGGTCGGGGTTATCAATCTCCTCAGCCGCTTCGTCATTCGGGTTGAGAACGTAATAAGCGCGGTTGGCGAGATAGCGGCGCAACAGCCGGCCGCTCAACCACTCACGCCAAAGCAATCCCAGCCGCGGAATCAAATAACTCTGCAGGGCCCGAATGGGGAGGGCCAGCACCAAGCAGAAGGCATAAATCGCCACCACCTGCCAGAACTGATCGGCCTGATAGGCCACCAGGGTGTTATCAACGTTGCGGGCGATATAGCTGATGCCCACGTTGATCCCGTTGATCACCAGGATCAACAGCGTGATCACCCCAAGCAACAACCAGGGCAACCAACGCCCCTGGCGCAACTTGCTGCGCAGGGCTCCGAAACAGCCCAGGCCCGCCACAAACAACGCCATCAGCACGGGGCCCACCGGGCTGCGCCAGGTGGCGGCAATCTGCTGCGGAACACCCGGCAGGAAGCGCGCCTGCAACTCAGGGATCAGGGCACCGCTGGCCGCCACAACGCCGGTGAGCAGGAGCAGCGTGCTGCCCGCCACCACCGCAACCATGGCCAAGATCAGCAGCAAAAACTGCCAGGAACTGGTCTCTTCAACCGGCAGGAAGTAAGGCTGCGCCAGCCGCTGCAGCTTGCTGAGCTGGCTGCGGAAGGCCTGCAGGGGATTCATGACGACGTTCAGACCAGCCCATTCTCGCTGGCCTGCGCTCAGCCTGGCGGCCAAGCCAGCGGACGACCACCGATCACGTGCACATGGAGGTGGAAGACGGTCTGACCGGCCTCCTCCCCGCTATTGATCACCGTGCGGAATCCCGTGAGCCCCTCTTGCTTGGCCACCTTGGCCGCCACCAACAGGAGATGCCCCAGCAGCGCAGCCTGGTGGGCTTCGGCCTCAGCCAGGTTGACCAGGTGCTCCCGCGGGATCACCAGGATGTGCACCGGAGCCTGGGGCGCTACATCGCGGAAGGCCAGGCACTGGTCATCGGCATAGACCTCATCGCAGGGGATTTCACCCCGCAGGATGCGCCCAAAGATCGTGCTGTTGGCGGGGTCGGGGAGAGGCGCTGCCATGGGCTTTGACACAGCCGTGGAACTACTCCTCTGAAGCGATGGAGTGGCCTGATGTTGGCACGGTGCAGCGGTGCGGCCCTGGTGGGCCTCGAGGCGCGCGAGGTCTCGGTGGAGGTGGACATCGCCCCTGGGCTGCCAGGGCTTGTGCTGGTCGGTCTGGCGGATGCCGCCGTGCAGGAATCCCGCGAACGGGTGCGCTCCGCCCTGCGCAACAGCGGCTTTCGGATGCCGCTCAGCCGTGTGATCGTGAGCCTGGCTCCGGCAGATCTGCGCAAGGAAGGACCCGCCTTTGACCTGCCGATCGCCCTGGCCATCCTGGCCGCCAGCGAGCAACTCCCGCCTGACTGGTTACAGGGAATCTGGTGTGCCGGTGAGCTGGGCCTCGACGGGCAGCTTCGGCCGATTCGTGGCGCCCTATCCCTCGCCCTGGCCGCCCAACGCGGCGGTGCCCAGGCCTTGCTGCTTCCCGAGCGCAACCAGAGCGAAGCAGCCCTCGTTGAGGACTTAAACCTGCGGCCAGCGAGCACGCTCCAGCAGGCGCTACGCGCCCTCGATCCCAGACGGCCTCAGCCAGCCCGGCCGCGGGCACTGCTGACGCCAGCCGCTTCAGGCGCTCCTGCCGTGGAAGGCGATCTCAGCGAAATCCAAGGGCAAGCCCATGGGCGAAGAGCCCTGGAACTGGCGGCCGCAGGCGGGCACCATCTGCTGCTGGTCGGGCCACCAGGGAGCGGCAAAACCATGCTGGCCCGCTGCTTGGCGGGGCTCCTGCCGCCCCTGAATCCGGCGGAGCGGCTCGAGATCACCCAGCTCTATTCCGTGGCCGGCCTGCTGCCAGAGCAGGGCGGCTTGATCCAGCAGCGTCCCTTTCGCGCTCCGCATCACAGCTGCACCAGCGCTGCCCTACTGGGCTCCGGTGCCATTCCAAAACCTGGGGAATTGGTGCTGGCCCATCGCGGCGTTCTGTTTCTCGATGAGCTGGCCGAGTTCAAGCGGGACGTTCTCAACCAACTGCGCCAACCGCTCGAGCAAGGCGATCTCTGGCTCAGCCGCGCACGGCAGCGGGTGCGTTTCCCCTGCTCCATCAGCCTGATTGCGGCCACCAACCCCTGTCCCTGCGGCTGGGCTGGAGACAGCGAACGCCCCTGCCAATGCACTGTCAGCCAGCGGATGCGCTACTGGAGCAAGTTGTCAGGCCCCCTGCTCGATCGCATTGATCTGCAGGTCGTCATGCAACGCCTGCCCGCCGCCCAGTTGGGCCGCAGCTATCGCCCAGAGGAGGCCGGCGATACGGCAGCAGAAAGCAGCCAGCAGGTGGCGCGGCGGGTGCTGCGGGCTCGCCGACTGATGCGCCAGCGCAATCCAGGCGGCCTCAGCAATCAGCAGCTCAGCGCCCCGCAGCTGCGCCGCCATGGAGCGATTGCACCAGAAGCCCTCGAGCTCTGGGAGCAAGCGGTGGATCGACGCCGCCTCAGTGCCCGAGCCGGCCACCGCCTGCTGCGCGTGGCGCGCACCATCGCTGATCTCGCCGCGCAGCGCGAGGTGGATGCCGGCGCCATTGCCGAAGCCCTGACCTACCGGAGCTTCGACCTTCAGCCTTGAGGCGCCTAATGCTTAAGCGGAATATCCCGGTAGGGCTGCACCCCAACACTGGGGGGTTGGTGCAGACGCTCCTCCAACGGGTTGCCGAAGGCATTGCCCACGCTGGAGCCCAGCCAACGGTTCAGGGCACGGATGAACTGCTTCACAGGATCGCCTCAGGGATCTGTTCCCATCATTGGCGCGCAGAAAAAAAGCGGGTACCGGTAGAAACACCGGTTCCCGCCCCATCAATCGAACGCAACTGGCAATCAGCGGCGGCGGCGGCGCTGCTGGGCCTTGCGCTTGTACTTCTCAACCGGAGTCTCGTGGTGACGCAGGCGCTTGAGATCGGCGAAGATGCCGGCCTTCGAGACCTGGCGCTTGAAGCGGCGCAGAGCCGACTCGATGCCTTCGTTTTCGCCGACGGTGACCTGGGTCATAAAACCGGTTCAGGAAATTTGCAGTTTGACGATGGTAGCAACTGCTCGCCGGCCCCTCAGGTGGCGTCAGCTTGAGCCTTGACCGACGGGGGCGGGCTCACGGGTGCGGGCTCTGCCGTGGCGGCCGCAGCAGGCTGGGGAGGCTGGCCGCTTGCCACCGCCGATTCCGGCATGCCATCGCGATACAGATAGACATGGCCCAGGGTGCGCCCGCCGAACTGACGGCGCATCAGCTTCCAGCCCGGCTCGGGCTGCAGCAGCAGGTAGTCGGAGTCCTGGGTGTGTCCGCCACTGCGGGCAATCACCATCTCCGGACCGGCGCCAGGCCGGGACGGAAACGCCATCAGCAGGTTGTCGCCACCTTTGCGAACCACGCTGATGCTGTACTGCGTGCCCAGATCCTGTTCACCGATGCGCAAGGAATAGCCGTTGCCGTCGATGAAGCGATTGCAAACACCCGTGAAATCAAAGGTGGCCAGCAGCGGATCCACCACGGCCGCAGGAGCTGCGGGCTTAACGGCAAAGCAGGGCCGGGCGGCACTGCGCTGCTCGTAGATGTTCAGCTGAGCCCGGGCGCCATCGCCGATGGGGGCCGCCACGATCACGAACTTGCTCTGGTCCACTTCGGCGGCAACGAACAGAGACTTGCCGCCATTGGCCTGGGCCGGAGCCAGAGACAACAGCCCCGCTAGGGGCAAACAGGCAAGCGCCCCACGAAAAACGTTCCGCACGGATTTTTTCGCATCAGTGACGGTGATCGTATTGGTGATCGCGCTCGCCGCCAGTCCTCTCAGGCCGGCTTATTAATCCGGATCGCCAATAAAAGGCTGATCACCGTGCCCGGCAAAGCCAGTCCAAGGATCGTGCCCGTGGTGGCCACGCCCAACTCGGGATCGCCATAAGCGAGCTCAAAGACAGAGCCAGTGGCGGCAATTCCAAGCACGCAGGCCAGGGCCAGGAACAGGCCGGCCAGGGGTTTCATGGGCATAGCGAAGGGGCCTCAGGCGATCGAACGAACGTCGGAGCGATCAAAGCCCTTCTCCTGAAGGCCCTCGACCAATTTGTCTTCATCGGTGACGCGATCGACGAAGAGCACACCGTTGAGATGGTCCATCTCGTGCTGAATGCAGCGGGCCATCAGGCCATCGGCCTTCATGCGCTTGGGACGACCGAAAGCGTCGCGGTAGCTCACATCCACCACGCTGGGGCGCACCACATCGAGGTAGACACCGGGAATGCTCAGGCAACCCTCCTCATAGGTGCAGAGCCCACCGCCCACGGAGGTGATCTCCGGGTTGATCAGCACCAGGGGAGGGCTATTGGGATCTTCCAATTCCAGGTCGATCACCAGCAGCTGTTGATTGACACCGATCTGTGGCGCCGCCAGGCCAATGCCGCGGGCGGCATACATGCTGACGAGCATGTCGGTGGCCAGCTTGCGCACGGCTTCATCCACCTTGCCGATCCGGCGGGCGGGCTCCCGCAGGACGTCATCGCCCAGCTTGTGGATGTCGTAGGGGGGGTTCTCGATGGGCTCCTTCGACACCTGCAGGCGTCCTGAGAGCTCGGCCGAGCGCGCCAACTTGGCGAAGCTGTTAGCCAAAGCCTGTCCTCGATGGCGATCCGAGGAGCGATTCTAGGAGGCCTGATCGGCGATCTCCGATGAGCTCCAGCCCCATCCGCAGCGGCGTGCCGCTCTCAGCGGCCCTGGTGCTGGGCAAGACCCCCAGCCTGAAGGAACCCTGCCTCCTGGGAGATCGCCTGTACTGGCTGGAACAACGGCCCCAGGAGAAGGGCCGCACCACCTTGATGGGCAGGCCGGTGGGGGGCGGCGAGCCCCAGGAGCACACCCCTGGCGCCTGGAATCTGCGCTGCCGGGTGCATGAATATGGCGGCGGCTCCTGCGCCCTCGGCCTGGGCGAAGACGGTCGCCCCGTGGCCGTGTTCGTCCATGACGGCGACCGCTGCCTGTGGAAGCTGGCCCTTGATCAACCCGGGGCAGAGCCCATGCGGCTGATCGAGCCGACGGGCGAGCGGTTTGATGGAGCCCTCGGCGGCGGCCTGATCGATGGGACCCGCAACCGTTGGATCGGCGTGCTCGAGCGCGGCGAGCACGACCAACTGGTGGCGGTGGCCCTCGATGGCGGAGCGCTCCAGAGCCTGCACCAGGCCCAGGACTTCTGCGGCTACCCGACGCTCAGCCCGGACGGAGGGCAGCTGGCCTGGGTGGAATGGCAACAGCCCTGCATGCCCTGGGAGCGCAGCCAGCTCTGGCACGGCACCGTGAGCGCCAGCGGCTGCATCGAGGGCGCGCGCTGCCTGGCGGGCTCCGGTCCCGCCGATCCGCAGGGAATTTCAATTTTCCAGCCGATCTGGGCTGGGGATGATTTGGTGGTCGCCAGCGACCGCAGCGGTTTCTGGAACCTGGAGCGCTGGCAGGAGGAGCAGGGCCGCTGGGAGCCCCTGCTGCCGATGCAGGCGGAATTCGCCATGCCCCAGTGGGTCTTTGGCATGAGCACCCACGCCTGGGATGGCGAGGCCATCGTCGCCCTGGCCTGCCAGCAGGGCCGCTGGCAACTCGGGCGACTCGCCGCGGGCCGCTGGGAAGCGATCGAGCAACCGTTCAACGACCTGGCCGGCCTCTGCGCCCAGCAGGGCCGTATCGCCTGCGTGGCCAGCAGTCCCACCGAACCCTCAGGCCTGCTGGAGCTCGAGCTGAGCCGCGGCCAGTGGACCCACACACCAGCCGCCCCCTGCCCCGTGGCCCCCGACGCGCTCAGCGTCCCGCTGGAACTCTGGTTTGAGGGGCACGGCGGCCAGCCAACCCAGGCCTGGTACTACCCACCGGCAGGGGGAAGCCACGACCAGGCCCCACTGCTGGTCAAAAGTCACAGCGGCCCCACGGCGATGGCGCGCACGGGCCTGAACCTGGCGCTCCAGTTCTGGACCAGTCGCGGCTGGGGCGTGGTGGATGTGAACTACGGCGGCTCCACGGGCTTCGGCCGCGCCTACCGGGAACGCCTCGATGGGCAGTGGGGCGTGGTGGATGTGGCGGACTGCAGCGCCGCGGCCCTGGCCGTGGTGCAGCGGGGCTGGGCTCGCGCCGATCGCATCGCGATCGAAGGCGGCAGCGCCGGCGGGTTCACGACCCTCGCGGCCCTCTGCTTCACGGAGGTCTTCAGCGCCGGGGCCAGCCGCTACGGCGTCGCGGATCTGAGCGCCCTGGCGGAGGACACCCACCGCTTTGAAGCCCGGTACCTCGATGGCCTGGTGGGTGCCTGGCCGCAGGAGCGGGAGCGCTATCTGGAGCGCTCGCCCCTGCATCACGCCGACCGGATTCGCTGCCCGGTGATCTTTTTCCAGGGTCTTCAGGACGTGGTGGTGCCCCCCGCACAAACCGAGGCGATGGCCGAGGCCCTGCGGGCCAATCAGATCCCGGTTGAGGTGCACCTGTTCCCCGACGAGGGCCATAGCTTTCGCGACGGGGCCACCCAGATCCAGGTGCTGGAAGCAACCGAGACGTTCTTCCGACGGCACTTCCAGCTATGACCGGTGGCAATGCCTGACCTCGTGGCGGAATTGTGGTCCGCCGAAGGGCTGGACTCCCTCAGCTGGTTAGCCCTGGCGAGCGGGGTCTTGGCGCTGATCTTGAGCACCGGCCGCAGCCTGGGCCGCCGCCTGAAGCTGCCCCTCTGGGGCATTCCTGAAGCCCTGCTGGCGGGGGTTCTCGGTCTTCTGATCGCCCCCGATGGCCTGCTGCCGCTCCTACCGGTCCATCTGATGGAGCTCTGGGAAGGCCTGCCACTGGTGTTGCTCACCCTGGTCTTCGGTTCCTTGATGATTGGCAAACCCCTGCCCCAGTGGCGCGGGGTCTGGCGACCGGTGGGAGGCCAGGTCTCCCTGGCGCTGGTGCTCGGCTTCGGCCAATACGTGGTGGCGGGCCTGGCGGTGCTGCTGGTGCTGCAACCGCTGCTGGGCTTCAGCCCGGTGATGGCCTGCCTGATCGAAGTGGCCTTTGAAGGCGGCCATGGCTCCGCCGCGGCCATGGGTCCGAGCTACGCGGCCCTCGGCTTTGAAGGGGGCAAAGATCTGGGTCTGGCCATGGCCACGGTGGGACTGCTCTCCTCCACCCTGGTGGGCGGTCTGGTGGTCGTCTTGGCCCGGCAAAAGGGCTGGCTGCTGTCGCAAACCAGCCCAGCGCCAGAGGATCCAGGCCCCAGCACCGCGGCCGCAGGCCCAGTGACCAACCAACCGCTCTGGGCCGCTTGGCCCGTCAATCTGGCGCTGGTGGGGGTGGCCGTTCTGATCGGCAGCGGCCTGCTGCAGCTGCTGCGCCTGGGCACCGACGCCATTGGGGGTGGCGTGGCCGCGGTGGGGGCCTCCATGCCGGTCTTTCCGCTGGCGATCATCGGCTCGCTGCTGGTGCGCTGGTTCCTGGAGCGCCAGGGCCTCACCCACTGGGCCAGCCCTGCCGTTCAGAGCGAGATCGGCACCCTGGCGGCCGATCTGCTGATCACCTCGGCCACGGCCTGCTTGAACCTGGCCTTGCTGGGAAGCAACTGGCTGCCGTTGACGGTGCTGGCGGCCGCGGGACTCGGCTGGAATCTGGCGATCATCCTGCTGCTGGCTCCCAAGCTCCTGCCGGCGGACTGGTTTGAGCGGGCGGTGATCGAATTTGGTCAGGCCACCGGCGTGGCTGCATCTGGACTGTTGCTGCTGCGCATGGCCGATCCCGAGGACCGCAGTGATGCGCTGCCCGCCTTCTCGCTCAAGCAGTTACTGCTGCAACCCTTTCTGGCGGGCGGGGTGGTGACCGTGGTGGCCCCGCTGGCGGTGGTGGGCTGGGGATTGCCGGCCTGGACGGCCTTCTGTCTGGTCGTGGTGCTGCTCGCGGGCGGCGGTGGGCTGCTGCTGGCGCAGCTGGGGCGCAACAGTGGGGCGTCGCTGCCGCAGCCATGAAACTCTTCGACGTGTTGGTGGCCTTCGCGAGCCTCAGCCTGCTGCTGCTGCTCGGGATCGCGCTGCGCAAACGGCTGCGCTGGCTGCGGCAACTGGGCATTCCAGAGGCCTTGGTTGCAGGCCTGCTCGGTCTGCTGGTGGGACCGTTTGGCCCCTGGTCGATCTTTCCGGAGCGGGTGTACGCGGTCTGGGCCCAGACCCCTGGGGTGCTGATCTCCCTGGTCTTCGCCACGTTGTTTTTGGGTCAGCGGCTACCGAGCCCCCAGGAGCTCTGGCGCCGCGCCGCCGGGCAGACCGCTTTCGGCATGACCCTGGGGTTTGGGCAGTACCTGGTGGGCGGGGTGCTGGTGCTGGCCGTCCTGCAGCCGCTGTTCGGCACCAATCCCCTGATGGCCTGCCTGATTGAAGTGGGCTTCGAAGGCGGGCACGGCACCGCCGCAGGCATGGGGCCCACCTTTCGCGATCTGGGACTGGCCTCCGGTGAAGCCCTCGGCCTGGCCATGGCCACCGTGGGGGTGCTGGCGGCCGTCCTGATCGGCAGCACGCTGGTGGTGATCGGGCGCAGCCGCCAGTGGCTTGGGCAGCGGGAAGCCCGGCTGGCCGGCGCCGAGGCAGAGCTGAGTGATCCCTTCTCCGCCGAGAACCGCCTGCTGATGGAGTCAGCAAGCGAGAAGAACCAGGGCGAGGGGATCACGAGCGAATCCCTGACGATCGATGCGCTGACGGTGAACCTGGCCCTGGCCGGAGCGGCGGTGGGGCTCGGGGTGCTCCTGAAGCACGGCATCACCCAGCTGGGGGGTGAGCTGCTGGAGGCGATTCCAGTGTTTCCCCTGGCGATGATCGGCGGCCTGCTGGTGCAGTTGACGCTGCAGTGGCGACGGCAGAGCCAGCTCGCCTCGCCGCTGGTGCAGGCCAGCCTGGGTTCCCTGGCGATGGACGTGTTGATCACGGCGGCCATGGCCAGCCTCAACCTGCCCCTACTGGAGGACAACTGGCTGCCGTTCAGCCTGCTGGCGCTGGCCGGGCTGGCCTGGAACGTGGCGGTGTTTCTACTGCTGGGCCCGCGGGTGTTCCCCGATCACTGGTTTGAGCGGGCCATTGCTGATTTCGGCCAGGGCACGGGGGTAACCGCCACCGGACTGCTGCTGCTGCGCATGGCCGATCCCTCGGGCCGGTCCCGTGCCATGGAGGGTTTCTCCTTCAAGCAGTTGGTGTTTGAACCTTTCCTGGGGGGAGGCTTGGTGACAGCCCTGGCCCCCATCGCCCTGGTGAGCTGGGGGCTGCCCCTGTTCAGCGCCGTCGCGCTGGCCCTGACGGCCGGCTCGATCCTGTTCGGCCTCTCCCTGGGCCGGAGCCGCTAGCTGGACGCTGGGGTAGCCACCCCGTAGAGGACGGTGCGGAACTGATGGCGCACCTGCTCCATCTGCTGGGCACTGAGCAAGGGAGGCTCCCCGAGGGCCAAAGCCTGCAGGTAGATCCTCGCGAGGGTTTCCACCTCCACGGCCAAGGCCAGGGCCCGATCCAAGGTGGGGCCGACGGCTACCTGACCGTGCTGCGCCATCAGACAGGCCAGACGCCCCTCCAGGGCGTGCACCACCCCGTCGGAGAGCTCCTGGGTGCCAAAAGTGGCGTACGGGGCGCAACGAATGTCGTGACCACCCGCCACGGCGGTCATGTAGTGGAAGGGGGGGATGTCACGGCCATGGCAAGCCAGGGCTGTGGCGTGGATCGAGTGGCAGTGCAGCACCGCCTGCACCTCCGGCCGGCTGGCGAGCACATCGGCATGCAGCCGCCATTCCGAGGAGGGCCGCCGCTGGGGACGCCCCGGCTCAGCGGGCTGCAGCGGTTGGCCCGTCAGATCCAGCGCCACCACATCGCCGGGCTGCATCTGCTCATAGGGCAGAGAGCTGGGGGTGATCAGCATCCCGCCGGGGATGCGCACCGAGAGATTGCCGGAGGTGCCTTGGTTGATGCCGCTGGCCTGCATGCGGCGGGCGCAGGCGACCAATTGCTCGCGCAGATCCTGTTGATCAGGCATGGCCGTAGAGCCCCCGCAGACCGCTCTCGCTGGCCTCCACGACACCGCGTTCGGTGATCAGCGCCGTGACGAGCCGAGCTGGGGTGACATCAAAGGCGGGGTTGAAGCCTTCGCTGCCATCGGGGGTCAGTTGCACGGTGGCCAGCTCGCCGGCAGCCGGGCCGTCGTCAACGCGACCCTGGATGTGGGTCACCTCCCGGGCACTGCGCGCTTCGATCGGGATCTCAGCCACACCGTCGTCGATGCTCCAGTCGATGGTGGAGGCGGGCAGGGCCACATAGAAGGGCACGCCGTTGTCGTGGGCGGCGAGGGCCTTCAGATAGGTGCCGATCTTGTTGCACACATCACCGCGGCGGGTGGTGCGATCGGTGCCCACGATCACGGCATCCACCTGGCCGTGCTGCATCAGGTGGCCGCCGGCGTTATCGACGATGACGGTGTGCGGCACCCCCTCGCGGCCGAGCTCATAGGCCGTGAGCGAGGCGCCCTGGTTGCGGGGGCGGGTCTCATCCACCCAGACATGAATGTTGAGACCGGCGCGGTGGGCCTTGTAGATCGGCGCGAGGGCCGTGCCCCAATCCACCGTGGCCAGCCAACCGGCGTTGCAGTGGGTCAAAACATTGAAGGGCTGACCCTGGCGCTCGGCAGGGCGTGCGGCGGCCAACTGCTGGAAGATCGTCAGGCCGTGCTCGCCGATGGCCTCACACATGGCCACGTCTTCATCGGCGATGACCGCCGCTTCCGCCTGGGCCGCCTCCGCCCGTTCCGCCGGGGGCAGCGGGGCGACGCGATCGCGCACCCGCTCCAGGGCCCAGCGCAGGTTCACGGCCGTCGGGCGGGTGGCATTGAGCTGCTCAAACGCCGCCGCCAACGCGGCATCACTCGGATCGACCTGCAGGGCCAGCATCAGGCCATAGGCACCGGTCACACCGATCAGAGGCGCCCCGCGCACCACCATCGTGCGAATCGCCTCGGCCGCCTCATCACAGCTGCGCAGGGAGCGGGTGGTGAACTGATGGGGCAGCTGGATCTGATCGATCACCCCGATCGAGCGGCCACCCTCCTCCAGCCAGA
>JBMSIW010000034.1:0-17128 GCA_049418265.1 Vulcanococcus sp.
TGCGTTTGTGCGCTGGCTCTACAAGCGCTTTGTCGGTTAATCCTTGAGCTAATCCGTGGGTTACTGGGGGGCTAACCGATGGGTTAACTGCTGGCAGAGGTGTAGTGCCTGAGCGCGTACTGCCAAAACAGTCGACTGCCCAGCAGGCTGATCGCTGCTGCTGTAAGAGAGCCGAGGACCCATTCCAGCGAGGCTGATCCAAGCAGCGCCTGGGACGGGACGGTTGTCATAAACGCCACCGGTAGAACGAAGGTAAAGACCGCTCGCAAGGCCGCTGGATAGGCCGAGAGGGGATAGCGACCTGCCACCAGGGTGTAGCGCAGCACCTCAGTGGCGTTCCAGACCTTCACGAACCAAATCGAGAGTGCTGCCAGGGCAAACCAGAGGCTGTACAGGATCAGGGCCCCACTCATCAACAGAGCCGTACCGAGCAGCAGGCTCTCGAGCTGAACGCCCCTCGCGCTGTTGAGCAGCCCAAGGCTGATCAAACTCAGGCCCATCAGCAGCGCTGGGATTCCCCAGGGCGACAAGCAGCGAAAAGACAGCCAGAACTGACTGTCGATGGGTTTGAGCAGCACGAAATCCAGGGTTCCTTGCTGCACGTGGTTCACGATCTTGCTCAGGTTGGGTTGCAGGCAACAACTCGTGAATCCATCGAGGAGCGTGTAGATCCCCAGAACCACCAGCGCCTCATGCCAGCTCCATCCGCCAAGACTGTTTTCGCCGCTGAATAACAGCGAGAGCACAAACAGACTTCCCGCCAGGTTGCCAAGGACCGAGAGCAGCTCCAGCAGCATGTTGAGTTGGTATTCCGTTTCCGCCTCGATGGAGGTTCTCCAGAACAGACCCAGGCTCCGGGCATAGCGCTGAATCGTCATGCCCCCATGGCCCCATAGCGGCGGATGCCACGGCACCAGAGCCAGCGGCATGGAAGCGCCAGGACCAGGCACCACAACGCGATCACAGCAAATCCTTTGGCTACATCCACAGGTTCCCCGCAGAGCAGGCGGGCCGGAAAATCCACCATCGCCGGGAACGGAGTGGCCAGGGCGAGTCGCCTCACGGGTTCTGGGAAGGTCTCGAGCGGTGCCACCAGCCCTGAGAGGAACAGATAGGGAATCAGGAGCAACCGATCCAAGGCGGCTGCCCGCTCACTCCAGAAGCAGAGCATGGAGGCCAGGGTCTGGAGCAGAAACCTCAAAATGAAGGCGCTCCAGATGGCCGCTGCTGCCAACAGGAGCTGCGTTGCAGACGGCCACCAGAGCAGGCTTGGATTCAACAAAGCCAGGCCCAGCAGCATCAGTAGGACGAACGGAACCCGTGTTGCCTGTTCGGCTAGATGGGCTGCGAAATAGCGCCAAAGGGGTTGCAGCGGTTGGAGCAGATAAGGGGACAACTTGCCGCTCAAGGTGTCTTCCTCGAAGACATGGATCAACCAGACCACCGTGAACTGACGCACCAGAAAGGCCGCTACGAAGTAATGACTCAGTTGCGCCTGGGTCAGCCCGGCTCTCTGCGCCGCACCACTGCCCTGCCAGACCCCCAGCATGATCAGTGGCAGGACGCCTGAGAGGGCCCACAGCGCAATCTCGGCCCGGTACTCGAGCATGTAGGCGTATTGCGTGGTGATCAGTTGCCGTGCCACCTGCAGGCGCGCGATGCCTGGACGTGCTCGCCTGTTCACGCCTGCTCCGGTGCTGCTGCAGCCCTGAAGAGACCGCGCATCAACTCCTCGATGGGCGGATCATTCACCTCGAGATCCACCACGGGAAAGCGGTTGAGGAGCGCTGCCACGGTTTCGGTCAGTTGCTTGCGCTCCACCAGCAACAGCACCTGGTGCTCCTGATGGGATTCCACCACTCCGTAGCCCTCAAACGCTTCTCTGGGATAGGCCTGTTGCAGTTCCAGGCGCACCTGCCTTTGCGGCGCCAGCCGATTCGTCAGGGCCTCGAGCTCACCGTCATGAAACAGCTCGCCTTGATGGATCAGCAGCACCCGTTCACAGAGAGCCGTGATGTCTCCCATGTAGTGGCTTGTGAGCAGGATGGTGGCGCCGTAGCGACGGTTGTAGGCCGCGAGAAACTCCCGCACGCGCGCCTGGGCGGTGACATCAAGACCGAGGGTGGGTTCATCGAGAAACAGCACCTTCGGCCGATGCAACAGTGACGCCAGCAGCTCGGCCTTCATGCGCTGGCCGAGGGAGAGCTTGCGCACGGGTCGATGCAACTCCTCTCCGAGTTCCAACATCTCCGCGAGTTCGTCGATGCGTCGCTTCGCCTCCTGGTCATCAATGCCGTAGACCGCCGCGTTCACGCGAATGGAATCGAGCGGGGGCAGGTCCCAGATGAGCTGTTGCTTGTTGCCCATCACCAGGGTGATTTGCTCGAGAAAGGCGCTCTGGCGCCGCTCCGGTCGATGTCCCGCCACGCTCAGCTCGCCACCGGTGGGGTGGATCAGGCCGCTCAGCATCTTGAGGGTGGTCGTTTTACCCGCGCCATTGGGCCCGAGAAATCCGACGATTTCCCCCGGCTCAATGTTGAAGCTCACCCCCTGCACAGCCGCGACATCCCGATAACGCCGCCGCAGCAGGTGCCGCAGGGTTCCCTGCAGGCCCGGCTGTTTTTCGGCGACGCGGTAGGTCTTGCTTAACGCCGTGGCCTGAATCATGGCCGTCCCGCTTGCTCTCACTGAGCGCTGCAGGCGGCCTGGAAGCTTTTTTGCTGGTTGGTCGGGGCCTTGGCTAAAGACTGACTCAACGCATCGGCACGCTCAACGCGCTCGCAGCCCAGATCGTTCTCGCCGCGATTGAAGAGATCCTCCGCCTCATCCAGCAGACGCGTCAGCTCCTGCTCCTGGGACTGACGTCGCCGGGATTCGGCGCCCTCCTCGCGGCTGGGCAGGCCTTCGCTTGGCTTCGTCTCCTTGGGGTTCTGTCCCCGCTGACAAGCCACCAGCAGCAGCCCTAGAGCGAGGAACTGGGCGAGGACCAGGCTGAAGGATGCCGTACGGGCGGTTTTGGTGCGGCGAGATGCTCCCATGGCTTTATCCCAGCACCTTTGCCTGCTCTTGGCTCAGGCGGCCAGCTGCCAGCAGGGCCCGGGTGATCCGCTGAATGTCCATCACGGCATGGACCTGGTAGCCCTTGGCTTTGAGCCGCTCGCGGGCACTGCGGTCCCGTTCTCCGCCGTGATCGATGAAGACCACAACATCCTTCACCACCAGACCTGAGCGCTCCAACTTGGCGATCCCTTCCAGCACGCTGCCACCACTGATCAAGATGTCGTCCACCACGATGACCTGATCGCCTTCCTGGAAATCACCCTCGATCAGGCGCCTGGCTCCGTGGGCTTTGACCTCTTTGCGCGGGTAGATGAGGGGTTTATGCAGTTGCAAGGCCAGTCCCGTTGCCGTTGGCAGAGCGCCGTAGGGAATGCCCGCGATCCGCTCGAAGTTCAGCCCCTCCATCAGGCTGGCGTAACCGTGCAGAACCCGATGGAACAGATTCGGATCGGAGATGATCTGCCTGAGGTCGATGTAGTAGTTGAAGACGGCTCCTGAGGCTTGGACATACTCGCCAAACAGCAGACAGCCGATATCAAAGAGATCAACAATCAAGGCATCAAGAGCATCCGCTGGAGTGCCCTCATCGCTCTCTGGTTGCGCCAGCCAGAGTTCACAACGATCGGCCTCACCTGGCGGATGCTGTTGCAACCAACTCTCACGGCGCCGATTGATGCGGCCTTTGAGGGCCGCTGCTTGTTCGGCGAGATCATCCTCCACCAGCAGGTTCTGGGGCATCGGGATCAACAGCCCATCAGCCGAATCACTGAGGCCGGCTTCGAGCAATCCGTCAACGCGTTCTTCCTCACTCCAGATGGAGCGGAGCATCAAGACCCGTTCTGGCGCTGCCTGCCTGACTTGAGACAGGACCTTGGGATCACTGGTTCCGACTTCCAGGAGGACCTGATCTGGCGTCCCCCAAAGTTGGCTTTCTCGAACGATCTGCAAGAACAGCGGATCGGCTTCATTGGGGTGATATTGGATTTTTTTGGCAGCTGGATTGGAGCTTCGGCACGTGATCACGACCGCTTTATCGCGATAGAGCAGGAAGGGCGCAGCAATGTCCTGGCCAGCCAGGGGTGAGAGGGTCACCGCGTCCACTGCCAGGTCACGAAAGAGGTAGTGGGCCAGCGCAGTGGATGAATTCAGATCGCCGTGCTTCGCATCGATGATGAGTGGCAGCTCTCGGGGCACCAGGTCCCGCACCTCCAGGAGTAACTCCAGACCCAGCGGTCCCAGGGCCTGGTAGAAACCGAGGCTGGCCTTGATGGCGCAGACGTGGGGGCTGGTCTCCTCGACGACCGCCTTAATCCAATGCCTGGCTTGGCTCAGAAACGAGCGATTGCCCATGCCCCGCCGCTGAGCCCAGCTCTGGAGCATCTCCGGGTTCGGATCCAGGCCGGTCATCAGCAAGGACTGACGCTCGGCGATGGCTTCAGTCAGCTGAACAAAGAAGCCCATCGCCCGCTCGGCGCTTGATGTCGTTGTTAAAGGATTGGACCTCCCAAGCGAAAGCCCTCGACACAGCTCGTTGCAAATCCAGCCCCGGCTTGGGCCAATCTCATGTCGCAGTCAGACCTGCCTTCGCCGCCTGAACCCTTGTGTCCCCGCCAGCGGCATCAACACTGACTTGCCCTCTCTGAGCCTCAGGAGGCTCGCGAGACTCGTGCGCTGACTCTGGTGCGAGGCCTTTCCCTCTGCCAAGGTTCGAAGCCCGGGTTCTTTCGATGAGCTGGCAGGAACTAGAGCGCTTGGTGGTCGAGGCCGAAGCCCGTCCTTCGTTGCGTCTGGCCCTGCGCCGCTGCCGCGATGACAATGCCCTGATCCTTCAGGCCAGGCAGCTGGGCTACAAGATCACCCGCGTTGATCTGCAGCAGGCCTGGCTTCAGCATCGTCAGGATGAGGAGGTCCGCAGCCTGCAAGGTTGAGAGGGCTAGATCGGGATCTGGCCCTCTACCCTGGCCCCCCTTCTGGCTTCACGGTTCGATCCAATCGCTGGAGAACCCTTGTGAATCCGGAGTTGGATCAACGTTGTCTCGAGCTGGCTGTTTCGGACCTTCGCCAGCTGCAGCCCCATCAACGCCAGCGAGCCCTGACTCACTTCCGAAGCATTGATCCGCTGCTGGCCGACAAGCTTCAGCTGGAATTGCTCCTCGCTCTCAGTTGAGCGATGACAGCGTCTCTTCTGGAGCTGTTCCACGCAGCCCCCTCCTATTACTCGATGGTCGCCCGGTTGGCGTTGGCCGAGGCAGGGGTGAGCGTGGTCTCGCGCCTGTTGGACATTCACCTGGCCAAGCAGCAGCTGAGTCCGTCCTACCGGCGCTTGAACCCCCACATGACCGTGCCGACCCTTCGGGGTCCGGGCCTGCTGCTCTGCGATAGCTCCGAGATCCTGCGCTTCGCCGCCCAGCAGGCCGGAGCGGACTGGGCGGATCAAAACCCTGCCTCCCAGGGGCCTATCGCGACAGCCGTCGATGGCCACTACCGCCTTTCCATTGAAGCTCTCACCTTCAGCAAACTGCTCAGCCGACGCCCCTGGATGCAGCCCTTGGTGATCAAGGTCCTTGGCGGCGTCATCGCTTCGCTTGAAGAGGAGGCGAGCCGCTGTCCTGACAACGCCGAGGTGTTGCTCGCCAAGGCTCAGCAGAACCGCGAGCGGCGGGCGCTGTTTGCGGACCAGGCCGCTGATGCGGTGCTCGCCATCCAGCGAGAGCAGGTTGCGGGTTACTTGGCTTCTCTTCCTGCTGTTCAAGCTGATCGTTGGTTATTCGCAGAGCAGATCAGCAGCGCCGATGTGGTCCTTGCCGTCCTCTTTGCACGTCTCGAAATGTCCGGAGAACATGGGCTGATCACGCGTTCTGATCTGCAGCAGTGGTGGAACCGCTACCAGCGCCGCGAGGCCTTTACG
Source organism: Vulcanococcus sp. (assembly GCA_049418265.1). GTDB lineage: Bacteria > Cyanobacteriota > Cyanobacteriia > PCC-6307 > Cyanobiaceae > Vulcanococcus. The sequence continues at coordinate 5,969 of JBMSIW010000034.1, forward strand.
GCGGCTGACGTCTGGACGCGCTTCAAGCGGCGGGCCTTTCTTGCGGCGGTCCTGCAGGCCCGCCAGACCGTCATCACGGCTTAGCGATCGGGCAGTCCCTGGCGGCCAGCACAGCGGCTTGTCCTTTCCCATCCCGGCTGATGGCCTGGGGATCAAAGTCGTCCGCACTCACGTCAAAGCGAGCGGAGTGGCACCAGAGGGTCAACTGTCGCTGGGTGTAGCGCCCGTCGGCACGACCCTTGCCCTGCTGCATGGCCATCCCGAGGCACTGGTCCTGACTTCCCCAGACGCAGCTGGCCGCTCCGAGTAGTCCCCCCAGAAGGTTCGTGGCGATTTGCTGGCCCCGTTCGATCTCAAACCGCTGCACCTCATAACGCCGTGCTCCGAGCTGCGCGTCCTCGGGTTGAGCGGGCAGCGGGCGGCTGAAGGTCTCGGCCGTGTCAACAGTCCAATCTCCTAGGGATTGCCCCGCTGTGATTTGGGTGCTGAGACCTTTGGTGAGGGCCTGAAAACGATCCTTGGGATAGCCGTGGTGCTGAGGAGAGATGCGTTCGTAGTCCCCCATCTCGAACATCAGGTTGGCTGTTTGCGTGAAGCGCTCAACGCTGAGGGCACCACTGCTGAGTAACCAGCCCAGCAGCACACCTGTCCGCCAGTCCGCCGCCAGCTCCTCTTGCTTGACCGTTAGTCCCATGCCCCCGGCGAAGGGACCACGACCCTTTTCGCGATTGACGTGGTGCCCCCATTCATGGGCCAGCACTGCCAGATCCAGCAGGAGCAGTTCCTGCTCTGAGAGGCCTTTGGCTGAACGCACGCTTTTGCGCAGATCCAGAGCCATGGCGATCTGTTGGCTGGTGGGGCAGTAGAAGGCCATCGGGTGCTCCACCGTCTTGACGCCGCAGCCGCCGGCCTGATCCCCGGCAAAGAGCAACTCGGGTTTGACCTTTGTTCCCCAGTAGCGATGCAGCAGGTCATGGGCTGCTTTGAGGTAGCGCTTTCGACCCTCCACGCCGCGAGACTCCAACCGCAGTGCCTCGAGGGCTTGGGCCTCAGCCGGCTTCACCACGGTTGGTGCCGGCGGTGGTTCCTGGCCAGGCGCCCATGGCTGCGCCTTCAACCACCCCCCGCTGAGCCAGAGCAGGAGTGTTGCTCCAGCGCTGCAGGCTCTCAGGCCTGGCCCAATCGCTCGCAGCTGTTTCATGGCCCCTAGTTAAGTGGATTCTCTGGCGACGGCAGCGGCGGCAAGGATTCCACCGATAAACCCCGACGCATGGCCGATCCAGCTCACCCCAACGGGGGAAAAGATCGGCAAGAGGCTCGGAAGGATTCCTCCGTAGCTGACCAGGACCACCACTGAGAGCAGGATCGAGCTGGTGCGCTTTTCAAGCCAGCCGATGCAGAGGAGATAGCCCAGCAGTCCATAGACCACGCCAGAAAGACCGTGGCTTCCCCTTGGCCACCACAACCAGACGGGGATCGCCATGGCATAGACCCCAAGCCAGACCGCCAAATAGTCCTTGCGGCTTTTCAGCAGGACCAACCAGGACAGCGGCACGAAGATCAGGCTGTTGCCCAGCAGATGTCCCCAGCCGGCATGACTGAACGGGGCCGTGAAAACCCCCAGAACAGAGCCGCCCGGTTCCATGGGCAAATTCCACCTGCCCGCAAAGAGCAGCTGATCGAGGGCTTCCTGTCCCCAAGGAATCAGCAGGATCAGCAAAGGGAGCAGCAGGTTCGCCCGCAGGTCCCGTATCAGCCTGCGCATCAGACCCGTTCGAGTGTGAGGTGCATCAGGGCCAATGCTTCATCCGGTAGCCCGAGGAATTGATTGAGCCACGGGTCCTGGCAGGGCTCAATGGTCGCCACGCCGACGAGGGTGGCGCTGCCATCGCTGGCGAGGGGACGTCCGCTGCGGCTGTGGCGCTTGCTCTGCACAGAGCCGCTGGTCAGCTGGGTGTCCACCAGCAAATCTGAGGCCTGATAGAGGGGGCGCTTCGGCGAGCCGACGGTGAAGCGAAAACGCGAGCGGAAGTGAAGCCTGAGTTCACCGCTACTGATGTTCAGCTCTCCAGCCAGTTCATCGGGCTGGATTTGGATGCTCACGCCTGGCGGCAGCGGCAGTCCTAAAAAGCGTCCCCGGCTTGCATCGAGAGGGGGGATCACCAGGCCTTCAGCGGCAAAAACCAGGGGCTGCAGGTTCTCCTCACCGCGGATCTGGGGACTGCTCAGGCCGCCTCCACCGGTGGCGTCGTATCGGAAGGATGGATAGCGGCCAATGATCAGCTCGCAACCAGCCCCCGTTCTGAGCTGCCAGCGCTGCTCAGGTTCCACGGCGCAGTTGCTGTAGCTGTCCGCTGCCGTGCCACTCAGCCAGAGCCTCGTAACCCCCAATCAGCTCCCCATCGATCCAAATCAGCGGCAAATCTCCATCCGCCGAGACCGTTTCAAAGGGGATGTCCAGGCTGCGCAACATGCGCAGGGCGCGCTGGGACCAGGGGCAGTTCTCAGCGGCAGCAATGGCCACCCTGGGCTCAGCGCTCGCTCTGATGGCACTGTCAGGCGTTGCCTTGAGGAATCCCACCAGCAGGTCGGCCCCCTTGAGGATCAGGGAGCCATGTTCGAGATGGCCTCCCCAGACCTGGCATTGGCCGTCCGAGAAGCTCAAATGCAGATGTACCCCTTGGGGGGAAAGGGTTCCCTGCAGGGTGATGATCTCCAGCTCTCCGCTGAGTGTTGTGGGGCCGTCTTGGCCGGGGCAGGCAAAGGCAGCACTCTTGAGATTGCCCACCACACTCAAGACAAATCCGCTGGCTTGTTCCTGTCGAGCAAGATCTTCAAGCGCGCGGCGCACATCCGTGCCGGCGGGCAGATGAATGGGCAGAACCCGCATCAGGCTGAGGCCCGCAGTTGCTCCGTAGGAACCCACTGGGCCAAGCGTTGTTCGTGGCGGACCAGCTGATAGCGGTTGAAATCGTTGGGCTGGTGGCCGTAGCGCCGCTGCAATTCCCCCAACTCATGGCGCATCGAGTGCAGGACGGGGTTGTTCTCGTTCACCCGAGGCCATCAAACCTAAAGCCAATCTTAAGCCCCTTTTGGCCGGAATGGCCATGGCCTGGCTAGGGGTGGGGTAATTCCGCGATACGAGCGATGGATGACGCCTTTGCTGTCTTGGTGCATCCCCAAGCCGTTGTGGCTGCGTTGGGGCTGTGCTGCCTGGCTCTGGCTTTGAGCCTGGAGGCCGTAGTGGCCTTTCTGACTCTGAAGTCGGCTGTCTCCGTCCAGGCTGCCGCCGCTCAGCCAGAGCCGGTTGAGTCCTACGACTGGCTCTATGAGTGAGCCCTGCACCCTGATCACCGGGGCCTCCAGTGGCATTGGTTCGGCCCTGGCCCGAGCCCTCGCTCCTGAGGGCCGCTCGATGGTTCTGGTGGCCAGGCGCCGGGAGCGGCTCGAAGAGCTGGCCTCCGAGTTGCATGCCGCCTATGGCATCAAGGTGTGGGTCTTCGCCACTGATCTGGCGGCCTCTGGGGCTGTCGAGCAGTTGCTGCGTGACCTGGCCGCCAGGGACTGCTCGGTGCACACCTTGGTCAACAACGCGGGCTTCGGGTTGCGCGGTGGCTTTCAGCAAGCCTCCTGGGAGCAGATGCAGCGGATGTTGCAGCTGATGGTCGAAGTCCCGACGCAGTTGATCGCGGCTGTGCTGCCTGCCATGCGCACGGCCCAGGAGGGGCGCATCATCAATGTGGCGTCCTTGGCCGGCCTGATTCCTGGTCTGCCAGGCAGCTGTCTCTACAGCGCCTCGAAGGGATTTCTGATTCGCCTGTCTCAGTCTCTAGCTGCTGAGAACCACCCATGGGGTATCCGGGTGATGGCCCTTTGCCCTGGCTATGTCCACACCGAGTTTCATGCGGTGTTGGGGGTCGAGGAGAGGATGCGCCGCCTGCCTGAACTGTTCTGGATGGAGGCGGATCAGGTGGCCGCCATTGCCATACGCGCTCTGGCCGGGTCACGGGTTGTGGTGGTGAATGGCTGGCTCAACCGCCTGATGGCCGCCCTGGCGACGTCCCTGCCGGAACCGATGGCGGTCTGGCTCAGCAGCGCGTTCTCCCAGCGTTTTCGCCGCTGACGAGGCGGCTTCGATCTCCCTATAACCAACCTGGTTCAACGGGGAGCGATGCAGCGTCCTGTTCTGCAGAAACTCGATCAGGCTCTCTTCGATCAGATTGCCGCTGAGGCCCGCTCCCGCCCGCGGTTGCGGTGCAATTTCAACTTGCATGACGAGCCGGACGCGGTTCAGCGTTTTCTGAACGTGCTCCAACCCGGTACCTATGTGCGGCCCCACCGCCACAGGCGGGAGCGCTGCGGTGAGGGTTTCGAATGCTTTGTGGTGCTTCAAGGCGCGATCGGTCTGCTGCTGTTCGATGAGCAAGGGGAGCTGCTGCAGCGCGAAACCTTGCGAGCCAGTGGACCGCTGCGGGGGATCGAGCTCGCCGAAGGTCAGGTCCACAGCCTGGTGGCGCTGGACATCGACTCGGTGATGTTTGAGCTCAAGCAGGGGCCCTACCAGCCGCTGAGCGATAAGGATTTTCTGGCCTGTTTTCCCCAGGAGGGCACCCCTGAGGCCGTTGCCATCGAGCGCCAGTGGCGGGACCTTTTTGAGCAGGGTGGCGGGAGCTGAGGCCATGGCTGATCGCGATGCCTTTCTGCGCTGGTGCTGCGCCAATCCCTATGCCGAGGAGCTCCGTGAGGCCTACCTGCACTGGTTGGTGCTCCATGCCCTGGAGCTTGAACCCAAGCCTGGGCAGGTCCGCCACGAGCAGCCCTGGCGAGATCAGCTCATCGCGCTGCGTGATCTCACGTTGGCGTTGAGTTCAGCGGCCTACATCCAGCACCCAGAGCAGCAAGAGCCCCAGTCGATCAGCTTCAAGCTCTGGGCCTTTCAGGCTGACTACCAGGTGCTGGGACTCCTTGAGGGATCCACGCCTCAATCCCTTCAGGGCTTGGATCTGTTCGATGCGACGCAGTGGCGCTTCTGGGTTGTGCCAAGCCGTGACCTGCATCCGGATCGCCGCTCGATCGGTCTGAATCCCCTGCGGCGCTCCCATGGCGAGGGACTGGTCTACGGAGAGCTCCCGGCTCACCTAGAGCGCTTGTGGCAAGAAAAAACCCCGTCTTGCGACGGGGTCTGAGCGATCGACCTGGGTCTGTCCTTGTTTCGACCGAGGAATCGCTCGCTCCTCACACAGCACAACCAAACCGCCGTTTTGCGATCTCGGCCAGGGCCCAGGTGCGGCTTTTTAACTGGTTGTCAGAGTGGCCCTGGCGTTGCGGGGGAGAGAAGCGGTGGAGCTGGGTGTTCGGATCATCCGTGATGACGGAGAACACGACCAATTGGCTGGACGCTGCTTTGCCAGCTACGACGAGGCCTACGACGAATTGGAGCGTTACTACGCCGATTTGTGCTGCTCCGATGATCGGATTTTTTATCGAATCGTGCCGCTCTGTTCAGCCCAGTAGTGCTCCAGCGCTTCTTGCAGGGACGGCGCCAGGGGCCGGCGGCAGCCCAGCTTGGGGCTGAGCCATGCGCCCTGCCTCAGCCGTTCCGGATGAGCCAGGCTCAGGTCCGCTCCCTCCAGTAGCTGCAACTGATCGAGGGGGACGCTGAGATCAGCGCGAAAGACATGCCGGATTCGATCGCCCCGATGGGATCGGTACCAAGGCTTTGCCTCTTGCAGTGGGAGTCGAATCTCCTCCCAGAGTTCGCGCCGCAGGGCCTGCTCGGGTGTCTCGCCAGCTTCGAGATGCCCTCCAAAGAGGCCCCAGCACCCCGGCGCCACGATCCCTGGAATCTCATCGCGCAGTTGCAGCAGCCAGTGCTCGCCTTGCTGCAGGACTGCCAAGGCCACCTCAACAGGCATCGGACTCTTTGGTGCTGGGGCAATGATGAGGCGTCTTCGGTAGTGGACTGGCGATGAAGCGTTGGGGTCTGGGCCTGCTGAGCTGGATCGCGGCAGCCTCGCTGGCTGCACCGGCCCGGGCCCTTGAGCAGGTGGTGTTGGAGCTTCCCAACCTCAACAGCACCTTCACACTGTCCATTTCCGAGCTGCGCAACCCGGAGGCCTTGATGGCCGGCGACAGTGATTTAGCGGAGCTGGATCGTGCCGCTTCGGGAGCCATCGGGCGCTCCATTGCGGCCTTGACGCGCCATTCGGTTCCGGTCGCACTGACGAACCTCACCGAGGACTCCATCGGTTCGCCACTGTTGGAGCAAGCCCTCCTGGTGGTTTCCTCCTTGGGCCAGGTCGAGGGCCAGACGGTGGACCTCAGCGGTGAACGCTTTAAAGAGGCCCTGGCCGCCGCAGCGAAGCGCTCCGGTGGCGAGCAGCCCACCCTGCTCGATGTCCTGGAGGCCATTCCTGGTCAGCGCGTGCGCGTCAACCTCGCGGAGGCTGCAGCCATGCTCCGTCGCATGCTGGAGCAGCGGCGGCAAGCAGACCGTCTGTTTGCCTCGGCCCCACCGTCTGCTGCGCCTACGACGGAAGCCGACCTGGCGGGTTCGAGCTCTCGCACCCTGCAGCTACCGGTTGCCCACCGTCCGGAGCCCCTAGAGGTGGTTCTGGTGCAGCCGACCGGACCGTCGAATCAGCGGGTGGTGCTGATCTCTCACGGTCTTTGGGATACCCCTACGAACTTCCAGGCCTGGGGCCGTGCCTTGGCTTCCAAGGGCTACACCGTTGCACTGCCCCGTCATCCCGGCAGCGATAACCGCCAGCAGCGCATGGTCCTCAGCGGTAAGGCCGCCCCTCCCAAGCCTGCTGAGTTGGCGCTGCGGGTCCGTGATCTCAGTGCCATCACGGATGCCCTCGCGGCCCAGCGTTTCCCAGGGGTGGGTGCCGTCAAGACCGATCAGGTTGTAGTCATCGGCCACTCCTGGGGTGCCACCACTGCGCTGCAACAGGCCGGCTTGAAGCCCATGGCCGCGTCTCTGCGTCAGCGCTGCGACAGCACCACGGACCCCCAGCGCAATCTCAGCTGGACCCTGCAGTGCAGTTGGCTGGATGGGGTGGGCCAGGCAGACCTGAGTGATCCACGGGTTGTGGCCGCTGCAGCTGTCTCCCCGCCGATGTCTTTGCTCTTCTCTCTCAAGGAGGTGCAGTCCAACCCCGGTCGTCTCCTGGTGGTGAGCGGTACCCATGACTGGGTTGTGCCGCCAGACCCTGAGGCCCTTGCCCCGATGCGACAGGCTGCCGCTCTGGGGCATCAGGTGGTGCTGGCGAAAGGCGGTGATCACTTCAACCTTCGCCCCGGTAGCCATCCCCATGGCGGGGTGTTGGCTGCCCTGCTGGTGCGCTGGGTGGATGCGGTCTATGGGGCTGGATCAGCGGTTCGTCCGGCACCCGGTGCACCGGGCCTTCTGCGCCAGGGGGATTGGGGCCACGCCTCCATCCCCCTTCGGGATGTCTCCTCGCAACTCTGAGCTTCAGCCCAGAGTCAAGCAAGGGTCGCAGGTACGACCTGCCGCCAGCCACCCCGTTCCACGACCTCGAGTGGCGTTTCAAAGAAGCTGCTCAGGGGCTGACTCTTCAACAGCTCTGCGCAGGAGCCCTGGGCGCTGATCATCCCGTCCTTGAGGAACACCACGCGGCTGATCTCCGGGATGATGGCCTCAACCTGATGGGTCACCAACAACAAGGTGGTTCCCCTCTGGGCCAGGCTGCGCAGGGTCTCGAGCAGTTGATGCCTGGACTTGATGTCGAGTCCGTTGGTGGGCTCATCGAGGACGAGCAACTCGGGGCCGTGCACCATGGCGCGGGCCAAGAGAAGCCGTCGCCGTTGCCCATCGGAGCATTGGCCGAACGGGCGGTGGGCGAGGGAGGTCAAGCCACAGGCATCCAGGAGTTCGGCGGCTTGCTCCCGTTGCTCTGGTGTCGGTTGTTGAGGGCGGCCCAGTCCCATGGAGCCAAAGAGACCCGAGAGCACGACCTCCAATCCCGGAGTGTCGGGCCGGTGGTTGGCCTGCAGGTCTGCTGAGACCAGTCCCATCCGCTGGCGCAGATCCCACAAATTGACCCGGCTTTCACCAAAGATCCGCAGGGCTGATCCGGGTTTGACCACGGGGTAGAGCTCGCGGCTCAAGAGCTTGATCAGGGCGCTTTTCCCGGCTCCGTTGGCGCCAAGCACCACGGTGTGCTCGCCAAGGTTCAGGCAGAGGCTGAGGTTCTTGAAGACCGGTCTTGGCCCAAGCCAGCTCTCCACGGCCTCGAGCTCGAGATAGGGCTGACGTTCCACGGCACCGCTTTCGGGGACTGGCCCACGAGGCACCATGGCAGAGGCGCATCCGTGGATCTCCATGCTGACCCCGCTCAAGGATTGGTGGGATCAACCCCACCGCGATCTCCTCTCAGGGCTGGTGGTGGCCTTTGCCTTGATCCCCGAGGCCATTGCCTTTTCTGGCATCGCCGGAGTGGATCCGCAGGTGGGTTTGTTCGGTGCCTTCTGCATCGCGGTGACCGCCTCCATCGTTGGCGGACGGATCGCCATGATTTCCGCCGCAACGGGTTCAACGGCCCTGTTGATGACGTCCCTGGTGCAGCAGGGCAACGCCATGGCACCCGGTCAGGGATTGCAGCTTCTTTTGGCTGCAGGTGTTCTCACGGGGGTCCTCCAGATCGCCTGGGCCTATCTGCGTCTGGCCCATCAGATGCGGTTTGTTCCCCAGTCCGTGCTGGCGGGCTTCGTCAATGCCTTGGCCCTCTTGATTTTTCTGGCCCAACTGCCGCAGCTCGGTCTCAATGCCTTCCATCCCGAGAAGGTCTTGGTTCGGCCCGATCAGCTCCCAGCCGTGTGGGGGTTGATGCTGCTCACGCTGGTGATCATCTACGGCCTACCGCGATTCACCAGAGCAATCCCATCGGCCCTGGTCGGCATTTTGGTGGCGACCTCCCTGTCCATGGGCCTGAAGCTGGACGTCCCCACCGTGGCCAGCCTTGGAACCCTTCCGACTGGATTGCCCAGTTTTGCGCTGCCGGATGTTCCCTTCAGCCTGGAGACCCTGGGTTTGATTCTGCCGACGGCCCTGGCCATCTCTTTGGTGGGCTTGATGGAGACATTCCTCACGCAAGATCTTCTGGACGATGCGACAGACAGCACATCCAGTAAGAACACCGAGGCGCGCGGTCAGGGCATCGCCAATATCGTCAGCAGCCTGTTTGGCGGCATGGCCGGTTGTGCTCTGGTGGGTCAGTCGGTGATGAACATCAACAACGGTGGTCGTACGCGACTCTCCAGCTTGAGCGCTGGTGTCGCCCTCTTGGCGATGATCTTGTTGGCTAAGGATTGGGTGCAGCAGATTCCCATGGCCACCCTGGTGGGGGTCATGTTCATGGTGGCTGCCAGCACGGGCAACTGGTCGTCGTTGCGTGAGATCCGTCGAGCACCGAAGAGCGATACCTCTGTCATGGTGCTCACCCTGGTCGTCACCTTGATCACGCACAACCTGGCCCTTGGTGTTCTCTCCGGTGTGGCCTTGGCGGCCATCCTCTTCAGCCGGAAGGTGGCAAAGGTGATTGAAGTAGAGCACCGGGATGCCCCCTTGCCCAGTGGTGGTCGGGAGCGGTGTTACTTGGTCAACGGTCAGATCTTCTTTGTCAGCGTGATTTATTTCAAGGCTGGGTTTGATCTGCATGACCACCCAGAGCGGGTCGTGATTGATCTGAGTGCGGCCCATCTTTGGGATCAAAGTGGTGTGGCGGCCCTCGATCAGGTCATCCGCCGCTTCCGCGGCGCAGGCTCGGTTGTGGAGGTGGTCGGTTTAAACCCTGCCAGTGCAGATTTGTTTGAGCGGGTTGGCCTCTCAGGCGTCCACGCCTGAGCAAGAAAAAAGCCGGGTGTCCCGCCCGGCTTCGCTCCCCCATGCACCCCACAGGTGCTCGCAGCCACGCTATGGATGGTGCCTGGTCTGGCTGTCAGCCACCAGGAAAGATTTCGGTTTTCAGCCTCGGCGGCCCGGCTCTCCCCCTGCGGCTGTTGCGTTGACAGTCCTGCCTGGGCGCAGCATTGTTGCGCCAGCGGATTGCACGATGTCATGCACAGTCTTCCGTTTTTGGGCCATGCCCGGGTCAAGATCAGCTGCGACATGAGCCTGTCGCACCTGGCCCGTTTGGATGCCTTGAAAGAGCAGTGGGGTGTCGACTCCCGTGCGGAGGCACTGCATCGCCTGTTGGATGTCTGTTTCTCAGGAGACGTTGCTTTGGAGTGAGCTCCGGCTTGCGCTCCTTGGTTTGCCTCATGGGCAGCCACACCCCTTACTCCGATGCCCTGCTCCCTTGGAACATCAGCTAGGACGAGCCTTCTCCATCGAAATTGCCCGCCGCGAGATCGAAGCCATCACGGATCTTGATCAGGCAAAGTCCGCCGCTCTGCTGTTGCTGGAGCAAGTGCGCTTGATGCGTGAAATGGCAGATCTGCTGGTGCGCAACGACTGGTTGAGCTCCCAGGCGGCGTTTCTGGAACGCCCACACAGCGAGCGCGATGAGGATTGTGCTGCTTAATCTCTAGGCCCCTAGGGATTCAGCATGTCGTTGGTGGTTTTGAAGTTCAGTTCTGAGGACTGCGGCACCTGCCATCGGATGAGCCACTACGACGCCCGTGTCAGCGAGGAGCTGGGGTGTTCGTTTGTCAGTGTGATGCTGCAGGACACGGTTACCTATCGGCGCTACCGCAAGGTGCTGATGGCCCAATACCCCAATAAGGAAGGGATGGGTTGGCCGACCTACCTCCTGGTCACGGATCCGGAAGGTGAATTTGAGATCCATGGCGAACTGAAGGGGGGCATGCCCAAGGGCGATTTCCGGACACGGTTGAGCGCTCTGATGCCCAATCTTTGAGTTTTCTTCCGCTGGGGCCATTGCCCTGTGCTCAGCTCTTGGTTGGAGTGGCTCAGTGCTCTACGCACCGATGCCAACACCGAGATCTGCGCCGTGCTGGTTGCACCGCGGCTGCTCCGTCTCCCTGGTGGGACGTCCCAATCACCGGGATGCCTACCTGATCCGTCACCGCAGCGGTGTGGTGCTGGGGACAGCCGCCAACCTCGACGCTGCGCGACTCCTGATCGACCAGGAGATCTCGCTGCTTCGTCAGCGTCTAGCCGCCTGCGCTTAAGCG
>JBMSIW010000035.1:0-17072 GCA_049418265.1 Vulcanococcus sp.
TGCTTCGTCAGCGTCTAGCCGCCTGCGCTTAAGCGCTCTCTTCTTAAGCGGCCTCTTCTTGAGCGCTCTCGTCTTGAACGGCTGGTGTCAAGCTACGCGGGTGATTGAGCCAAGGCAGTGACGAAGACGGTTTTGCTCTGCGGTTATTACGGAGAGCACAACCTTGGAGATGACGCGCTGTTGGCTGCTCTCCTTCAGCAGCTCCCAGCCTCGACCTCGGCGCTTGTGACGGCGTTTGATCGCGCTGATGTTGAGGCCCGTCATGGCGTAGCGACGGTGCAGCGCCGCAGCCCCCGCGCTGTTCTCTCCGCGCTCAGACGTGCCGACGCGCTGGTCTTTGGCGGTGGCAGCCTTCTCCAGGACTCAACCAGCTTCCAGAGCCTCCTCTATTACGCCGCGCTGATTGCAGCGGCACGGCTTCAGGGAAAGCCTGTGTTGCTTTGGGCCCAGGGGCTTGGCCCCCTGCGCCGCCGCCGAAGCCGTGCCTTGGTGCGGGCGCTTCTGCCTTGGCTCACCGCGGTCACCTGGCGTGATGCCGATTCGGCGACCCTGGCAACACAATTGGGCGCCGCCAAGGCGGATCACGCGGTTGACGCGGTCTGGTCCCTTCCCCGCGAGCAGTGGTTAGGCCAGGGCGGAGCGATTGTGGTGTGTTGGCGTCCCACCGATTGGCTCGCGGGCGAGCGCTGGTCCCCCTATCTCCAGGCTCTGGCCCAGCTGGCCGAGGTGCACAACCGAGAGGTGCTCTGGGTTCCCTTCCACCGCGAGCAAGACCAAACGCTTTTGGCGGCTTTGCTTGCGGAGGGCTATGTCCCTGAAGGCCTGCGGCAGCGAAGCCGTCAGGTTGAAGCGACGAGCCCCCGCGAGGCCATGGCCGTGTTCCGCTCCGCCGGCTTGGTGATTGCGATGCGTCTGCACGCCTTGATCCTTGGGGCCCTCAGCGGTGCCCCCGTCGCCGCCTTGAGTTACGACCCGAAGGTCAAGGCTTGCGCTGATCAGATCGGTTGCCCTTGCGCGGATTTGGCTTCTCCCCATCCCAGTGTTGAGGATCTCTCCCAGCAGTGGAGCAGCGCCCTCGATCAGCCGCCGGGATCGTCGCGTTTGGCGGAACTGGTGGCCGCAGCAGCCCAGCACAGGGAGTTGCTTCGCCATCTGGAGGACTGATCATGCGAGCAATCGGCTATGCAGGCTCGACGTCACCGGCTGATCCGCGCCCTCTGGTTGACGTTGACCTCCCGTTACCTCAGCCCCGTAGCCGTGATCTCTTGGTTCGGGTGGATGCGCTCGCGGTGAATCCGGTGGACCTCAAGGTCCGACAGCGGGAGAGCCCTCCGCCTGGGCAGTGGCGGGTGCTTGGTTGGGATGCCACCGGCCGTGTTGATGGTGTCGGAGACGGTGTCGAGGGCTTTCAACTGGGGGATCGGGTCTGGTACGCGGGAGCGTTAGATCGACCTGGCTGCAACAGCGAGTGGCACCTGGTGGACGAGCGCCTGGTTGCCCTGGCGCCACGCAACCTCTCTGACGCAGAGGCGGCGGCTTTGCCGCTGACGAGCATCACGGCCTGGGAGCTGCTGTTTGATCGCCTCAAGCTTCGCCCTGAGTCCACGGCCCATCAAGGGGAGGTCTTGCTGGTGGTGGGAGCAGCCGGCGGCGTTGGTTCGATCTTGATTCAGTTGGCCATGGCTCTCACCGGCATCACGGTGGTGGCGACTGCTTCGCGGCCTGAGAGTGAGCGCTGGCTGCGAGAGCTTGGCGTTTCCTGGGTGATCAACCATGGCCAGCCGCTGTTGCCCCAACTGCAGGCCCTCGGCTTTGACGGTGCTGGCCGGGTTGTCTCCTTGACCCACACCGCACAGCACTTTGATGCGCTGGTGGAACTGCTGCATCCTCAAGGCGCCCTGGCCCTGATTGATGACCCAGATCCTGCAGCGATCAATGTGCTGGCCCTCAAGCGCAAAAGCCTTTCCCTGCACTGGGAATTGATGTTCACCCGTTCCCTCTATGGGACCCCGGACATGGCGCAGCAAGGCCGGATCCTGCAGCAGGTTTCCCAATTGGTGGAGCAGGGACTCATTCGCACCACCCTGCAGCGCCAGTTGGCTCCGATCGCGGCCGCCACGCTGGAAGAGGCCCACGCGCTTCAGCGCAGCCAGCGCATGGTGGGAAAGGTTGTGGTGGCTGGTTGGTGATTCTCGACATCCTGATCCTGTTGAGCTGGCTCAGCGTGACCGCGCTGGTGCTGTTGCTGCTCTCCCTGGAACTGCAGCTCGGTCGTGCCCCTCGCCTTCCTGCCCCTGACCAGGCGGACTGGCGCACCACGGTGCGCAGCTTGCGTGTCGTGGTGCCTGTCTACAACGAAGAACTGAACATCACCGGTTGCCTGTCGGCCCTGTTCTCAGCTCTTCCAGAAGATCTGCCCGTGGAGGTCGTCGTCGCCAACGATGGCTCCACGGACGCGACGGCCTCCCTGGCGGAGTTGCAGTGTCAGCGCCTGGCTGGCGCTTCCGCCCATGGGCGGGTCCTCTCCGTTGGCCCAAGGCCCGCTGATGAGCGCTGGTGCGGGAAGAACTGGCCCGCAACCGTGGCCTCCTCTCAGCCATGGCCGGATGGCGATCCTTCGGGGCAGTGGCTTCTGTTCCTCGATGCCGATGTGACCTTGCTGCCTGGATCCGTGGCCGCAGCTCTGGCAGAAGCCACCCTTTCTTCCGCAGATCTGCTCTCCTTGGCCCCCCGCCTGGAGTGCGGCTGCCTGGCTGAGTGGCTCGTCCAACCGATCGTGGCTGCCCTTTTGGGTCTTGGCTTCCCGATTCGCAGCAGCAATGACCCCGCTGATGCCACGGCCTTTGCCGCGGGGCCTTTCATGCTGTTTCGCCGCTCCGCCTATGAGGCCGTCGGTGGTCATCGCGCTGTGGCCGGTGAGGTCGTCGAAGATCTGGCCCTGGCCCGCCTGATCAAGGGCTCTGGCCTGAAGCTCCGTTATCTGCTCGGCGTCGATTGGGTGAATCTGCGGATGTACCGCAGCTTCGCGGCCCTTTGGGAGGGTTGGACCAAAAATTGGTTTCTTGGCCTCGATCGCAGTGTGATCAAGGCGGCCGGCAGCGTCGGCGTCGTCCTGCTGCTTTTTGCCATCCCCTGGGTTGCGGCCCTCAGCGCAGGCCTCGCCTGGGCCTTGTCCCTGGATCAAGCCGCCTCTCTCACCATGGCCGCTCTGGCTGGAGTCGCTCTGGTCTTTGCGGTGAGGCTTTGGAGCACCTGGCGATTTGCCACGCCGCTGAAGTACTGGTGGTTGAGCTGGCTTGGGGCCGCCTTAATCGCGGCGATTGTTCCTGCCAGTGTCTGGAAGACCATGACGGGTCGTGGCTGGACCTGGCGGGGGCGTTCTTTGGCCTAGGGGCTCAGGCCTGCAGCTCCTTCAAGCGAGTGAGCACCTCTTGGCTATGGCCCAGGGGCCTGACTCCCAGCCAGGTTGCGCGAAGAGAACCCTGCGGATCAATCAAGAAGGTGTGACGCTGGGAGAAGGGCGGGATCCAGCTGCCGTAGGCCTTGCTGACGGCACCTCCTTCATCGGAGAGCAACGGGTAGCTCAAGGCTTCGCTGCCACAGAACTGCTGATGGGACTCGGGATCATCGGCACTGATGCCCACCACCTCGGCCCCTGCTCGATGGAAGTCGGCCAGATCCCGTTGGAAGCCGCGGGCTTCGATGGTGCAGCCTTCCGTGAAATCGCGTGGGTAGAAGTACAGCACGACCCATTGCCCCCGTAGGTCCGCGAGGGCCAGCTGGGTTTGCTGGGCCCCTTCAGGTGAGGGAACCACGCCCGGCAGCTCGAAGCTTGGGGCGGGAGCATCCAGCGGCGGCAGCGTTCCGCCCATTGAAAAAGCCTGCCGGGGGAACCCCAGCAGGCTGATCAAACTGAGTCCACCGGCCCTAAGCAGATCGCGACGCTTCACGGCTAGGGCCGACGGGACGCTCAGATCTTGGCCAGGTTGATGCCCAGCTGCTTGGCGTAGGCGCCGAGACCCTTCTTCTGGATGGTCTTCAGGGCGCGGGTGGAGACGCGGAGCTTGACGTAACGATTGCCCTCGGCCCACCACAGACGACGCTCTTGCAGGTTCACCTGCTGAAGCTTCTTCGTGCGGATATGGGAGTGCGACACGGCCATGCCGTTGTTGGCGCGCTTGCCGGTGAGTTGGCAGACCCGGGACATGACCGACCTATCAAAACGAATGAATCTGGCCAATCGGCCAAGGCGCCACAGTAGCAAGCCGTGCTCACCCCCCTGCAGAGGAGCCTCCCAGGGGATTGAGCAGCTGCACGCTCTGGGTGGGGAAGGCAAATTGCAGTCCTTGCTTCGCAAAGACCTGGACGATCTCCAGGTTGATGCGCTGCTGCACATCCAGGGCCCGTTTGTAATCGTTGGTGGGGACGAAATAGGCGAGCTCGAAATCCAGGCTGCTGCTGTTGAAGGCCACGAAATGAGCCCGGTCGAAACGGGCATCTCCTTGGCGCTCAACGAGGGTTTGCAGCAGCTCAGGAACCTGCGCCAGCTGTTCGGCGGGGGTGTCGTAGGTGAGGCCTAAGCGTTGGACAAGCCGGCGCTCCTGCATGTCGCCGTAATTGGCCACCACAGCGTTGGTTAAGGCGCTGTTGCTCATCACAATCGCTTCGCCGTTGACGCTGCGTAGACGGGTTGAACGCACACCCACCCGCTCCACCGTCGCGGTCACCTCACCGACCTGAATCAGCTGGCCGTTTTGAAACGGTTTGTCCAACAGGATCGTGATGTATTCAAAAAACTCCGAGACCGGCTCCTTCAAGGCCAGACCGGCACCAATGCCACCAGCACTGAGCAGAGCCCAGATGGCGGCCATCTGAACGCCAATGTTCTGCAGATAGAGGATCACCCCCAGGCACCAGAGCAGGGTGCGTTGCATGGGTGCCAGCGCCCGCAGCATCCCGCTGAGCGCGGGATCATCGCTCTGGGCCGCAGCACGCCCGAGCACGCGCTGACCAATGCGGTTGGCCAGACGGATGAGCAGCACGGCCAAGATCAGCTTCGCGAGGCTGAAGGCGATCCGATCACTGGCGGCATTGGTGGGAAGGATCTGCCAGGCCAGGCTCGCGCTCAGCACCCATCCCAGGGGTGGCAGGGCTGATGCCACCAGGGTGATCAGCAGGTGATCACCGCCCGCCTGCCGGGCCTGTGATCGGGCAATCAGCTTGGCGAGCAGCCAGGACAGCAGCCCCCCACACAGCAGAACGGCAAGGGCGCTCAGCGCGGGCGCGGCGGGGCTGGCCATGGCAAGAGGGGGCTTAAAGCCCCCGGTCCATCAACTTGCCCATCAGATCACAGCTGCGCTGTTGGAAACCGGCCAACTGGTTGGGCTCCAGACCACCGACCGCTAGGCGGGCCATTTCATACACATGGCGGCTCAGATCGTCGGCCAACTGTTGGCTCGGTGAGCTGCCAGTGCCACCGGTGATGACAGATCCCGCGGAGAGCTTGAGCAGACCCTCGACAAGGCGGTGCTTGCGGTTCACCAGAAGGACATGGTGATCGGGCAGGCCCGGGAGACGTTGCTCCATCAGGGCGCCCATGTCGTTGATGCGGCGCATCTGCTCGGGCAACAGGATCAGGGCAGCAGGGGCGTTGTCGCCCTTGAGGGCCTGAACTTGGATGGTCACCTTGTCGTTGTTCAAGGCGCCCTTGAACAGATCGCGCACCTTCTCGGAGCTGTCTTTGCCCTCGGAGTCCTTCAGCTCACTCTCTTTCTCCTGCAGGGAGTCATCGAGTTCACTGTCGACCCGTTGGAACTTCAGCTCCTCGTGGCGGTACTCCAACCAGGGGATGAACTGGGTATCGATGAAGGTGTCTGCCAGGAGTACCTCGGCTCCCTGGCTTTTCCAGAGGGCCAAGGCGCCTGCCTGACCGGCCTCATCCGTGCAGTAAAGGATCCGCTTGTCGTTGTCACTGGCCAGGCGGGAGCGGTAGCCCGTGAGGGTGGTGAAGACCTTGCCGTCGTCTCCGCCGATGGGGTCAGCGGCCTCTCCTTCTGCTGCTGCTGCGGTGGTGCCAAAGAGAACGAGCTCAGCGACCTGGTCGGCGAACTTCTCGTCCTCCATGGCGCCGATCTTGATGAACGGTGCCAGAGATTCCCAGATCTCCGCGTAGCGCTTGGGCTCATCGCGGTGCAGCTCTTTGAGTCGATCACCGACCTTCTTGGCCACAAAGTTGCCGATGGAGCGCACCCGACGGTCCGTCTGCAGTGCCGAGCGGCTCACATTCAGCGGGATGTCGGGTGAATCGATCACGCCGCGCAGGGGCAGCAGGTAGCGGGGCACCACCTCCTTGATGGAGTCGCTGACGAAGACCTGGTTGCAGTAGAGCTTGATCTCACCTTTCTCCCAGTCGGCACGGCCGGTGGATTTGGGGAAGTAGAGGATGCCCTGCAGGTTGTAGGGGTAATCGGTATTGAGGTGCACCCACAGCAGTGGGTCCCCCTGGAAGGGATAGAGGTAGCGATAGAGCTCGATGTAATCGTTGTCGGTCAGATCACGCGGACTCTTGCGCCAGGGGGCCTCGCGCTTGTTGATGGTCTCGCCCTCCAGCTGCACCTCCACCGGCATGAAGTCGCAGTAGGTGGTGATCAGCGTGCGGATGCGAGCCGGTTCGATGTATTCCTCTTCCTCGTCCATGAGGTGCAGGATCACGTCAGTGCCCGCCTCGCTGCGCTCGGCCGCCTCCAGGCTGAAGTTGGGGGAGCCATCGCAGCTCCAGCGCACGGCTTCGCTGCCCTCACGCGCGGAGCGGGTGACCAGCTCCACCTGTTTGGCCACCATGAAGCTGGAGTAGAAGCCCAGGCCGAAGTGGCCAATGATGGCGTCGCTTTCCTGCTTGTACTTCTCCAGAAAGTCCTCGGCGCTGGAGAAGGCCACCTGGTTGATGTAGCGCTTGACCTCATCGGCAGTCATGCCGATGCCGTTGTCCGAGATCGTGAGGGTCTTGGCCTCCCGATCGATGCGAATGCTGATCTTGCCTTCGCTGCCCTCACTGCAGTCCCCGGCCATCGCCGCCATGCGGCGCTTGCTGATGGCATCCACGCCGTTGCTCACCAGCTCCCGTAGGAACACCTCGTGGCCGCTGTAGACGGCCTTCTTGATGATCGGGAAGATGTTCTCGGTGTGGATCTGGATTTGACCCTGTTCGGCCTGCAGCACCAAGGTTCTGATCGCAACGCTGTCACCAGATTCCTCTGAGTCAGTGCTCTCCGCCAAGGGGCCAGCGTGGGCAGGAAACCGACCTCCCGCCCTCCAAGGGGTTGGTTAGGGTCCGGCTCCCCTTCACCAGCAACGCCGCGCCATGGGCAGTCAGTGGGAGAACTTCCTCTGCAACCTCGGCGAGTGGAGAGGCAGTTTCACAGGCGTGAGCGCTGCGGGGGAGTTGCTCGAGTCGACCCCCTCGATCCTGAGCCTGGAGAGCGATGAGGACGATCGCCTCGTGCGCTTTCGCCTGCGCCGATTCGGGCCCGAGGGCTACGACGCTGAGCCGATCCATGACATGGCTCAGGACTACCGCAGCCTCGGCCGGCAGGTGGTCTTTTTTGACAACGGCACCTTCTGCAAAGGCACCCTCCAGGTGTCCCCTGGAAGCGAGTTTGGAGCGGAATTTGGCTTTGTGGATGGCGATCGTCGCCATCGCCTGGTTCAGCTGCATCACAGTGATGGCAGCTACAAACAGGCGGTTCTGATCCGGGAGTTCCGCAGCGGCACGGATGCCTGCGAGCAACCGTTCTGCAGTCCCGCGTCGCTCACGGGTGAGTGGCAGGGAGAGGCGGCCACCATCAGTGCTGATTGGCCTGAGCCCACCCGCAGCCAGAGCAGTTTCCGTGTCTCCCTGACCGCCGCGAGCTCCCTGCAGATGAACTCAGTGGTTGGCTCAGAGGCGATCGATCGATCCATCACCTTGCAGAACGATCGCCTTGGGATCGTCCCTGGGGAGCAGACCAGCACTCTGCAGTGGTTGCCGGATGGCGGTTTTCTGATCCGTCCCGATCGGGTCACCCACCGCCAGTCCTTTGTGGTCGAAGCGGGTTGGCTGCCTAGCCCCGATCGGTTGATTCGATTGATCCGCCGTTATGACGCCAGTGGTGCCTGGCAATCGGCCACCCAGGTCATCGCAACGCGGTCCTGACGTTCCGGGGCTCTGCGCTGATCCGGCCCCTGCAGCGAGAACCAGATCAGCGAGAGCAGGGGTGCCAGGAAGGCCCCCACGGCCACCAGGGCAGCCAGCTGTCGCAGCTGGAACCTGGGAATTCGAACCAGTGGATCGCCGCAGTAGCCGCAGACCTGGACCCCCTGTTCATCGCTGCGGTGATAGGCCGGAGCCGGTGCGCAGTAGGGGCAGTGATAGCGGCTCATTCAGCCTCAGCGGCTCCAACTGCAGAACAGCGGTTCCGGCCTGCGCAGGGTCCGCCAGTCGCCACTAGCCGTGTCGACTTCGACGCCTACCGCCTGTTCACTGGGATCGAGCGCACTGTGCTCCAGCCAGGCAATGGCGTCCTCCAGGGCCGCCTCGAGGCTTGGGTAGCAGCTGTCTAAATGGCGATGGGGCTCGCCGAGGCCGTCGATGAGCCGGTACAGGCGCTCACGAAGGGCCTGCGGCTGCTGATGCAGGCTGTTCCAGTTCATATCGTCCTTCTCGTCAGGAGGTCATCTTGGGGTGCATCTGGTCCCCAAGCGTTTCCCCTCCAACTCTTTTAAGCAACCGGTTCCAGTTGCTGCAGATCCATGGTCGTGACCGAGAAGGTCTGGGCAGGTGCACTGGCCAGGGGCCAGGGCCGCACCCAGGCGCAACCCTTGTCTTGATCGAGGTTGATCAGCTGGAAGACACACCCTGGCTGTTCGTTCAGTCCGACCAGGTCGCCAGGTTCGAGGGCCATGGATTCCACAAGCTCAGACCCACTCAACTCCTCCACGGGACCCAAATCCGTAGAAATGCTTAAGTCCTGACACTCGGGTGGCGTCCTGGCGCGCGCAGTTCGTCAGCTCGCGCGCTGCAATTCGGGCTTTTCCTCGGGAAGGATCGCGCCTTCAATCGGGCAGACCTGCAGGCAGATGCCGCAATCGATGCAGGTGTCGAAATCGATCCAGTAGAAGCCGGTGCCTTTGGCATTGGCACCGCTGCCCGGATTGATGCAGGCCACAGGGCAGGCATCCACGCAATCGGCGATCCCTTCGCAGACGTCGGTGACGATGGTGTGTGCCATGACAGGCCTGCGCGAAACGGCGCAGATCCTAGGGATCAATCCAGCCAGCGCGTCGCGCTGCATCCCCGGATCCGGGCCTGCTCTTCGGCCTCTGCCTGGCTGGAGCAGGGGCCATGCAACAGCTCAGCAGGCGTGCCGGCTCTGTGCAGTGACTCCAGCAGTTCCAGGGCCGCAGGAAGTTCTGTGATGCTCCGGTAGCTCACAAGCGTGCAGCCAGGGCGGTTGGGAGCGGTGCCATCGGTGCCCAGCAGGCTGCGGATCGCTTCCACATCGAAGCTGAATCCCAGCCCAGAACCTGAACCACCAAAACGCCGCACCAGGGCGTCGTAACGACCACCGCTGGCAATTTCCAGAGGAGCCTCGGGACCCTGACAGACCAGCTTCAAGACCAGACCGTCGTAGAGGTCGTAGTGGGGCTGGAAGGTGGGATCCAGCTGGATCTGCACCTGCTGGGACTGGGCAATGGGTGCCACCACCTTGAGGGTTTCGGCCAGGCTGTCGAGTTGCCGGGACGGTCCAAGCAGCTGCTCCAGTTGGTAGAGCACCGCCTCCGGTTGCCCGCGCAGACGCATGAGTTGCTCCAGTCCCTGACGTTGATGGGCCGGCAGGTCGAGCTGCTTCAGCGCCAGGGGGTCGAAGCTGATCAGGGCCTGCCGCACGCTGGTGCGTTGATCTGTAGGCACCTGATCGAGCAGGGCGCTCAGTACGCCGTGATGGCCGAGCAGCAGCCGGGGCTGTTGGGCGGACTCGATTCCCAGTTGCCTGAGGCAGGCCAGCAACAGACGCAGCAATTCCGCATCCGCGGCGCTGCCGGCCTCCGCATCACTGCCCAGCAGCTCGACGCCGCTTTGCAGCTGCTCCTCAAGGCGGTGCTGGCCAGTGTCGCTTTGCCGGCTGCGAAAGACCAGCCCGCTGCTCCAAAGCCGCAAGGGCCGCGGGCGCTGCGCCATCCGCGTCCCTGCTGCCCTGGCGATCGATGCCGTCATCTCCGGCCGAAGCCCTAAGGGCTCGTCGGCCGCCAGGCGCACCAGTTCCTGGTCGTTGATGCCCCCACCGGCCTCGAGGGTCTCGAGCCGCTCCACGGTGGGAGGCGCCACCTCGGCATAGCCCCAGAGTCTGTAGACCTGCCCCAGTTGGTCGCACAACCAGCGGTTGCCATCGACCTCCCTGGGGTTCAGATCCCTGGTGCCGGCAGCCGGTTGCAGAGCCATGAATGGGCCAGCTCGTAGTGCGCCGATCCTATGGAGTGGTCGCTCAAGACCTGGAGTCGAGCTCCGGGGCCCCAAAGCTGGCGCCGCTCAGGGGGCGGCAGGCCGCGAGACCGTCGATCAGTGACTGTCGCAAACCTGGAGCACAGGCGATCAGCCTGCCTTCGCTGAGCTTGGCTTCTGAGCCGTCATAGGCACAGACGACCCCACCGGCCTGCTCGACGAGCACGATGCCTGCTGCCAGGTCCCAAGGCGAGAGACCTCTCTCCCAATAACCATCGAGGACCCCTGATGCCACGAAGGCCAGATCGACAGCCGCTGCCCCGCCTCGCCTGACCCCATGGGTGCGGTGGGTGAAATAGGCGAACTCCGCGTAGTTGTTGTCCAGGCGCGTGTGGCGGTCATAGGCAAAGCCCGTCACCAAGAGCGATTGCTGGAGTTGATCACAGCTGCTGACGTGCAGAGGGCTGCCGTTGCACCAAGCCCCTTGGCCTGGTGCGGCCCAATAGAGCTGGTTCAGGGCCGGAACCGCCAGGGCACCCAGCAGCGGCAGACCCTGCCAGGTCAAGCCGATGGAGGTTCCAAAGAAGGGATAACCGTGGGCGTAGTTGGTGGTTCCATCGAGAGGATCCACGCACCACTGCAGACCTGTGCTGCCCCGTTGTTGTTGACCACTTTCCTCGGCCAGGACATCGACATCGGGGGTCTGCTCGCTCAGAACCGCCAGAACGGCCTGCTCGGCGGCCACATCTGCTTCGGTCACCAGATCACCAGCACGGCCTTTTTCACGCACCCGCTCAAGCTGGCCGAACAGCTTCTGCAGTTCTTGGGCGCCAGCCTCAGCGGCTGTCCGTGCAACCGCGCAGAGGCTTTGGAGCTCTTGACTGCTGAGACCTGAACCGCGCCAGGCCTGCTCAGAGAGAGGTGCAGGTGCGGCTGTGCTCATTCCTCATCCAGGGGCAATCCGGCTCGCACCTTGCCACGGCCGAAGTGACGTCCGAACTGCAGCTCATAGACCTCGTCTTCATCCTGGGTCTCCACTTCCAGGGGACCCGTGGCACGGGCAACGCAGAGGAGCCCGTAACCCTGCTTGCGGATTTCGCGGGAGAGGCCCAGAGCTTCCCGTTGATCGATCTCACCCTCGAGCACCCGCACGGCGCAGGCGGTGCAGCAGCCGTTGCGGCAGCTAAAGGGCAGTGGCTCACCCTGCTGCTCAAAGCTGCGGAGGATGTACTCGCCCTCCGGCACGTTCAGCTCAATGGTGCGGTTTTCTTGCCGCCAGTGAACCGTGATCGGATGGCTGCGCATCGGCCGGGAAACCAACAAGGTGGGGTGACTGCTACATTCTCGGGGTTGCCCCGCGCAGCTGCGACAGTCCTCGGTGGCTCTTTGCTGTCAGGTCTGTTGTTGCGAAAAGCCCCTCGCGGAGAGGTGGCCGAGTGGTCGAAGGCGCAGCACTGGAAATGCTGTATAGGGGCAACTCTATCGAGGGTTCGAATCCCTCCCTCTCCGTTCGAAAAGCCGCTCTCTGAGCGGCTTTTTCATGTCTTACTTCCTGCTTGAGTCGAGTCGCTCAACCGAAACGTCCACTGACGTAATCCTGCGTTGCCAGTTGTTGTGGTGCGTTGAAAATACACTCGGTTTCTGAAAACTCCACAAGGCAGCCCACCTTGCTGTTGCGGTCATCCCGATTGCTCACATTGAAGAAACCCGTGAAGTCGCTGACGCGCACGGCCTGTTGCATGTTGTGCGTCACGATCACGATCGTGTAGTTCTTTTTAAGTTCATGCATCATCTCCTCAATCTTCAAGGTGGAGATGGGATCCAGCGCCGAACAAGGTTCGTCCATCAAGATCACTTCAGGCTCGATGGCAATGGTCCGGGCAATGCAGAGGCGCTGTTGCTGGCCTCCGGAGAGGGCGTAGCCACTGTCTTTCAGCTTGTCCTTGGTCTCGTCCCATAGCGCAGCTTTACGCAGGGAGCGCTCCACCAGTTCATCCATGTCGCCCTTAAACCCATTGATGCGGGCCCCGAAGGCGATGTTGTCGTAGATGCTCTTGGGAAAGGGATTGGGCTTCTGGAAGACCATCCCAATGCGGCGCCTGACCTCAACAGGATCAATGTCCCTCTGATACAGATCTTGCCCCTGAAAAATCACACGACCTCTGACGGAGCAGCCGTCAATCAGATCGTTCATCCGGTTCAGTGCTCGTAGCACTGTGCTTTTGCCACAACCGGATGGGCCAATGAATGCCGTCACCTTCCCCTTGGGAATGTCCATGTGAACACCCCGCACGGCCTCTTTGCCCCCGTAGCTGATCGAGAGATCCTGCAGAGACAGACAGGTCCCCTCTTGGGTCTGGTGTGCGCTGGCGGAGGAGGCGGTCATCAGGCGGTGGTCAGAAACGAGCAGACTTCAGGCGAGTGGCAGGGGCTGGCGGAACGATGCCGGTTCCTGATTCCAGGATTACTGACGGGAAAGATGGCCCAGCCAGCGGGCGAGCAGGTTGGCCGCCAGGATCATCACCACGAGGACAAAGGAGGCAGCCCAGGCCAGCGAGATCTGGGCCTCGTAGGGCATGATCGCGTAGTTGTAGATCAGCACCGACATCGAGGCGATCGGGTTCAGTAACCCATCCGCCCAGAACGGTGAGAACAGGGCGGTGAAGATCAACGGCGCTGTCTCGCCGGCCGCCCGGGCAATGCCCAGAACAACTCCCGTGGCGATGGGGGCAAAGGCCGCAGGCAGCGTGACGCGCGTGATCGTGATCACTTTTGAGGCTCCGACGCCCATCGCACCCCAACGCAGCTCCTGAGGCACAAGCTTCAGGCCCTCATCGGTGGTCTTGATCACGGTGGGAATCATCAGCACAGCCAAGGCCATGCCGCCGGCGATCGCGCTGTAGCTCTGGCCCATCAGCACCCGCGTGCTGACGATCAGGCCATAGATAAAGACGCCGCAGATGATCGAAGGCACGCCGGCCAGCACGTTCGTGCCAAAACGCACGAATTGCGCGAAGGGGCCAGAGCGGGAGTATTCGGCCAGGTAGATCCCCCCTCCCACACCGATCGGGATCGAGATCATGCTGGCAATCAGGCTGACCACGAGGGTGCCGACAATCGCGTTGCCGATGCCGCCGCCATCAAGGCCAGGGGGAGGCGGGAGTTCGGTGAGCAGCCGCACGCTGATCAAGGAGCCTCCCTTGATCAGGACATAACCCAGCACCAGCACCAGCGGCAGAACCGCCAACGCTGTAAACAGGCCCGCCAGGCTCGAAAAGAGACGATTCCAGAGGTTGCGGGCCAGGCCGTGGCGATAGCTGAGGGAGCGTCGTGCTGTCATGACCCTGCTCAGTACTTCAGGCTGAGGCGGCGCACCACCTGCTGGGCGAGCAGGTTCACCGCGAGGCTCATCACCATCAGCAGCAGGGCGGCGTACATCAGCGCTGAAACCTGGATGCCGCTGGCCTCACCAAATTGATTCGCCAGCATCGAGGAGATGGTGTTGGCCGGCGCCAGCAGGCTGAGGCTGAAGTTGTTGGAGTTACCAATGATCATGGTCACGGCCATGGTCTCTCCCATGGCGCGTCCGAGGGCCAGCATCACCCCACCGGTGATCCCCGAGATTGCGGCAGGGAGGATCACCTGAAAGATCGCTCCCCAGCGGGTTGTTCCGATGCCATAGGCGGCCTGGCGCAGGCCATCGGGCACCTGGGAGAGGGCGTCGCGGGAGATGGCCGTGATGATCGGCAGGATCATCACGACCAGGATCAAGGCCGCAGGAGCCATGCCCGGGCCCTGGGGTTCCGTGGAAAAGAAGGGCAACCAGCCCAAGAGCTGATGCAGTTCCGAGAGGAATGGACGCAGCAAGGGCTCCATCACGACGATGGCCCATAGGCCCAGGACCACCGAGGGAATGGCGGCGAGGAGCTCCACCATCACCCCCAAGACCTCACGGATGGCCTTCGGGATGATGTTTTCCGTCAGAAAAACCGCGGTCCCGACGCCCAGGGGCACCGCAATCAGCAGGGCGAGTCCTGAACTGACCAGGGTCCCGTAGATCGCGGTGAAGGCTCCGTAGTGATCACTGCCCGGATCCCAGTCCGATGTCGTGATGAAGCTGATTCCGAAGCTGCGGATCGCTTCCCAGGCGCCGCTGAGCACGGTCAGAAGAATGGCCACCACCAGCAGGCCAACCGCCGCTGCCAGAGCCACAGCGAGCTGGAAGAAGCTGCGATCAAGAAAACGCTCTGCATCCGAGCGACGCCGCAAGGCAAAGAGCTCGAGCCGCGGACTCCTGGCCATGGGGTTCTTAACCTCCGATAAATCTATCCCTCTGCCCTGATGCCGTTAGCTTTGGGGCACGACGTGACAGTCCCCCGGGCGAAGGAACGCAGTTGGCACGGATCGTTGGCATCGACCTGGGAACCACCAATTCGGTGGTTGCGGTGCTCGAAGGCGGGCGTCCCCAGGTGATTGCCAGCGCCGAGGGTGGACGGACCACGCCCTCGGTGGTCGGCTTCAGCAAGGACCAGGAACTGCTGGTGGGTCAGCTCGCCCGCCGCCAGCTGGTGCTGAACCCCCGCAACACCTTTGCCAATCTCAAGCGCTTCGTCGGCCGGCAGTGGGACGAACTGGACGACGGCAGCTTGTCTGTGCCCTACACCGTCCGGGCTAACGACCAGGGCAACGTTCGTATCGTCTGCCCAGCCACCGAGCGCGAGTACGCCCCAGAGGAGCTGGTAGCCAGCGTGCTCCGCAAGCTGGTTGATGACGCCAGCACCTACCTCGGCGAGCCCGTTGAAGCCGCTGTCATCACGGTTCCGGCCTATTTCAACGATGCCCAGCGCCAAGCCACCCGGGATGCGGGGCGTCTAGCTGGCATCACGGTCGAGCGCATCCTCAATGAGCCCACCGCGGCGGCGCTGGCCTATGGATTTGACCGCAGCACCGTCAAGCGCGTGCTCGTGTTTGACCTGGGTGGGGGCACCTTTGATGTCTCGATCCTGCGGGTTGCCCAAGGGGTCTTTGACGTCAAGGCCACCAGCGGTGACACCCAGCTGGGCGGCAACGACTGGGATCGCCGCATCGTCGACTGGTTGGCTGATGCGTTTCAGAAGGAGCATTCGATTGACCTGAGGCGTGATCGTCAGGCCCTGCAACGCCTGACCGAGGCCGCCGAGAAGGCCAAGATCGAGCTCAGCGGCGTGCAGAGCACTCCGATCTCCCTGCCGTTCATTGCCACTGGCCCCGAGGGACCTCTTCACATCGAGACCAGCCTCGAGCGCAGCACTTTCGAGCAACTCTGTCCTGATCTGCTCGATCGCCTTTTGCGTCCAGTGCAGCGGGCCTTGCGGGACTCCGGTTTTGCCGCCGAAGACATCGACGATGTCGTTCTGGTGGGCGGATCCACGCGCATGCCCATGGTTCAGCAGATGGTGCGCACCCTGATTCCGCTGGAGCCTTGCCAGTCGGTCAACCCCGATGAAGTCGTGGCCATTGGCGCCGCTGTTCAGGCCGGGATCCTGACCGGTGAGCTGCGGGACCTGATGCTCAACGACGTCACCCCGCTCTCCCTGGGCCTGGAGACCATTGGCGGTGTGATGAAGGTCCTCATTCCACGCAATACCCCCATCCCTGTTCGCAAGAGCGATCTCTTCAGTACCTCCGAGGCCAACCAGAGCTCGGTTGAAATCCACGTGCTGCAGGGTGAGCGGCAGATGGCCGAAGGCAACAAGAGCCTGGGACGCTTCCGTCTTTCTGGCATCCCTCCAGCCCCGCGGGGGGTGCCGCAGGTCCAGGTCTCCTTTGACATCGATGCCAACGGACTGCTCCAGGTCTCGGCCATGGATCGCACCACCGGTCGTCAGCAGAGCGTCAGCATCCAGGGCGGTTCCAACCTCAGTGAAGAGGAGATCAAGACCCTGATCGAGGAGGCCGAACAAAAGGCGAGTGAAGATCGCCGTAAACGGGCTGAAATCGACCGCCGCAATCGAGCGCAGACCCTGGTGGGTCAGGCCGAGCGGCGTCTGCGTGATGCGGCCCTCGAATTGGGCCCCTACGGCGCGGAGCGTCAGCAGCGTGCTGTCGAGCTCGCGATGCGTGATGTCCAAGACCAGCTCAGCTCCGGTGATCTCACGGATCTGGACCTGGGCGTCAGCCAGTTACAGGAGGCCATCTACGCCCTCAACCGCCGTCTAGCCAGCGAGCGCAAGCAGGATTCCAATCCACTTCAGGGGATCAAAAACACCCTTGGTTCACTCAAGGACGAGCTCTTTGCCGAGGACGATTGGGATGACTGGGATCGAGGTTCCCGCGGCCGCGATCCATGGGCTGAACCGTCCTGGTCGGCCCCCCGTCCCAGCGGCGGCTGGCAGGAGGACCGTTGGAGCAGGTCGAGCTGGGACTCTGCCCCGGCTCGCAGTTCCGTTGGCCTGATGGAAGACCGTCGCTATGAGGAGCGGCGCTTTGATGAAGGCCGCATTGATGAAGGCCGATTCGAGGAGCGTCGTTTTGAGGATCGGAGTTATGAGGATCGTCGGTATGAGGAACGACGACCCAGCGATCGTCGTCTTGACCCAGAGGGCTACCGCGATCG
>JBMSIW010000036.1:0-16708 GCA_049418265.1 Vulcanococcus sp.
CAGATCCGCTCCATGGCGGACGTGCTCGACATCGCCCGCACCGGCATCGGCTCGTAAGCCTTCCCCGCCACGCCCCTGTGGCGCAGCCCTGGGCTGGAGCTTCCCTCGAGCGTGTGCGGATCTGAGCACCGAGATCAGCTCCGGTCGGCTCGACTACATCACAGCTGATGGGACTTCGGTAGCAAGGGACCATCCGATTGCCTGGTCGCCATGACCTCCGAACAGGCCGCCCAACTCATCGACGACGCTCTCGATCTGGTGCATCAACGGCTCCAGGATCTCGAGAGCCAATCCCCCCAGGCCCAGCGGGCCTTGGCCGAGGAGTTCCGGGAGTGGCGGCATCCTTCCGGTGGACACATCGATCTGATGGTCTGCCCAGGCTTCCCCGCCAACTGAGCTGCAGCGCGACTCAGGCCCAGCGCGACTGAGGCCCAGCGCGACTGAGACACTGGAGGCATGTCCTCCGACACGATCGCTGCGGTAGCCACGGCCGTTGCTGCCGGCGAAGGGAGTGTTTCGATCGTGCGGATCTCCGGTCCTGAAGCGGAGACGATCGGCCGCAGCTTGTTCCAGGCCCCTGGTCAGCAGCCTTGGGAGAGCCACCGCGTCCTCTACGGCCATGTCTGCGATCCGGCCAGCGGTGAACGGGTGGATGAGGCGCTGCTGTTGTTGATGCGAGCGCCCCGCAGCTTCACCCGTGAGACGGTCGTCGAGCTCCATTGCCACGGGGGCCTGATCAGCGTGCAGCGGGTGCTGGAACTGGTGCTCTCCAGTGGTGCCCGGCGCGCCTTGCCCGGCGAATTCAGTCAGAGGGCTTTTCTCAATGGCCGTCTGGATCTGACCCGTGCGGAGGCGATCAGCGAGTTGGTGACCGCCCGCAGTCGCCGGGCCGCTCAACTGGCGATGGCCGGTCTCGATGGGGGCCTGCAGGTGCGCATCAGCGCTCTGCGGGAGAGGCTGCTGGATCAGCTGGCTGAACTCGAGGCGCGGGTCGACTTTGAGGAGGACCTGCCGCCCCTGGATGGGGATGCGGTGGCCGCTGAACTGCTGGCCGTGCGTGAGGCCCTGGAGCAGTTGGTGGCGGATGGGGAGCGCGGTCAGCTGCTGCGCGACGGCCTGCGGGTGGCCATTGTGGGCCGGCCCAATGTGGGCAAATCCAGCCTGCTGAACCGGCTCAGTTGCAGCGAACGGGCCATCGTCACGGACCTGCCCGGCACCACCCGGGACCTGGTGGAGAGTGAGCTGGTGCTGCAGGGGGTGCCCCTCACCCTGCTGGATACGGCCGGCATCCGCGCGACGACCGACCGCGTTGAGCAGATCGGCATTGAGCGCAGCCGCTCCGCCTTGCAGGCCGCTGATGCGGTGCTGCTGTTGTTTGATCTCAGCGCCGGCTGGTGTGGCGACGATGCAGCGCTGCGCGACCTGGTGCCGGAGGGTGTGCCCGTCTTGGTGGTGGGGAACAAGGCCGATCAGCTCGCGGGCCCTGCGCCGCCGCAGGCCGATGTCTGCATCAGTGCGTTGACCGGTGCGGGTGAGAGCGAGCTGGTGGCGCACCTGCTGGAGCGCTGTGGTCACAGCGACCCCCAGGGGATTCAGCTGGCCTTGAACCGCCGCCAACAGGATTTGGCCGCGGCAGCGGCCAGCAGCCTCGGCGCCAGCCTGGAGGCCGCCCTGCAGCAGCTGCCCTGGGATTTCTGGACGATCGACCTGCGGGCGGCGGTGCGCGCCCTCGGGGAGATCACCGGCGAGGAGGTGAGCGAGGCCGTCCTGGATCGCGTCTTCTCTCGGTTCTGCATCGGCAAGTGAGCCCCGCCCACCGGTGAGCCCCACACAATGGGAGGGCTGCGCCGCCCCGTGTCCTTCGATGGCAGTCCCCCTGCCGATCACCCCCCAGCTGCGGGCTCAGCTCGCGGCCTGGCTGAGCGAGGACCTGGGCCGCGGCGATCTCAGTGCTCCGGCCCTACAGGGGTGCGCCGGCAGCGCCCATTGGATCGCGAAGGCGCAGGGGCGCTTCTGCGGCGGCGTTCTGTTGGAGCCCTTGCTGCACCAGCTCGATCCCACGGCCCAGGTGCGCCTGTTGGTGGGCGAGGGGGCTGCGGTGACGGCGGGACAGCGCCTGTTGGAACTGGAGGGTTCCGCAGCGGCCCTGGTGGCGGTGGAGCGCACGGCGCTGAATTTGGCCATGCGCCTGTCCGGCATTGCCACGGCCACGGCTCGTCTGGTGGCTGAGCTGGCCGGCACCGGCGTGCAGCTGGCGGATACCCGCAAGACCACGCCGGGTCTGCGGGTTCTCGAGAAGTACGCGGTGCGCTGTGGCGGCGGCGTGAACCATCGCCTCGGGCTGGATGACGCGGCGATGCTCAAGGAAAACCACCTGGCCTGGGCCGGGGGTGTTGCCCCGGCAATCACGGCCGTGCGCGCTTCGGCCCCCTGGCCCGCGCGGGTGATCGTGGAGGCGGAGAGCGCGCAAGAGGCTGAAGCGGCCATCGCCGCTGGCGCCGATGGGGTGTTGCTCGATGAGTTCAGCCCCCAAGCCCTGCAGGAGCTGGTGCCGCGGCTGCGCGAGCTGGCCCATCGCCCGGTGGTGCTGGAGGCCTCCGGTGTGCAGCCTGAAGCGCTGCGGGCCTATGCCGCCACGGGCATTGATCTGATCTCCACCAGTGCTCCGATCACACGAGCGCCCTGGCTGGATCTCAGCATGCGCTTTTCCCGCGGAGAGGGATGATCTGAAGGAGGTCAGCTCTCCCCCATGCTTTGCATCGCCGAATCCCTGGAGAAGCAGCTGCACGCAGCGATGCAGCGGGCCTTTCCGGAGGCGGCGGCAGCGGGCCAGAGCTTTGACCCCCAGCTGGCCCCAGCCAGCAAGCCTGAATTCGGCGACTTTCAGGCCAATGGTGCGCTGCCCTTGGCCAAGCCCCTGGGCCAGCCCCCCCGCAAGATCGCTGAGGCGGTGGTGGAGCAGCTCCAGGCTGACCCGGCTTTCTCAGAGCTCTGCCTGGAGCCTCAGATCGCCGGCCCTGGTTTCATCAACCTGACCCTGCGGCCCGAGCGGCTCGCCGCAGAGGTGCAGTCGCGCCTGGGTGATGCACGGCTCGGTGTGCCGGCCGCCGGCCAGGGAGCTCCCGTGGTGGTGGATTTCTCCAGCCCCAACATCGCCAAAGAGATGCACGTGGGCCATCTGCGCTCCACGATCATTGGCGACTCCCTGGCACGGGTGCTGGAGTTTCGCGGCCACCCCGTCCTGCGCCTGAACCATGTGGGCGATTGGGGCACCCAGTTCGGGATGCTCATCACCCACCTCAAGCAGGTGGCTCCGGAGGCGCTTGAGACCGCTGATGCGGTGGATCTCGGCGATCTGGTGGCCTTCTACCGCGAAGCCAAGAAGCGCTTCGATGAGGACGAGGCGTTTCAGACCACCTCCCGTGAGGAGGTGGTGAAACTCCAGGGCGGCGACCCGGTGTCCCTGAAGGCCTGGGGACTGCTCTGTGACCAGAGCCGCCGGGAATTTCAGAAGATCTACGACCGCCTGGACATTCGGCTCAGCGAGCGCGGCGAGTCCTTCTACAACCCCTACCTGCCAGGAGTGGTTCAGGACCTCGAGACCTCAGGTCTGCTCGTGGTGGATGACGGCGCCCGTTGCGTCTTCCTGGAGGGGGTGAGCGGCAAGGACGGCAAACCCCTGCCGGTGATCGTCCAGAAGAGTGATGGCGGCTTCAACTACGCCACCACCGATCTGGCGGCGATTCGCTATCGCTTTGGCGACTCCCCCGATGGTGATGGTGCCCGCCGCGTGGTCTATGTGACCGATGCGGGCCAGGCCAACCACTTCGCGGGCGTCTTCCAGGTGGCCCGCCGGGCCGGTTGGCTGCCTGAGGGTGCCCGCCTGGAGCATGTGCCCTTTGGTCTGGTGCAAGGGGAGGACGGCAAGAAGCTCAAGACCCGTGCCGGTGACACCGTGCGTCTGCGGGATCTGCTCGATGAGGCGGTGGAGCGGGCCGAGGCGGATCTGCGTCGTCGCTTGCAGGAGGAGGGCCGCCAGGAGGAGGAGTCCTTCATCGCGCACGTCGCCACCACAGTGGGTCTGGCGGCCGTGAAGTACGCCGACCTCAGCCAGAACCGGATTACCAACTACCAGTTCAGCTTCGATCGGATGCTCGCCCTGCAGGGCAACACAGCGCCCTATCTGCTCTACGCCGTGGTCCGCATCGCTGGCATCGCCCGCAAGGGTGGTGATCTTGAAGCAGGGTCCGCTGAAGCGCTGCAGTTCAGCGAGCCTCAGGAATGGGCGCTGGTGCGGGAGCTGCTGAAGTTCGATGCGGTGATCGCCGAGGTCGAGGAGGAGTTGCTCCCCAATCGTCTCTGCACCTACCTGTTTGAACTCAGCCAGGTGTTCAACCGCTTCTACGACCAGGTGCCGGTGCTCAAGTCGGAGGGGCCGGTGCGCCAGTCCCGTCTTGCCCTTTGCCGGCTCACGGCCGACACCCTCAAACTGGGCTTGGGCCTGTTGGGCATTCCCACCCTGGAGCGGATGTGATGGAGCACAGCTGGCCCAAGGCTCGGCCCGAGGTCGAGAGCCTCCATGCCTACAGCGCTCCTCTGGAAGGCCGCCGGCAACTGCTGCGACTGGATTTCAACGAGAACACCATTGGGCCCAGTCCCAAGGTGGTGGAGGCGCTGCGTGCGATTCCGGCCGACCACATCGCGATCTACCCGGAGTACGACGGGCTTCGCGAGGCGGTGGTTGAAAATCTCGCGCTGCCGCTGGAACCCGATCAGATCGGTCTGTTCAACGGTGTCGACGCGGCGATTCACGCCGTCTTTCATGCCTATGGCGACCGTGGGGAGACCTTGCTCACCACATCGCCAACCTTTGGCTACTACACCCCCTGCGCGCAGATGCAGGGGATGGAGATCGAGGCGCTCCCCTACGAGGGCGAGTCGTTTGCCTTCCCGCTGGAGAACCTGCAGCGGCGCCTGCAGGAGTCCAAGCCGCGCCTGTTGTTGATCTGCAATCCCAACAACCCCACCGGGACCCGGCTGGCGCCGGAGTTGATTGTGGCGATGGCCGCCAGCAGTCCAGACACCCTGGTGGTGGTCGATGAGCTCTATGAAGCCTTCACGGGCGACAGCGTCTTGCCCTTGGCGGATTTCCAGGCCACGCCCAATCTGCTCGTGCTGCGCTCCCTGGCCAAAACAGCTGGTCTGGCGGGCTTGCGCATCGGCTTTGCCATCGGCCACGGGGCGGTGGTGGATCGCATCAGCCGGGTCACGGGCCCCTATGACATCAACAGTTTTGCGGTCACGGCGGCCTTTGCGGCGCTGAGGGATCAGGCCTACGTCGATGCCTACGTGGCGGAGGTGGTGCAGGCCCGCGCCTGGATGGGCCAACAGCTGCAGGCTGCAGGCGTGCGCCATCACATCGATGGTGGGAACTATCTGCTGATTTGGCCCAAACAGGATCCCGCCCAGCTGGATGCGTCCCTTCGGCAGGCGGGCATTTTGGTGCGGGCCATGACCGGTAAGCCCCTGATCGATGGCTCCCTGCGGGTCAGCATCGGCACCACCGCTCAGATGCAGCAGTTCTGGTCGGCCTATGCCCGGCTTGAGGGCCTCAGCGCCTAGCGCATCACGTCGATTTGGGTGCTGTCATTCAGCTTGCTGGGGAGGCTGAGCACTCGACCCACCCGCTTGACGCTGGTGCCTTTCATCGCCTCCAGGAACGGTTCGACGCTGCTCTGGTCACAGCTCTTGGGGCTGGTCCCGCTCACGTATTGCACGGGGATCACCCGTTTCGGGGATAGCTCTCGCACCACGGCCGCGGCTTCGGCTCCGTCGTAGACCTTGGCGCCGCCGCCGACCCCGAGGATCAGCACATCCGGTTTGCCCAACAGCACCCGATCTTCAGGGGTCAGCTTTGCCGCGGTGCCCCCCAGGTGGGCGAAGACCAGTCCCCCCTGTTTCCAGCGCCAGAGGGTGGCCTGACCGAAGCGTCGGCCGCCGAAGCGGTCGTGGGGTGCGGAGATGCCCTCGATGCTGAGGCCGGCCAGGCGATAGGAACCCGGTTTGCTCAGCAGCCGGCCACTGGCGACAGGTGCGCCCTCATCCAGCAGCAGGCTGCTGGCCAGGATCACGTTGGCGCTCACCCTGGGTTCAGCCAGCCCGGCGGCGCAACCGACGGCCTTGAAGGGGTTGAGCAGCACCGAGGCACCACCGCCCTGGATCAGCAGAGCGCTGTGGCCGTAACTGGTGATCGTGACGCCCGTGTTGGCACTGGCCGCCAGGGGCAGCGCCAGGGCGGTGAGGGGCGCGGCCATGGCAGCCAGGGTGCGGATTGGCAGGGCCATGGGGCTGTTGGAGATGGGCCGAACCCTAACCCGCTGCTGCCTGGGCCAGGAAGTTGCTCAGCAGCTGGTGGCCGTTTTGGGTGAGCACGCTCTCCGGGTGGAACTGCACCCCCTGCAGATGGGGGTAGTCGCGGTGACGCAGACCCATGATCGTGCCGTCCTCCAGCCAGGCGGTGATCTCCAGGCACTCCGGCAGGGACTCCCGCTCGGCGATCAGGCTGTGGTAGCGGGTCGCCGTCAGGGGGTTGGGGAGCCCGGCAAAGACCCCCTGGCCTTCATGCAGCACCGGTGAGGTTTTGCCGTGCATCAGTTCTTTGGCACGGACAACCTTGCCGCCATAGACCTGGGCTATGGATTGATGGCCGAGGCAGACCCCCAGGGTGGGGATGCTGGGGCTGAGCTCCCGCAGGACCTCCAGGCAGACGCCCGATTGATCCGGATCGCCAGGGCCTGGCGAAATCAGGATGGCGTCCGGTTGCAGTTGGCGGATCTGCTCGAGGCTGAGGGCATCGTTGCGCTCCACCCGCAGGTCCGAACAGATCGGGTGATCCGCGGCCAATTCACCCAGGTACTGCACCAGGTTGAAGGTGAAGCTGTCGTAGTTGTCGAGAACGAGAAGCATCAGCCCTGCAGCCAGGTGCCCATTCAAACGCCCAGGCGGACGAGAAGGGCCGGCAGGATCAGCAGGGCTGCGATCACCAAGGAGCTGATGGCTGCCACCAGCACGGCGGCGGCGGCGCAGTCCTTCGCGACCCGGGCCAGGGGGTGAAATTGCCGGCCGATCGCCAGGTCCACCACCGCTTCGGTGGCGGTATTGATCAGCTCGAGCACCAGGACGGCCGCCACGGTCAGCACCAGCACCGCCATCTGCGGCAGTGGTAGTTGCAGCCAGAGCCCCAGGCCAAAGACGGCGGCCCCGGTGAAGACGTGGATTCTGAAATTGCGCTGGCTGCGGAACCCGTAGCTCAGGCCCTGGGCGGCATAGCGGAAGCTGGAGGGCAGATCACTGGCCACCTGCCAGGCGCCGAGACGCCGCACCTTGCTGAGCGCCGGTGTTGAGGCTTCGGCACTCTCCAACCGTTCGCGCCGCGGGTTCGAATTCGACTCCTGAGGCACCAGCATCGGCAAGCCGTCTCGACTCCAGCCTTGGCCGCACCCTACCGCTGTTGGGCGCTGGCGAGAAGCTGCTCCTGCCGTTTGAGCATGGCCTCGAGGCTGACCTCATCGGGGTGATCCCAGCCCAGCAGGTGCAGCAGGCCATGGGTGGCCAGAAACAACAGCTCCTGCTGGACGTCGTGGCCGTGTTCAGGTGCCTGGCGCGCCGCCGTATCCAGGGAGATCACGATGTCACCGAGCTCGAGACCTTCCTCGTCCTCGGCCCAATCGGGCATGGGAATGGCGGGAGCGTCCTCCAGGCCGTCATCCTGTGCGGCGAAGGCCAGGACATCGGTGGCGCCCGCTTTGTCTCGCCAATCCTGGTTCAGTTCGGCGATCTCCGCGTCACCCACCAGGCTGAGCCCCAGGCTGTAGCCCGCAGCCTGCAGCTCCTGGGGCAGTTCGCTCGTCAACGCCCCAAGCCACTGGCTGATCAACCCGTGCCAGTGCTCAGCGCCCTGGAGGGGATCGGCCAGCACGCCGGCGGCTTGCACCAGGGCTGGTGCCAGATCGCCGGCAACCTCAAAGGCAAGGTCGAGATCCGGGACTCCGGTGTCCGGGGCGTCGCTCATCGGTCAGGCCCCGGGGAGCTGGGGTCGGCCCAGCCAGGCCACCAGCACGATGAAGCCCACAAAGCCCAGGGCGGTCAGGCCGAAGTGGAACAGGCTGAGTTTGCCTTTGCGCACCATGTTGCGCATCGCCAGCTTGGTGAAGCTGGGGTTCTCACCCGCGGTGCCGGAGGCCGGCTGTGGGGGCTGGGGATCAGTCATCACTGTCTCCCGCCACCTCGACCCCAGCATGCAAGAGGCTCTGGATGAAGGGATCGAGATCCCCGTCCATCACGCCCTGCACATCGGTGGTTTCGTGCTGGGTGCGCAGGTCTTTCACCATCTGGTACGGGTGGAAGACGTAGTTGCGGATCTGGTTGCCCCAGGCCGCTTCCACGATGTCGCCGCGGATGTCGGCGATCTCGGCGGCGCGCTGCTCCTGGGCGATCACCAGCAGCTTGGCCATCAGCAGGGCCATGGCCTTTTCCTTGTTCTGGAGCTGCGAGCGCTCCTGGGTGCAGCGCACGAACAGGCCGGTGGGGATGTGCAGGATGCGCACGGCCGTTTCCACCTTGTTCACGTTCTGGCCGCCGGCGCCGCCGGAGCGTGAGGTGGTGATCTCGAGGTCTTTGTCGGGGATGTCGAGCTTCACCTCCTCCTCGATCTTGGGCATCACCTCCACGCCGGCGAAGCTGGTCTGGCGCTTGTCGTTGGCGTTGAAGGGGGAGATGCGCACCAGGCGGTGGGTGCCCTTCTCATTGCGCAGGTAGCCGTAGGCGTAGCGGCCCTCGATCTCGATCGTGCAGCTCTTGATGCCCGCTTCTTCCCCATCGCTGAGCTCGTCCACGGTCACCTTCATGCCGTGGTCTTCCGCCCAGCGGGTGTACATCCGCATCAACATCAGCGCCCAGTCCTGGGCATCGGTGCCGCCGGCGCCGGCGTTGATGCTGATCACGGCGCCCTCTTTGTCGTAGGGGCCGCTGAGCAGGCGCTCCAGCTCCCAGCGATCCAGATCGGCCCGCAGCTTCTGCAGGGCTTCGTTGGATTCGGCCAGCAGCTCTTCATCGGGTTCGAGCCCGTAGATCTCCACGGTGGCTTCGGCGTCGGCCACGGCGCCTTGCCATTGGGCCAGCTGCTCCAGCTGGGCCTTGACCTCGTCCAGTTGCCGCATCTTGGCCTGGGCTTCCTTCTGGTCGTCCCAGAAGTCCGGCTGCGAGGCGAGCTGCTCGAGGTCCTGTTGGCGTGCGTTCAGTGCAGGGACGTCAAAGACAGTCCTGGGCATTGCCCAGGCGGTCAGTGAGCTCGGAGAGGTCGCGCTTGAAGTCGGTGAGATCGAGCACCGGCGGGTGTTGAACGTTGGATCGACCGTATCAGCGCAGGTTCGGTTGCCCTGGAACGCCGCTTCTAGGATCCAAAAACCTGGTGGTGACGCGCGATGACGGCGACGGTTGAGATCTATACCTGGCGTGCCTGCCCCTTCTGCATCCGCGCCAAAGCGCTGCTCGATCGCAAAGGCGTCGCCTACACGGAGTTCGCCATCGATGGCGATGAGGCGGCCCGCTCCGCCATGGCAGCCAAATCCGGTGGCCGCCGCAGCGTGCCCCAGACCTTCATCAATGGTCAGCACGTGGGCGGCTGCGACGACCTGCATGCCCTCGAGCGCAGTGGCCAGCTGGATGCGCTGCTGGGGGCCTGAGCTTGAGCGCCCACTCTCAGCTCTTCGTCGTTGATCCGATCGCGGCTCTGCGGCCCACCAAGGACTCCAGCGTTGCGCTGATGCAGGCGGCCCAGCGGGCCGGTCAGCAGGTCTGGGTCTGCACCCCTGCCCAGCTGGCGGTCCGCGGCAGCAGCGCGGCCCATCAGCCTGAGGTGCTCGCGCAGCCCATTCGGCTGGCGGAGATTCGCCCCACGGCGGATGGTTGGGACTTACCGAACCCCTGGTACGTGGCCGAGGAGCCGCGCTGGGTTCCTTTGGATGCGTTCCCCCGCGTGTGGATGCGCAAGGACCCCCCCGTGGATGAGGCCTACCTCTATGCCACCCATCTGCTGGAGCTGGCGGAGCGTCAAGGGGTGCGGGTGCTGAATCGCCCGGCCTCCCTGCGGGCCTGGAATGAAAAGTTGGGTGCCCTGCGCTGGAGCCATCTGATGGCTCCCAGCCTGGTGAGTGCCCAGGTGGATCTCCTGGCGGCCTTTGCCGCGGACCATGGCGAGGTGGTGCTGAAGCCCCTGGGTGGGCGCGCCGGTCAGGGGGTTGTGCGCAGCCATGGCCAGGCTGCAGGGTTCAAGGCGCTGCTGGAGCTGGTGACGGCTCAGCAGACCCTGCCGGTGATGGTGCAGGCCTTCCTGCCGGCGGTCACGGCAGGCGATAAGCGCATCCTGTTGGTGAATGGCGAACCCCTCGGGGCGGTGAATCGCAAGCCTGCGGCCGGTGAATTCCGCAGCAACCTGGCGGTGGGCGGAGAGCCGGAGGCCTGCGACCTCAGTGATCAGGAGCGCCGCATCTGCGCAGAACTCGCCCCGGCTCTTCAGGCCGAGGGGCTCTTCTTTGTGGGCATTGATGTCATCGATGGTCGTCTCAGCGAGATCAACGTGACCAGCCCCACAGGGGTGCGTGAAGTGGAACGGCTCGGCGGGATCCCTCTGGCGGATCTGACGATGGAGCGCCTGCTGGCCTAGGCCTCAAAGGCTCTGGCGTGGGAGATATCGAGCTGCTGTTGCAGCACCCCCAGCTTCAGGGCGACCTCCGCCAGCTCCCGTTCCACATCGGATCCATGCACCAGCCCGGCGCCGGCGGTGAGCTCGAGCCGTTGACCTTGGAGGGTGCCGCTGCGAATCGCCACCCGCAGCTCCGTGTCCCCTTCGCTGTCGATCCAGCCGATGGGGGCGGCGTAGTAGCCCCGCTCGAAGGGCTCCAGGCTGCGCAGGGCTGCCATGGCCTCTCGCCGCGGTAGGCCCGCCACAGCTGGGGTGGGGTGCAGGGCGGCCGCGAGGGCCAGGGGTTGCTGCTCCGCCAGGGCGGCGCTGATGGGGGTGTGCAGATGCACCAGTTGGCCGTGCCGGGCCAGGCGGGGATGGCGGGGGCGGCGCGTCACCAGGCCTGCCTGTTGCAGCACCTCCGTGATGGCTTCGACCACCAGCTCGTGTTCGCGCCGGTCCTTGTCAGAGCGGGTCAGGAGCTCAGCCTGGGGACCGATGGGGGCTGTGCCAGCGAGGGCGTCGCTGCGGAGCTGGCCTTGCCGCACCGTCAGCAATCGCTCAGGGGAGGCGCCCAGCAGGGCGGGGCCATCGGCGTGCTGCCAGAGGAAGCGGCAGCTGCCGGGCTGACGCATGCGCAGCTGGGCCAGCAGTTGCAGCGGATCGAGAGGCCGCTCGAGCCGGAGCTGTTGACGGACCGCCAGCACCAATTTGCGCAGCCGTCCCTCCTCCACCAGCTCCACGCCGCGCTGGACCACCGAGCGGTAGCCCTCCTGCCAGGAGGAATGCTCCGCGATCGCCGGGCCAGGGGCATGACCCTGATCCGCATGGGGATCGGCGGGCAGGGCCCCCAGGCGCTCCGCCTGCTCCCAGAGCTCTTCGGCGACGGAGCGCGCACTGATGTCGCCCCCCAGGGTGCGTTGCAGCCGCAGCCAGCAGTGACGGCCCTGGCGGCTCAGCTGCCAGCGGGGCAGCACGGCTTGCACCCCGGGGACGCCGTCACCCTCCTGCAGGGGGCTGTCAAAAAAGGAGAAGGCCAGCAGGACCCGGGGCCGGGCCAGGGGCGGGCAGGACTGGGGAGCGGCCAGTCGACCCAGGCTCACCGCGCTGAAGCGCTGGGCCAGTTCAAAGCGGCGCGGGCCGCTGAGCTCCAGGCTGTTGCAGCGCCCGCTGGCGGCCAGACAGAGACCGGGAGCGCTGTCCCAGAGGAAGCGGAAGCGATCGCCCTCCTCCAGTTGGCTGAGCAGGGCCATCGGGTCTCGCCCCGGGATGGCCATGGCCAGGCTGAGCACACCTTCCCCGTCGAGCAGCCGCTCGCCTTCGGCCGCCGCCGACAGCAGGTCGCTGAAGCTGGTTGTGACGCTGGGTGGAGCCTGCAACCGAGACGGGCCGATGCGGCTGCTCAAATGTATGGGCCTTCCTGCGCCCCCAGTTGCCTGCGCCCGCTTCCGAGCCTCAGGTCGTCGCAAGCCTTCATGCCGATCCGGCCCAGCGGCGGCGGCTGTGGAAAGCGGCGATCAAATGGCCGATGTATTCCGTGGCGGTGATGCCCGTGCTGATCGCAGCCGGGTGGCGCCTGCAGCAGGGTCTGGTGGTGCGCGTGGATCAGCTGCTGCTGTTCCTGTTGGCGGCGGTGCTGCTGCTGGCCTGGGAAAACCTGGCCAACGATGTTTTTGATGCCGAGACCGGGGTCGACCTGGAGGGCAAGCCCCATTCCGTGGTGAATCTCACCGGCCGCAGGGACCGGGTGGCAGCCCTCGCCAATGGGGTGCTGCTGTTGGGTTTGCTGTTGATGGCGCTGGTGGCCTTCCGCAGTGACGCTGCCGTGTTGGCCCTGGTGCTGGCCTGCTGCGGCATCGGTTACGTCTACCAAGGACCACCCTTCCGCCTGGGCTATCGCGGCCTGGGGGAGCCCCTCTGCTGGTTGGCCTTTGGCCCCCTGGCGACGGCCGCGGCTGTGATGGCGCTGGCGCCCGAGGGGACGGCCCAGGTGCCCTGGCGAGCGGCCCTGGAACTGGGCAGTGGCCCGGCCCTGGCCACCACGTTGGTGCTGTTCTGCTCCCATTTCCACCAGGTCGAGGAAGACGCGGCCCATGGCAAGCGCTCGCCGGTGGTGCGGATGGGGACAGGCCCTGCCGCAGCGTTGGTGCCCTGGTTTGTGGCGGGTTGTTTGGCTTTTGAGTGGGCGCCAGTGCTGGTGGGCCATTGGCCGCTGACGGCCCTGTTGGGGGGGCTTGGCTTGCCTGCGGGCCAAGCCCTGATTCGCCTGCTGCGCGAGCACCACCGCGAGCCCGAGCGGATCGTGGGCAGCAAGTTTCTGGCCCTGCGCTTTCAGGCCCTCAACGGTCTGGGGCTGGCCCTCGGTTTGGCCTTGGGACCCCTCCTCCAGCGCTGATGCAACTGCAGTGGCGGCCCTATCGCTTCACGCTGCCCAGTGCCCTGGTGAACGCCCAGGGCCGTTGGTTTGAGCGGCGGGGGTGGCTGCTGCGGCTGGAGGCCAGCGATGGACGGATCGGTTGGGGGGAGGCCCCCGACCTGCCTGGTCCCTGGCGCTCGGCGGCCCAAACCGCCTGTCAGCTGGAGCCGGCGCTGGCAGCCTTGCCGGCAGAGCAGAGCCCGGCCCAGTGGGAGGCCCAGCTCCGAAAGCTGCCGGATGGCCTCGCCTTTGGCCTCGGTCTTGCCCTGGGGGAGTTGGAGGGGATGGGCCAGGGCGGTTGGTTGCCGGCGCCCGCATCGGCTGTGCTGTTGCCCGCGGGGGCTGCGGCGTTGGAAGCGCTGGCGGCCTTGCCGCCTCAGCAGATCGGAACGCTGAAGTGGAAGGTGGGGGTCGAGGCCGATGCCAGCGAGCGCGCCGTGCTTGCCCAGCTCCTGGAGCGGCTTCCTGAGAACGCCCGGCTTCGACTCGATGCCAATGGGGCCTGGGATCGCCAGCGGGCTGATCGTTGGGTCGAGGCGCTGGCGGGCGAGCCTCGGCTGGAGTGGTTGGAGCAGCCGCTGCCGCCGGAGGATCACGAAGGGCTTCTGGCCTTGGCACGGCGCGTGCCCGTCGCCCTCGATGAGTCCCTTCGCGCCAGTCCTGCCCCTGATCTGGAGGGTTGGCCGGGCTGGCTGGTGCATCGCCCGGCGGCCGCCGCCGATCCGCGGCCGCTGTGGCGGCGCTTGCAGGCCGGAGTGCCGCGTTTGATGCTGAGCACGGCCTTTGAAACCGGCATCGGCTTGCGCTTCCTGCACCACCTGGCTGGCCTGCAGGCCCAGGGGCCGACGCCCACGGCCCCGGGTCTGGCACCGGGATGGAGTCCCGATGGCCCCCTGTTCAGCCCTGACCCCGAGGAGGTCTGGGAGGCGGTGTTGTGAGCCGGCTGCAGCTGGTGATCGATGAGGGCCCGCGGGCCGCGGTGCTCGAGCAGCTACAGCACTCCCTTGAGCAGGGTGCGGCGGCCGCCCTGGTCTCCCCCCAGGAGCGCGGGGCCGTGGAACCGGCGCTGGCAGCAGCGCTGCCGGCGGATCTCGCCGAAGCCGCCGTGGTGTTGGGCAGCGGGGGAAGTAGCGGTGCTCGGCGCTGGTGCCTCCAACCCCTGAGCCATCTGGAGGGGGCGGCCCAGGCCACGGCCCACTGGCTCGAGGCTCAGGGCATCAGTCCCCAGCGCTGCGAGCTGTTCAACCCACTGCCGCCCCATCACATCAGCGGCCTGATGCCCTGGATCCGCTCCCGCTGCTGGGGTTCAAGCCTGCGCTGGCTCGCGCCTGAGCTGATGCGGGATCCGGCGGCTTTGGCGGTGCAGCAGCCCCCCTCTGAGGGGCGATCTGCCCTGTTGTCGCTTGTGCCGACCCAGCTGGAGCGCTTGCTGGAGCATCCCGCCGGCCGGGACTGGTTGCAGGGTTTTGCCTTGATCTGGGTGGGTGGGGCTGCCTTGAGCGCCTCCCAGGCCCAGCGCTGCCGGCAGTGGGGGATTCGCCTGTCGCCTTGCTACGGCAGCACGGAGACGGGCGCCATGGTGGCGGCCCTCGCCCCTGAAGCGTTCCTGCAGGGCGCACCGGGCTGCGGAGAGCCCCTGTCCCATGTCCAGTTGCGGCTGGATCCCCAGACCTCGGCCCTGCAGGTGCGCAGCGGCAGCTTGGCCAGGGCCATCTGGCTGGAGGGCCGCTGGCAGCCTCTCCCCCAAGAGCAGGGCTGGTGGAGCAGCGGCGATCGCGCCGCCCTGATGCCCGAAGGCCTGCAGGTCTTGGGCCGCCTCGATGGCGCCATCCAGAGCGGCGGTGAA
Source organism: Vulcanococcus sp. (assembly GCA_049418265.1). Lineage (GTDB taxonomy): Bacteria > Cyanobacteriota > Cyanobacteriia > PCC-6307 > Cyanobiaceae > Vulcanococcus. The sequence goes on from JBMSIW010000036.1 coordinate 15,004, forward strand.
ACGGTGTTCCCAGAGCAGCTCGAGGCTCAGCTGCTCAGCCTGTGCCAGGGGCGCCGGCTGCCCGTGGCGGAGCTGTTGCTGCTGGCCGAAGCCGATCCCCTCTGGGGAGAGCGGCTGGTGGCCCTGATCCGCCTTGAGGCTGCTGCGGAGTTCGCTGGGCTGTTGCCTGATCTGCAGGCCCTGGCCCAGGAGCTGCCCCCCAGTCAGCGGCCGCGGCGCTGGTTGGAATGCTCCACCCTGGAGCGCACTGCCCTGGGCAAGTGGGAGCGTCAGCGTTGGCACCAGTGGCTGGCGCTGCTAGAAGCGGCCTGAGGCAGGAGAAGATCCATGAACGATGCCAATCTCACCGAGGCCAGCAACAAAAAACTGGCGGCGGGATTACTGGCGATCTTTCTGGGTTATCTCGGCATTCATAAATTCATCCTGGGCTACAACACGGCCGGATTGATCATGTTGCTTGCCACCGTGTTGACCTGTGGCCTGGCGGGATTTGTGATGGGTGTGATCGGTGTGATCGAAGGCATTCTTTATCTCACGAAAACCCCGGCTGAATTTGAATCGATCTACATGCAGGGCCGTAAAGAGTGGTTTTGAGATCAGCTCACAGCCTGCTGTTGCTCCTGGCGGCTTGCATCAGCGTCGGCCTGTTCGCTGAGATCCCCGCTGGCGGTTTTCATCCGTTTGCGATCGCGGCCAGCCTGCTGCCGTTGCAATTGGCGGCCCTCTTTTGGGGCCTGCGGGTGATCAGGTCAGGGGCTGAATCCCGACCTTCAGGCTGGAGGCCTCCAGCCAGCGGTTGATGCCCGCAGGGAGTTCACAGCGGCTCCGTCCATCCGTGCGAATGGCCAGGTGGCGGGTCAGCCCGGTCGCGACGTCCTGCTCCTGGCTGCTGAAGCGATAGTGCACCTCAAAGCAGCCGGGATCGAGGCGTTTGGGCTCCAGGGCAATGGCCAAGGGGTCTCCGCAGACCAGGGGGCGACGGAAATCGGCGCTGCAGTGCACGATCGGCAGGGCCACCTCCGGGCTATGGCCTGGTGTTGGGAAGATCGCGGCAGCCTCCAGCCCAAAGCGCTCCAGGCTTTCCTCGTAGGCCTCGTGGCACCAGCGCAGCAGCTGCTGAAAATGCATCACCCCCGCGGCATCCGTCTCCCCAAAGCGCACCGTGCGCTGCAGCAGTAACCAGGTGCTCGGGTTCATGGGGCAGCCCAGCGGGGGAAGGCATCAACGCCAGTGAAGCTGAGGCCCAGGCGTACCGCCCAGTAGCCCAAGAGGGCTGCCGCGATCCAGCCCAGGCTTTGTGCCGGTAGGCGCCCCGGCAGCAGCTGGCGCTTGTGGATCGCCAGCAGCGACCAGCCCAGCAGTGCGGCTGCCACCACGGGGCCAAAGGCATGCCCGTGCAGTGATTCCGTCAGATGTCCCGTGAGGGCTGCGCTGGTGGCCCGCGTCAGAAAGCACGTGGGGCAGGGGATGCCCGTGAGCGCCCGCAGCGGACAGGGCCATCCGGGCAGGCTGGGGTGCAGCCCCTTCCACCAGAGGTATCCCGTCAGGCTGGCGGGTAGGGGCCAGCCGGCATGGTTGAGGCGGCTCAGGAAGCGGTTCAGAGCTGGGGCTTAACGATCCACCGAGCCCATGATCACGTCGATCGAGCCAAGGATCGCCATGATGTCGGCCACCTTGGCCCCCTTGAGGATGTGGGGAAGGATCT
>JBMSIW010000037.1:0-16597 GCA_049418265.1 Vulcanococcus sp.
AGCAGGTGCAGCTGCAGATCGAGCAGGCCAAGCGCAGCTACGACCTCAACAAAGCCGCGGAGCTCGAGTACGGCACCCTGGCCGGCCTGCACAAAAAACTGGCAGCCAAAGAGGAGGAGCTCAGCGCTGGGGGCAGCGATAAATCGCTGCTGCGCGAAGAGGTCACCGAAGACGACATCGCCGAGGTGATCGCCAAGTGGACCGGCATTCCTGTGGCGAAGCTCGTGCAGAGCGAGATGCAGAAACTGCTGCAGCTCGAGAACGAACTGCACACCCGCGTGATCGGTCAGAGCCAGGCCGTGACCGCCGTGGCCGATGCGATCCAACGCTCCCGCGCCGGGCTGAGCGATCCCAACCGACCGATCGCCAGCTTTCTCTTCCTCGGCCCCACGGGCGTCGGTAAAACCGAGCTCTGCAAGGCCCTGGCCTCCCAGCTCTTTGACAGCGACGAGGCGATGGTGCGCATCGACATGTCCGAGTACATGGAGAAGCACGCCGTGAGCCGCCTGATCGGAGCGCCTCCTGGCTACGTGGGCTACGAGGAAGGCGGCCAGCTCACCGAAGCGGTGCGGCGCCGGCCCTATGCCGTGATCCTGTTCGACGAGGTGGAGAAAGCCCACCCCGATGTGTTCAACGTGATGCTGCAGATCCTCGATGACGGCCGCGTCACCGATGGCCAGGGCCGCACCGTGGATTTCACCAACACGGTGCTGATCCTCACCAGCAACATCGGCAGCCAGTCGATTCTCGATCTCGCCGGCGATCCAGGACGCCACAGCGAAATGGAGGCGCGGGTCCAGGAAGCCCTCCGCGGCCACTTCCGCCCCGAGTTCCTCAACCGGCTCGACGAGACGATCATCTTCCACAGCCTCAAACAAGAGGAACTGCGGCAGATCGTCGAGCTGCAGGTCCAGCGCCTCGCCAAGCGCCTCGAAGACAAAAAACTGGGCCTCCAGCTCAATGCCGATGCCCTCGATTGGCTCGCCGGTGTCGGCTACGACCCGGTGTACGGCGCCCGGCCGCTCAAGCGCGCCATCCAGCGGGAACTGGAAACGCCGATCGCCAAGGGGATCCTCGGCGGCCAATTCACCGGCGGCCACGACGTCATGGTCGACGTGGAGAACGGCAAGCTGCGCTTCCAGCAGATGGACCCCAGCAAGCTGCCGGTGTTGGTCTAGGCCGCACCACGAACGGCAACGGTCACAGGCCAAAAGCCCCAAGGTTGTCCAAGGTGGTGGCATCTGCTGCCACCGGAGACGCCATGGGGCGTTGGCTTATTGGTACCTGGCTCGTTCTGCTGCTGACGGCTCAAGCCCACGCAACACCGCAAGCATCGGCCAGTGGCACCGTTCAACTGGAAGGGCAACCGGTTCTGGTACTGCAGTCGGCAGCCGGTGCCCAACGGCCCGAAGGCCTTGCCAAGCATCTCTCCAACGAGCTGTTGCTGCTCGCACAGGACTACAGCTTTGATCCCTCGACGATCACGACTAAGGCGGAGCCGCCTTATGTGATGGTGGGAATTCAGGAGAACAAATCCACCTTTCGCCCGCTGTTCGCCGTCGATGAGCGGGCAGCCTCTCTGGCCAAAACGAGCCAACAACAACTGGCCGATCGCGATGCCCGTGCCATCCAAGCGGGGCTGAAGCGCTACCGCATCGAACGCTCGCCAGCCGCATGGCTGCGCGGCACCGCCATCGCGGCCTTTGTGCTGCTGGGGTATCTGGTGCTGTTGGTGGCTGAACGACGGCTGAATCGGAACACACGCCGCTGGTTGAGCGATCAGGCTCAACGCGCTTTGCCTGAAATCAACCTCGGCACCAATCGTCTGGTGTCACGGGAGACCATTCACAGCGCACTGCAGGTCTGCCGCACCGCCTTGCATTGGAGCAGCTTGGCGCTGATTAGTTATCTGATGGTGCCGCTGCTGCTGGGCTTCTTCCCTCCCACCATGGCGATCGCCGCTGGATTGCGCAGCCAGATGCTGAGCGTCATGGCGCAGGCCTGGGATGGCGCCGTGAGTGCGATTCCGAACATGCTCGCGCTTCTGTTGATTACAGCAATCACAACGCTGGTACTGAGAGCTAATCAGCGCATCTTTCGAGCATTGCAGTCGGGCCGAATTCACTTTGATTGGTTCTATCCGGAATGGGCCCGCCCCACATCAAGAATCACCACCATCTTGATCACCACGGCGGCGCTTGCTCTGGCTTTGCCATACATCCCGGGATCGACCAGCAGAGCCTTTCAAGGCGCTGGCTTATTTCTTGGTGTCTTGGCAGCTCTGGGCTCAAGTGCCATCGCGACCAACATTCTCAGCGGCTTGATGTTGATCTACACCCGTGGATTCCGCGAGGGTGATCGGGTATCGATTCAAGGAGTTATTGGCATTGTGCAGGAACGTGCACTACTCGTGACGCGCATTCTCACCCCCCTCAATGAGATGGTGAGCATTCCCAACGCCATGGTGATCGCCTCACCCGTGATCAACTACAGCCTGGCGAGCCGTGAAATCAATCAACCTGTGGCGTTGGCCGCCTGCGTCACCATCGGCTACGACATTCCTTGGAAGCAGGTTCACGCCCTATTGCTCGCAGCAGCAACAGATGTATCTGGGATCTGCAACGAACCAAAACCGGTCGTTGTCCAAACCAGCCTCAATGATTTCCACGTGAGCTACGAGCTCAATGCCTCGATCGAGGACGCGAGCCTCTATCGACGGGCACTGTCCGATCTATTGGCTGCCATTCAGGATCGTTTTGCACAAGCCGGCGTGGAGATCCTCTCGCCCGCCTACGAAGCCAACCGGGATGGCAATCGCACCGCGATACCACCACAACCATCAGACCTTCAATAAAGCTCGTGCCCCCAGCAGCAAGCCAAGCAGAAGGCTGATCCCCACATTGATGCCCCGCTGATGGGGGATCACCACCGACGAGAGTCGCAGCAACAGGGCATGACCGCGAGAACCGGACAAGCCAACAACCGCCGGGGGTAGCCAGGCCGGTATCAAGGTGATCAGAGCCAGCAGCAAGGCCCAAAGCCACCACTGAAGTCCTGTAGCGCCAGATCGCGTGATGTCTTGAACCGCGGGCAGAAACATCACCAGCGAGGTGAGATTGCAGCCCATCAACACAGCTCCGCTCAGCAGGGGCATCCACAGACCCGGCGCCGCTGGCTTGGGAGTCGCGGGCAAGGGCTGTTGGGCGATGCGGAGGGCCAGAACCAACAACACCAGAGCAAAGACCGCGTTGAAGGCCGCAGCCGTGGGGTCAGGCCCCGGATGGGCTACGGGCAACAGCGACGCGATCCAACCCGCGCACAGCAGCCAGATGAGCACCATCAACGACGAGCCCAGCACAAAGGCCGCACTTCGGGGAACGGACGAAAGGTTCAGCAACTGAACCACCAGAACCATGGGGCTCACGGCTGCTCCAACCGCGAGGGGCAGGAGATGAATGAGGAGCGTCCACTCCACAGCAGTCGACATCGGCTCAGGCAACGCGATGGGCTGCCAATTGATCGATGCGCCGCGCCAGCCGCAGGTCGAGATCGGACAGGCAACCGGTGTCATGGGTGATGAGCTCAATCACCACCCGGTTCCAAACGTTGCTCCACTCCGGGTGATGGCCCAGCGCTTCAGCCACAAGCGCCACCTGGCTCATGAAGCCAAAGGCCTCAACGAAGTCAGCAAAGCGCAGTTCACGGCGGAGCTTGCCGTTCAGGATCTCCCAGCTCGGCAGCTGCTGAGGAAGAGCAGCGAGCTGATCTGGAGTCAAGGGAATCGCGCTCATGACTGATCAGCCGAAGCGGTAGTGCTTGCGCACAGCCTGATGCACCTGCCAATGGCAGGACAAGCCAGCGGCAAACGTGACCAGATCACCGGCGCCAAAGCGCACAGCCTCGCCACCATCGGGGGTCACCGTGACATCGCCCTCCAGCAGCAAGCAGGTTTCCTGCTCGCCATAGGTCCAGGGAAAGCTGCTGGCTTCGCAGCTCCAGATCGGCCAATCCGCCACCCCAAGCCGCTGAAGCTCAGCCGCATCGGGCTGATGCACCACGGTGATCAAAGAAGCCATGAGCCGTGCCGATCGTTATGGCTCCCCATTCTCGAGGGCCAGATCATGCAGGCGATCGATCAACAGGTCGATGTCGGTGTCCTCCCTGGGCTCGGGATGCAGCTCACTGCGGCGACGGACCTCGTCCGCCAGGCGACTGGCATTGCGTCTGGCCAGTTGTGTCGCTGCAGATCCTGACGCTGGCGCACTGCCGTGGGAGGCCCGCAACTCGGCAAGCTCCTGCTGCAGCTGGTTGACCTGCTGCTGGAGAGCCCGAAATTCCCTGATCAACTCATCAAGGTCCATCCTCTGCATCACTCCCCAATCAGATGAACACTGAGCTGACGGCGGTGGGACCTGGCCCGGTGCTCCCATAAATAGACGGCCTGCCAGGTTCCAAGCACCAGACGGCCCTGCTCGAACGACAGGCCCAGGCTGGTGGCCGTGAGCGCCGTGCGGATGTGGGCCGGCATGTCATCGGGGCCTTCATCGTCATGGCAGTAGGGCCGCAGCGCCCCTAATCCACTGATCGGTTGAACACCCTCTTGGGGAACGATGGCCCGCAGATAGGTGGTGAGGTCCCGCAGCACCCGCGGATCGGCGTTCTCATTGACCGTCAATGAGCAGCTGGTGTGGAGGCAGACCAACTGCAGCAGACCGCACTGAAGACCGCTGCTGTTGATCTGCTGCTGCAGGTGTGCGGTGAGATCCGTGAAGCCCTCTCCATCGGTGGTGACCGTGAGGCGGGTCAGCAGTTGCTTCATCGCTGCCAAAAGGCTCTTCAGGAATCCTGCCCTGTCAGGGTGGTGGCAGCTGAGGTGCCACCAGCGGCAGCCATGACGAGCGAACTCACCCTCCTCTACGACGGCGGTTGTCCGTTGTGCCTCAGAGAGGTGACCTTCCTGAAGCGCCGCGACCAGCGCCAACGGCTCGCCTTCGTGGACATCAATGCCACCGATTACCGCAGCGCAGAGCACCAGGGCATCACCTACCGCGAGGCCATGGGGCGAATCCATGCCGTTCAGGCAGACGGGACCGTGCTGCGGGATGTGGCGGTCTTTCGCGAGGCGTACCGCCTGATTGGTCTGGGTTGGATCTATGCCCCGACGCGATGGCCGCTCCTGGGCCCCCTCGCCGATGCGGCCTATGGGCTCTGGGCCCGTTGGCGCCTCGCGCTGACCGGCCGCCCGAATCTCGATGAACTCTGCGCCTGCCGCCTAGAAGCGGCGGCGGATCAGCCGCGCTGAAAGGCGCGCATCAAACAACAAGGTGAGCAGACCAGCCATCAGGGCCAGCATGGCGGCCACAAACAGCGGCACCACGATGGCCGCCAAATCCAGCACCGCGATGGCGCTGATGAAGGTCACGGCAACGACCGCCGAGACCAGGACCCCGGTGATTGTCACCGCTTCCACCGAACGCGTGAGCAGGGTCATCCGCCGCTTGAGCAACGCCAGATCGATGCCGTCATCGCTGGCGCTGCGGAGCGCCTGCGCCCGATCAATGACCCGCGCCAGGCGGTTACTGATCACCCCGAGCAAACCGGCAATCGCGGTGAGCAGGAAGACCGGGGCCACCGAGAGCTGAATCGCCTTGGCAAGACCCAACATCGGCGAGCCCTGGCGTGGATCGGCAATGGTGGCCAGGGCCATCGGGAGCAAACCCGCATCAGGCATGGAGCACCAGAGAAGTGCCCTCACTCAAGCGAGCTTGACGGCAGCTGCCAACGTGGAGAGAACTCCCCAGCGGCGATGACCGTCATCAGCAGCAGTTACCTCGGCCACTTGCGCTGTCAGTCGAGCCATGGGCCATCCGGCTCTCAACTGGAGAGCGATGCGCCCATCGACAACCAAGGCAAAGGGGAGCGCTTCTCCCCGACAGACCTGGTCGCCACGGCCTTGAGCACCTGCATCCTCACGATCATGGGGATCGTGGCGGATCGCCACGGCTGGGATCTCAGCGGCTGCACTGCCCGGGTGGAGAAGCAGATGACCTCAGAGGCCCCCCGCAAAATCGCCCTACTTGAGGTTTGGGTGGAACTCCCGGCCCACCTCGATGCGAAGCAGCGCAAGATCCTTGAGAAAGCGGGGGAGAACTGCCCGGTCAAATTGAGCCTGGAAGGTTCAGTTCCGATGCGCCTCCACTGGCTCTGAGCCTTGCAGTGGTTGAGCGCTGAGCCAGGGCTGATCTGGCATGGCGCCTTGGGGTCGCCATTGCAACGTCCATCCCCTCGGCAAATCCACCACCGTTGCCTGACCAGTCCCAGGGATCAGCACCGGGGACCTGCCCAGCCAAACCTGCCGCTCCACCCTCGTCTGCTGCGGGCAAAGCATCAGGGTTGAGGCCATATCTCCGGCATGGGGGCCTTGCAGCCGCCAGAAGCGTGCGTTCGGAGCTTGGATCCCCTCAACAGGCTGGAGCTGACCAAAGAGCTGCACCCCATTGCAATCCGTTTTGACCGTTCGTCCCACGCGAACCTCGATGCCCGGGTAGCTCTGGTTGAGCGTGTTCATCCGGTGAGATCCGATCACAAAACGCTGCTCCCCTGGCTTCAGAGGCAGTTGCTGCTCCAGACGTTCAAGCTGCTGGCGCCGGTGATCAGACAACAGCTTCATCACCCCTGGAGATGGCATCAGCAGTTGACGCTGGGGTTGCTGCTCCATTGCTGAGGCAGCCGTACTGACCGCACCGATGGCAGCAAGGGCCAGGACCGCCAGGCCACCGCCGCTGGTCAAGCGTGAGACCACCGAGCATGCCGAAAAAGCGTGATCGCGAATCCATCGAGAGGAAGCAGTCATGTCCATGAGCTGTGGTCTCTTCAGGATCGTCAGTTCCGGCTGATCAGGGCGTGACCTCAGTCTCGACAGGCTGTGATCAAGATCAAACGCCCTAGGGTCCAGGCCAGATCAGAGCAACGTCGTGAGCGCAGAACAGGCCTACGCCAAGCTTCGCGATCACCTGCACACCACCCAGCTCCTGGGGGGCATCCAAAGCACGCTCTACTACGACCAGAACACGGCGATGCCAGCCGCGTCGGCGGGATGGCGAGGGGAACAACTCGCTCTGTTGGCTCTGCAGCTGCATGAGAGACAGACCTCGGCGGCCTACGGCGACCTGTTGTGCGCAGCGGAACAGGAGCTGAGCCACGACGCACCGGCGGGCCAAGTGCGCAATCTGCAGCTGCTGCGCCAACAACTGAATCGTCAGTCGCGCCTGGATCCAGCTCTGGTCTCCCAATTGGCGCAGGCCCAAGCCCATGGCTACGCCCTCTGGCAGGAAGCCAAAACCAAGCAGGACTTTGCGCTGTTTGCCCCAGCCCTGCAAAGGCTGATCACGCTGCGCCTGGAGCAGGCCCAACAGCTGGCTGCCGTGGAAGCCCATCGCGATGGCAGCCGCCGCAGCCCGTGGGAAATCCTGGCCCAACCGTTTGAACCCGACATCAGCCAGGCCCTGCTCAGCCAATGGCTCCTGCCCCTGCGGGAAGCGCTGCCCCCGCTGCTCGAGCAAGCCCAATCGCTTCCAACTGGTAGCCAGGAGGACTGGGACCTCAGCGATCAGGCCCAAGAGGAGCTCTGCAACGCCCTACTCCAGGACTGGGGCTACAACCCTGAGCGCTGTAGCCGCGCCCGCTCCCCCCATCCCTTCTCCAGCACCCTTGGGCCGAACGACTTCCGCATCACGACCCGCGTCGTTGCCGCTCAGCCCTTCTCGGCTTTCTTGGCCACGGCCCACGAGTGGGGGCACAGCCTCTATGAACAAGGGCTGCCGCGAACGGGAGATCACTGGTTCCCCTGGCCCCTGGGGGAAGCCACTTCCATGGGTGTGCATGAAAGCCAGAGCCTCTTCTACGAGAACCGGCTGGGCCGCAGCAGCGCCTTAGCCAAGCGCTGGTATCCCCGCTTTGCGAGCACCCTTGGCCGAGATGTCTGGGGCAGCGCCCACCAGTTCTGGCGGGATCTCAATCCCATCCGCGCGGGGCTGACTCGGGTTGAGGCGGATGAGGTCAGCTACGGGCTCCACGTTCTCCTGCGCTACGAACTGGAACTCGCCCTGCTGGAGCAGGGCATGCCTGTCTCTGAGCTGCCCGAAGCCTGGAGACGCGGCATGAAGGAGCTGCTCGGCATCACCCCCAGCCATGACGCCGAGGGGTGTCTCCAGGATGTGCACTGGAGCGAAGGACTCTTTGGCTATTTCCCCTCCTATGCCCTGGGACACCTGATCAGCGCCCAGCTCAGCGAGACGATCGAAGCGGAACTTGGCCCGATCGAAACCGTCCTTGAGCGCCAGCAGGAAGACCGTCTGGGGAGCTGGCTTGCTCAGCACGTCTACCCCCTCGGCCGCAGCGTCAATGCCGCAGAACTTGTGGAGCAAGTCACGGGAAAACCCCTGAGTCATCTGCCCTTCATTGCCTATCTCCACGGAAAGCTGGAGCGGTTGCAAAGGGGTTCGTGAAGAAAGCGCCTAAGGGAGATCCGTAGGATGCCGCCCATCCCTTGCGCCCGCTGCCCTGATGGCGAACATCGACCACGCCCCCAGCCGCACGATGCTCAATCTGTTGCACGTGCTGCCGGCCTTCGCCGATGAGTCCGAGCTGCGCCTGAACACGATCGTGGAGCTCAACAGCAACACGATCAACAAGTACGAGCTCATCACCGAAACCGGTCACCTGAAGCTCGATCGGGTCGGCTACTCCTCCCTGGCCTACCCCTTCGCCTACGGCTGCATCCCCCGCACCTGGGATGAAGACGGTGACCCGCTGGACATCGAGATCGTTGGCGTGACCGAACCGCTGGTGCCGGGCTCCCTGGTGGAAGCGCGCATCATCGGCATCATGAAATTCGACGACGGCGGCGAAGTCGATGACAAGGTGATCGCGGTTCTGGCCGACGACAAGCGCATGGACCACATCACCAGCTACACCCAACTGGGCGATCACTGGCTCAAGGAAACCCAGTACTACTGGGAGCACTACAAGGACCTCAAGAAGCCCGGCACCTGCCGCGTGAACGGCTTCTTCGATTCCGCCGAAGCCGTGAAGATCATCAAGGAGTGCGAGGCCCGCTACATGGAGGTCATCGACCCCAAGCTGGTCAACTGAGATCCGCTCTGCAATCTCAAGCGCAACGGCCCCACAAGGGGCCGTTTTTTTATGCCCTGCTCTGCGCCCGCGCCAAGGCCCTGGCCATGCCATCCCGGCTGGCCAGACCCTGCAAAGCCGCCAGAGGCAGCTCAGCGGCACTCAGCCCACTGGGCAATTTGGGTAGGGCCTGATCCTGGAGCGCAAACACCGGCAGTTGCCGCAGGCCGTTCGGGCGGAGCTGATCCTCCAGCTGAGACAGGTTGGCGGATGCGGGTAGCCAGAGCAGGTCGGAGCGGCGGCACTCCTCCAAGGGCACCTCAGGCCCCCCGGAGGACAGGGCACGCTGCAAATCCGACAGCGTCACCAAGCCCAGGACCCAGTTGTCGCGCTCCACCACCAGGCAGTGACCATGGGCCTCCAGCAGCTGTTTGAGAGCCTCGCTGGCGGAGGTCTCCGCATCCAGCACCAGGGGAGCCTCGGGTTCCAGGGCCTCGCCCACGGAGATCTGGGCCAGGCTGTGGCGGCGCTCATCCTCGAGGGCATCAGGGCCCAGCAGTCCGGGGTCAGCCAACCCCTGCCAGCGTTCGACCAGCACGGCGCTTAAACCGGCGGCCGCCATGAGGGGCAGCACGATGCGGATGTCGCGGGTGAGCTCAAAGAGCAGCAACAGGGCTGTCAGGGGCGCACGGGCACTGCCGGCAAGCACGGCCGCCATGCCGACCATGGCGTAGGCCGGAGGTTCAGCGATCGGCAGCTGCAAGCCGCCATCACCCAGAACCTGCCCATAGAGATTGCCGAGCACCGCGCCCGCAAAGAGGGAAGGCGCAAATCCACCGCCCACAAAGCCCGTCGCGCTGCTCAAGGCGGTGGCCAGCAGCTTCACCAGCAACAAGCCCAACAGGGTGAGCAGGGCAATGCCCCCGCCGCTGCCCAGGAGGGCCTCGATCGTGTCGTAACCGACGCCGAGCACCTGAGGGAAAGCCAGGGCCATCAAGCCCACGCACAAACCACCGATGCAGGGCAGCAGCCAACTCGGCAGGAGCTGAAGCAGAGACTGAACCGAAGCGCTGCGACCGGCCGCGAGCAGGCGCACCAGCGCCAGGGAGACCAGGCTGGCCAGCACCCCAAGGCCCAGGTAGAGGGGCAACTCCAACGGAGAGCGCACCTCATAGGCCGGCAGGCGGAAGATCGGGTCGCTGCCCAGGCACAGCTGGGTGACCAGGGCGGAGGCCACTGCCGCCACCAGGACGGCCCGGATGCTGGGGCGCCCAGGGATCGTGCTGTAGCTGCCCTCAAAGGCAAAAAAGACCCCCGCGATCGGGGCCTTAAACCCCGCCGCCAGACCCGCCGCAACCCCCGCAGCCACCAACGCCTTCTGGGATTCCGGTGGCAAACCGCCACGGCTGCCTACCCAGAGCCCGATGTTGCCACCGCTCTCCACGCTCGGGCCTTCCGGGCCCAATGACGCGCCACTGCCCAAGCTCAAGGAAGCGGCCAGCAAGCGCTGGAACGGCAGCTTCGGCGCCGCCTGAACAGCCCCATCAGCCATCGCCATCAGGCTGGGGAGGCCAGGACCGAGGTCCTTCGACCATCGCCGCAGCAGCCCCACGGCCAGGCCGCCAAGGGCCGGCATCAACACCACGGGCCAGGAGGCCAGCCAAAGCGGGAGATCACCGCCAGCGGGAGGTGTGGGGTCGGGCGGCAGCGGCGGCGGTGGCAAAAAGCCCAGGCCGCCCAAGCCGATTTGCAGGAGTGCCCGCAGGGGCGTGCCGCTATCGACGGGCAACGGCTCCACCGGCACCGGCATCACCTCGGGTTGGCCTTGGCCCACCAGGGCCATCGCCCAGGAGACCACCGGACCAAAGAGGCCGTTATTGATCAGACCGAGCAGTTCGTGAAAGGCCACCACGGCCAGGCCCGTGAGGGTGCCCACCAGGGCGGCCCAGGCCAGCAGACTCCACTGAAACGGGAGCGCCCGAACCTCTTCGGTTGCGGAGGCGTCAGGCCTCGGGCCGAACGGTGGCAAAGATCTCCTCCAGGATGGCTCCTGCTCCTTGCTCCTTGAGTTTGTGGGCCAGCTCGATCCCGAGGGCCTCGGGGTTGGTCTGATCTCCGCTGACTTCATCGCGGATCAACCGTTGGCCATCAAGGCTCGCCACCATGCCGGTGAGCACCAAGGTCTCTCCATCAAAGCGGGTGTTCACGCCGATGGGCACCTGGCAGCCCCCTTCCAGTTCCCGGAGGAAGGCCCGCTCCGCCAGGCAGCGGCGGGCGGTGGGGAGATGCTCCAGCACCTTGATCTGCTCCAGCACCGCAGCATCCCCCTCACGGCATTCGATTCCAAGCGCACCCTGGCCAACGGCATGCAGGGAAATGGAGGGATCGATCAACTCATGGATGCGATCGCCCAGGCCCAGACGACCCAGGCCCGCAGCCGCCAGGATCAGGCAGTCGAACTCGCCGGAATCCAGCTTCTCGAGGCGGGTGATCACATTGCCGCGCACGTCCTTGAAGGTGAGGTGCGGGAAGTGGTGGCGCAGTTGGGCCAAACGGCGCAGGGAGCTGGTACCCACCACGGCGCCCTCCGGAAGCGTCGCCAGGGACTTGTCCTTGTGCTTCTCGTGCACCACCAGGGCATCGGCGGGATCTTCCCGTTCGGTGATGCAACCGAGCATCAGCCCCTCGGGCAGGTTGGTGGGCAGATCCTTGAGGCTGTGGACCGCGATGTCAGCGCGATCCACCAGCATCTGAGCCTCCAGCTCCTTGGTGAAGAGACCCTTGTCTCCGATCTTGGCCAGCGCCACATCCAGGATCTTGTCGCCCTGGGTTGCCATCGCCTCAATCGTGATCTCCAGGCCCTCATGGGCCTTGGCCAGCTCATCACGCACCCAGTGGGTCTGCACCATGGCCAGTTGGCTGCGGCGGGAGGCAATGCGCAGTTGAGAACCGGCCATCGGAAAGCATCGAGGCAGCGCAGGCCGCCGAATCACAGCCGCCAAGCCTAGGGATTCGTCGCGCCGTTCCCGGCCCTCACGCCGAAACTCTTGATCTGGTGTCGTCAGCTGAAGCGCTGTTGCCGTCAGGCGAAGACCTGAAGGGGAAGGGGACCCCAGGTGTCCTCGACCGACGGATCCACCGGGTTGTGCCCCGTCACCAGGATGCCTTCACCCAGCCCGCTCTCGCGGCGGACCAAAAAGCGTCCGTTGTTCTGATTGCCCTTTAGGAACACCGGGCCCTCGATGCTCGAGAGTTCTTCGCCAGAGGGGTCGAGCACCAGGGGCTCCCAGCCCAGGCCCTGCTCGAGGGAGCGCAGCGCCGCAACCGCAGCCTCAGCGGAGCTGGCCATCACGCCCACGGTGAACCACTCACAGCTGGCCAGCGCCGAGCGGAGCTCCTGCTGCAGCTGCTTGAGCTCGAGCTCTCCGAGGGCCGGTGCTGTGCGCAGACCCCGCAGCGAAGCCAGCGTCACGGTGGAATCAGCCATGGGGAAGGGCGCTCAAGAAGGAGACGAGGACCGCTGCTGCCGCTCCCAGACGGTGAAACCGGCCAGACAGAAGCTGAGCCACACATAACCGATGGCCGCACCAGCCAAGAGATCCGTGGGCCAGTGGGCCCTGCAGTAGAGCGTGCTCAACCACACCAGGGCCACCCAAGCGCTGGCAAGCGCGAACAAGGGTTTGCGCAGCCTGGGGTAGTGGGCTGCCAGCAGGGTGCAACTGAGGAAATAGAACACCACCGAACCCGCCGCATGCCCACTGGGAAAACTGCGGCCGCTGAGCTCCAGCAGGCTCTGACCAGGGCGCGCTCGATCGAACCAGGGCTTGAGCAGACGATCGACGAGGACCAAGATCCCGCCCGTGCCGGCCACCAAACAGATCAATTCCGGCCAGTAGCGCTTCAGAGCGAGGAAGCAGAGCACAGCGAGCACCAGGACCGCTGTGACGTGAACACCACTGACCTGATAGACCCCAAGAAGCACCTGCCCGAAGGCGGGCGGAATCCGCTCATGCAGAGCATCGAGCGCCGCACTGTCGAAGGATCCCTCTCCCTGATCAGCCAGCCAGGGACCCAGCAGCGCCAGCAACACAAGGACCAGAGCACAGAGCGCCGTGCGAACAGGTCCCAGGGCGCGCAGCCAATCTCGAAACAATGGAGCCATGACGTTCAGGGTCGCGCCTGCAGCTGCTCCAGGGTGATCCGCGGGAGGCGAATCAACCGATGAGCATCCGAGCGGCCAAGCAGTTCAGCATCGCCCGGCCTGACGCCAAAGTCCAACAGCTCGGCATCGGAACCCAGCACCAGAACGGTGGGGGAACCATCGCCGTCCAGCGCCTCCAGCGCCGAGCGGGGGTCGTGCACAAAGAGCACAGGCCTACCGCTGTAGAAGACCACGCTGTAGCGCTTGTAGCCGGCCACCAGCAACGGCTCACCCGGTTGGGCCGCGCGGGCTGCCTGACGGGCCAAGACCCGAATGGGCAGGAGTCGTTCACGATCCATCAAGGGGACCAGCCCAGGCACCACCAGAGCAATGACGGCCGCAAAACCCAGGGCGTTCGGGGCCCACAGCCAGGGCAGGGCGCCGCGACGCAGCAGGAGCACCAAGGCGATCGCTGCCGCCAACAGCGGCAGCGCCAACAGCCAAGGCAGCGCGGAACTGGCCAGGGCAGCAGCAAATCCTGGATAGGCGGGGTCGGTCTCAATCCAGCGCGGGGCCAACACAGCAGCGATGGCCATCAGAGCCAGCAGGGCCGCGTTCAGCCAACCCGTCAAACGCCGCCATGGGACTTCGCTTTCGAGAAGCCTGGACTCAGCGGCACTCAGCGGTGCAAACAGGAGCCCCACCAACAAGGCTGCTCCAGGCAGGGACGGAAGGATGTAGCCCGGCAACTTGGTGGCCGCGGAGGAGAAGAAGGCCACGATCAGCACCAGCCAGAGCAGCGCGAACAGGGCAAGGGCCTCTGTCTCAGGGGCCTCACGCCACTGCCTCAGGCTCCAGAACCGCAACCGAACCATCGCGGCTGGCAGGTACAGCGACCAGGGGAGCAGCAACAGCAGCACCCATGGCAGATAGAACCAGGGCGGTCCAGGGTGCGCATAGAGAACCGAGGTAAAGCGCTCCAGGTTGCTGAAACCGATGAAGTGAGCGATGAAGCCGAAACCATTGGCCTGCGTCGCCAGCACGTACCAAGGCAGGGTGATCCCCAAAAAGAGAGCCAACAGCGGCAGCCAGGGGGTTTGACGAACCTCATCCCAGAGGCGTCGGCGCAGAGCCAAAAAGGCAATGATCACGAGCCCTGGCAACAGCAGCCCCACCGGGCCTTTCGCCAGAACGGCCACGCCACAGAAGCCAGCCAAGGCGCCATGGCCCAGGCGCCGCAGCCGCCTGTCATCCCGGCGCCAGTAGGCCAGGGCGAAGCCCAGCAGGGCCAGCGTCATGGCACTGGCCAGAAACATGTCGGTCACCGAGGAGCGGGACCAGCCAATCCAGCCTGGAGAGAGCGCCAGGATCACAGCGCAGAGGCTGGCGCGCCCAACGCGCCGACTGGGCCGCTCTGCCGCCGGTGCCAACGCCAGCACCAAACCAAAGACAGCCAGGACCGCAACGCTGGCGGCCGCCGCCGCAGGCAACCGTGCGGCCCATTCGCTGATGCCAAACAACCGAAAACTGAGGGCCACCATCCAGTAGCCCCAGACCGGGTAATCAAAAAACGTGGTGCCGTTCCAGCGGGGCGTCACCCAATCGCCGCGCAGCAACATCTGGTGAGGCACCTCCACAAAGAGGCCCTCCGTTTTGTCCATCAAGCCCAGCCCCCCGAGCTCAAGGAAAAACGCCAAGCCGCACAGGGCCAGCAAGGCTGCCGCTGCGGTCAGAGCAGCGCGGCGGAGATCCTGATCCAGCCAACGGTTCAGAGCGGTCATGGCATCAGTTGGGGGTGTTCCAAACAAAACGACTACTGGCGGCGTAATTCCAGACGAAGACCACCACAATCCCCGCCAATTGAGCCCCCACAGCATTGGGGGCCACCAAGCTGTAGTAGGCCGAGGCCAATCCCACGTTGGCCATCACCGGCAGGGAGGCCACCAGCAAAAACTTCAGCAGACCGCGAAGCAACAGCACGCCTTTGAGGCGGGCGAAGCGAAAGGTCAAGGCGTTGTTAATCAAGTAGTTCGAGCTCGCCGCAGCGATCACGGCAGCAGGCAAGGCCTGCTTGAAACCCAGACCGCCCAGGCTCGTCAGCAGCTGGGTGACCAGAAGCTGCACGGCCACACCACTGAGTCCCACCAGGCCAAAACTGATGGCCCGCCTCGGGAGCAGGCGAAAGCTCAGGCTGTGCAGGATCGAGATCAGGAAATCCCAGAAGATGGCCAGATCCAGCTTGGAGCTGCCATAGGTGCGCGCTTGGAAGGTCAACGGCACCTCGGCGGTCTCCAGGCGTCCGCGACTCACCGCCAGGAGCTCATAGAGGAACTTGAATCCGTTGACATCCACGGCGCGGATCATCGGCAGCAGCGGCTCCAGCCGCAGCGCAAAGAAACCGCTCATGTAGTCGGTGAGGTGGCCGTAGCAAGAGGGCAGGCTGAAGCGCGCGCTGGCATTCGCCCAGGTGGATCCCCTCTCCCGGCGGCCGCTCAAACCCAAGATCGCCGCCTCCGGATGGAAGCGGCTGCCAATCACCAGGTCAGGGCCAGCGCCGCTCAAGCTCTCGATCGCCCGCTGGACTGAGGCGGGTTCGTGCTGTCCATCGCTGTCCATCACCAGCGCCACATCACCGGTGGCATCCAGCAGACCCTCCTTGATGGCACTGGCCAAACCGGAGCGGCCCACCCGGCGGATCAGACGCACGCAGGGTTCGCGGTGGGCGATCTGCCGCACCAATTCAGCGGTGCCATCGGCCGAGTCGTCATCCACCACCAGGATTTCCAGGTCCCACTGGGCCCGCAGCGGCAGAAGCTGCGCCAGCAGTGGCTCGATGTTGCCCCGTTCGTTGTAGGTCGGCAGAACAATCGAGACCCGCAAAGCCATGGACTTCCCAAGACAAAGCCGGCGGGAGAACCCGCCGGCCGTTGAACGTTACGCCGAGAGCGTTGAAAGACGAACCCGTGTCGCCGTTGGTTACTTGATGTACTCCTTGAGGACCCCATTGCGGTTGGGGTGACGGAGCTTCCGCAGAGCCTTGGCTTCGATCTGACGGATCCGCTCACGGGTCACATCAAAGATCTGACCGATCTCTTCGAGGGTCTTCATGCGACCGTCGTCGAGGCCATAACGCAGCCGCAACACATCGCGCTCGCGGGGGCTCAGGGTGGCCAGTACACCCTCAAGATCCTCACGGAGCAGGTTCTTGGCCACGTCCTGCTCAGGGTTCTCGATATCGGCTTCGATGAAGTCACCCAGGCGGGAGTCCTCTTCTTTACCGATCGGCGTTTCGAGGGAGATGGGCAGCTGGGCGCTCTTGGCGAT
>JBMSIW010000038.1:0-15885 GCA_049418265.1 Vulcanococcus sp.
CGAGGGTGGCCTTGCCCTTGTACATGAAGGACTCAGCGATGGCGGCGCCGGTGTAGGGAGCCAGGTACTGCAGTGCAGCCGACTCAGACGCGTTAGCGGCGACCACGATGGTGTAGTCGAGGGCTCCCTTTTCGCGGAGCACTTCAACCACGTTGGCCACAGAAGCAGCCTTCTGGCCGACGGCGACGTAGACGCAAACGACGTCCTCGCCCTTTTGGTTGATGATCGTGTCGATCGCGATGGCGGTCTTACCGGTCTGACGGTCGCCAATGATCAGCTCGCGCTGGCCGCGGCCGATGGGGATCATGGCGTCGATCGCGGTGATGCCGGTCTGCATGGGCTCATGCACCGACTTGCGCTGGATGATGCCAGGCGCCATCGACTCGATCAGACGGGTCTCGGTGGTGGCGATGTCACCTTTGCCGTCGATGGGCTGACCCAGGGGGTTCACCACACGGCCGAGCATCGCGTCGCCCACGGGCACCGAGGCGATCTTGCCGGTGGCCTTGACGGTGCTGCCTTCCTGGATGCCCCGGCCCTCGCCCATCAGCACCGCGCCGACGTTGTCGTCTTCGAGGTTCAGGGCGATGCCCTCGGTGCCGTCTTCGAACTGCACCAGCTCACCGGCCATGACCTGCTCGAGGCCATAAATGCGGGCGATGCCGTCGCCGATCTGCAGCACGGTGCCGACGTTGCTGACGGAAACCGACTTGTCGTAATCAGCGATCTGCTGCTTGAGGATCGCGCTGATCTCGTCGGGGCGGATGGAAACCATGGGAGGCGGTGGTGTTGAGGGCGGGGGTGAGAGAGGGGTTCGGGTGCGGGGCTAGCTCACCTTGGCCAGCGCCAGTCCGAGGCGACGCACCTGACCCGCGAGGCTGGCGTCGATCACCTTGGAACCAACCTTCACGACGAAGCCGCCGATCAGGGATGGATCCACATTCAGGTTGATCTCCAGCTTCTCGGTACCGGCCACGGCCTGAACCTTCTTGCTGAGCTCGGCCTGCTGCTCTTCATTGAGAGCGGAGGCGGAGGTGACGGTCGCGAGGGCGATGTTGCGCTGATCGCGATAGAGCTCGAGGGTGCGATCCAGCACGGCGTCGAGCATGCCGATGCGCTGGCGGTCCGCCAGCAGCTTCAGCAGATTGAGGAAGGAGGGTTTGAGCTGCTCTGAAAAGAGCTTCTCAATCACGGCCTTCTTCGCGTCCACCTCAAGGACGGGGGAAGCCATGGCAGAACGAAGCTCTGGGGAGTTGTTCCACAGAGCCAAGACCGACTTGGCCTGTTCGACCACCTCGTCAGTTTCCTTGCGGCTATCGGCCACCTGAAGGAAAGCTTCGGCGTAGGGAGTCGTGATGGTGTTGAGCAGCGGCATCAGGCTTTCCCCAACGATTGGATGGACTGGTTCACCAACTGAGCCTGCGCATCCTCCGTGAGCTTGCCGGGGAGGCTGGCCAAAGCCTTTTCAATGGCCAGGCGAGCAGCCTCTCGGCGAAGCATGTTGCTAACCCGAGCCGCCTCAGCGTTCAGATCAGCCGCGGCGCCCTGCTTGAGGCGAGCCATCTCCTCGATGGTGCGCTTCTCGCTGTCGAGGCGAATGGCTTCAGCGCGAGCTTTTCCGTCAGCACGAATCTGCTCAGCCTTCTGCTGGGCAGCCGCCAAATCCTGCTGGGCCTGAGCCAAAGCAGTAGTGGCCGCACTCAGACGCTCCTCGGCGTCTTTGAGGTCGGCAAGAATGCTGGCGCGACGACGCTCAAGGATTCCCCCCAGGAAGTTGGGGAGAAACTTGTAGAGAGCGAAGATGACGATCGCCAGGTTGATGATGTTGGTCTCGAACAGATCGAGGTTCAGACCAAAACCGCCGTGATGGGCGAAAAGACTGGGGATCATTTGGCGGCGAGCAGACGGTCAACGATCAGGTCGCCGAGCTTGTCGGCGTCGGTCTTGAGCTGGCTCAGAGCCGACTCGCGCTGGGTGTCAATCTCGCGGCGTGCTTGCTCACGGGAAGCATTGGCATCAGCTGTCGCTGCGGCCAGGGCTTCGCGGTAGAGCTTGTCGGAATCCTGTTCGGCTTCCTGGATCAGCTTCTGAGCAGACACACGGGCGTCTTTGAGCTGATCACGAAGGTCCGCCTCCAAACGCTCAACCTGGGCAAGCTTCTGCTTGGCCTCAGCACGGCTGGTAGTGACGTAACCCTCCCGCTCTTCCACAACCCGACCAACGGGACGGAAGAACAAGGAGTTGAGGATGAAGGTGAGGAGAACCACCTGAACCGCCATCAGCGGCAGGGTGGCATCGAGGTCAAAGAGACCTCCCTCCGTTGCACCTAGCAGTAGCCAGCTGGTCATGAGGCGGGGGTGCGGGCGGGTGAGGGCAGACGCGGATCAACTGGAGGAGAGTGGAAATGGGCTGGCTCCGAAGCGCCAGCCCAACTCACCTCAAACGCGATCAGCCAGCGAAGGGGTTGGCGAACAGCAGCACCAGTGCGACCACAAGGCCGTAGATGGTGAGAGCTTCCATGAAGGCCAGGGACAGCAGCAGGGTGCCGCGGATCTTGCCGTCAGCCTCGGGCTGGCGAGCGATGCCTTCAACAGCGGAGCCGGCTGCGGTGCCCTGACCGATACCAGGGCCGATGGCGCCGAGGCCGACAGCCAGACCAGCGGCGATCACGGACGCTGCGGAGGTGATGGAATCCATGGTGGAACGAAGGATGGTGGGCGCTGGGAGAGCGCGGATTGGGACCGGGACGTTATCCCTGCGCCTGGGACATCTGAAGAAGTTCGAGATGGGCCCGGATCGTGCCGGACCTGCGCGCAAGGAGTTTGCCAGAGCGGCGGACACCGCCCTGGCGGGTGATCCAGAGGATCAGTGGTGCTCTTCGTGCACCGCTTCACCGATGTAGTTACCGGCGAGGGTGGCGAAGATCAAAGCCTGGATGGCGCTGGTGAAGAGGCCAAGGAACATGGCCGGCAGCGGCACGAACACCGGGACCAGGAAGGCCAAAACCGCCACAACCAGTTCGTCAGCAAGGATGTTTCCAAACAGACGGAACGAGAGGGAGAGGGGCTTGGTGAAGTCCTCGATGATCTTGAACGGGAGCATGATCGGCGTCGGCTCCACGTAGTACTCGAAGTACCGGAAGCCTTTGCGGCTCAGACCCGCGTAGAAGTAGGCCAGTGAGACCAGCAGGGCCAGGGCGACCGTCGTGTTGATGTCGGCGGTGGGAGCACCCAGCTCACCGTTGGGGAGGTGGATCAGCTTCCAGGGGATGAGAGCCCCGCCCCAGTTGCTCACAAAGATGAACAGGAAGAGGGTCCCAACAAAGGGAAGCCAATCGCGGTAGGCCTTCTCGCCGATCTGCTCACGAGCGAGATCGCGGATGTAATCCCAGAGGAACTCCAGGAGGTTCTGCACACCACGGGGATCGCGCTCGAGCTTGCGGGTCCCAATGACCACGAAGGCAAGCAGAGCCCCGATCACAACCCAGGAGCTCAAAAACACCTGACCGTGGATTTTGAGGTTCCCAAGTTGCCAATAGAGGTGTTGGCCCACCTCCAGTTCGGCAAAGGGGAGAACGAGTGGCAAAGAACCCATCGGGTCGACGTTCGGTGCCGCATCAGCGGCGTTGAGAAGGGGAGACGCTCAGCGGTCGGTGAGCATCTGGAGAATCACCGCCGGCTTGTAGAGGAGAAAGCCCAGGAAAGCCGGGAGGATCTCCAACTGGGGCAGCCGAATGGCCGCCATCACAAGCACAACAGGGACGAGAAGCTGCAACTTGCCGACCTTCTTGGCACCGTTTCCGACTTTCCCGACACTGCGAGCGAGGAGCCGCAGGTAGAGAGCACCGGCCAGGCCACCCACCAGCAGGCTGCTGGCGGTGTGAAGGTCATAGATCAGGGCCGTGATGGGGACCGCCAAGGCGGAAACCATCAAGGTGAACAAGATCAGACGACGCTGAAGCCTCTCAAAATCGTCGGAGTCAGAGCTGAGAGAACCATCCGGGGAGGATGGGGAATCAGCAGTGCCTGCAGGCGATTGAGGTTCCAGGGCTTCGGGCGACTCGTGCTGGCTGTTGCCCTCCGTCTGATCGGTGGAGTCCCCAAGGGGACGATCCGCATCGGACTGGGTTGGAGGAGATGCCAACAAAGGCGCCTTTGCTCTGAAAAGGCGCGCGGAATCTATCACGCACCCTGGCGCTGAGCGGGCTGGAGCAGCAGGACCCGTTGGGCGAGCAATTGGCGCGCCACCGCTGCGATTTGGGCGGCTGGCCAACCCAGGGGCAACGCAGCCAAAGGGGTTCCCTCGGCGGAAGCTTCCAGGGACTGCAACAGGGCCACACCCTCCTCGCTCAAATCAAGGGGTGCCATGTCGGAATCCAGCAGGGCTCGGCCGGGCCAACCCCACAGACAGCGATTGCGGGATCCATGGGCAGCCAATAGATCCTCGTCGGACGCCCACTGCTCCCTGACCACCGCGCCACGGCTCAGGAAGAACTCGAAATGACTGATGTCCGGGTCGAGATCCTCCACCAGCTGCCACTGAGCCATCGGAGGCAGCGCCTGGGCCCGCTCCAGCAATTCACCTTGGAGCAGGCGTGCTGGGTCCCAGATCTCCGGATTCGAGAACCCCGCAAAGCTCAGATCGGCCGAGGCCACAAAGGCCATCAGACGTTGGAGGTTGTAGCTGGTCTCCTGCGGATGCAGGTACATGTCCGCGAAGTTGGCGTCGGCCGCGCAATCGAGGGCCCAGCGCTGCTCGTGGTGCCGGCGCAGGCGGTTGTGTTCCGGCAGCTCGGCAAACAGCTGGCGGCCGAGCTTCAGCCCTTCCGCTCCGGTGCCCACCCCCATGGCCGTCAGCGCCCGTTGCGTGCGGTGGATTTCCCAGCGGCCCCCATCGGCATACAGAAAGAGATGCAGCAGCGCCCCCGGCTTGAGCAGATCCGCCAGGGCGCGCAGACCAGCTTCCGGCTCCCGCAGGTGATGGAGCACCCCAACGGAATTGATGTAGTCAAAGGGGCCTTCTCCCTGAAGCTCGAGCAGGCTGCGGTTCTCGATCCGCAGCTGCGCTTGCTCCAAGGCACCGGATCGGCGGCAGCGCTCGCGGGCCACCTCCAGGGTTCCGGGCGAAATATCCACCGCCAGGATCTCGGCACCGGGATTCAGATGCGCCAGGTAGTCCGTGCTGACACCCGTGCCGCAGCCCGCATCCAGGATCCGCAGGGGCTGGCCGTCCTGGCGCCGAGGGGGCAGGGCGCCGGTGCAGGCGGCGTAGGCCGCGTCCACGCACCAACGCCAGTTGTATCCGGGCGGGGGGCCGTCCTGAAGTGGATCACCCGGGTAGGGGAAGCGGTCGTAAAAGTCGCTCACCACGGGGGTGGCGGCATCTGCTGGGGCCTGGGTCATGGGCTCTGGACGTATCGGGAACGGCGTCCACACCGGGCGAGCATTTCATGGCCGCACCCCTGGAACTGCACCATCCCGCAACGGGCTGCAAACATTTGTTCATGGGCCGCCTGGAGGCCAGAGGGCCAGCCGTAACGTGCCTTGGCCAGGTTCGCTCTCGTCCATGACTGTGACCGCCAGCAGCGGCAGCAGCAGGGTTGCTCCTCAGCGCTACGACACCCTGCCGCTCTCCAGCGTCCGCCAGGCGGAACAGCAGGACCGCTTTCCCGATGGAGGAGAGCTCAGCAACCTGACGACCTTCTTCCAGAGCGGTCAGCTTCGGGTCGAAGCCGCCCGTCGTCTCTCGGCCAATGCCGAGACCATCGTGGCCCGCGCCGCCAACCGGATCTTTGTCGGTGGCACCCCCCTGTCCTACCTGGATGCCCCGCTGAGCCCTGCGGCTGCGAGCTCCCAGACGCCTCTGGCAGCGGACCAAGCCGCGTTCCAGCGTTCCGTCGCGACCTTCGCTGGCGCCAGTGGGGCTGTGAAGCGTGGCAACGCCTTCACCCGACTGTTGGAAGGTGCCGGTGGCGACGCCGATGTCCGCGTCGTACTGCCCACCGGCTTTAGCGCGATCTCCGTGGCCATCTACGGCACGGATCGGATGAAGAAGTCCATCCGTGACCTGGCCTGGTTCCTGCGCTACGTGGGCTATGCCGTGGTCTCGGGCGATCCGAGCATCCTGCGCGTCAACACCCGCGGTCTGCGCGACGTCCTGGAGAAGGGCTGCTCCCTGGCGGCCACCAACGTGGCCCTGCAGGAAATGCGTGCTGGGGCAGCCGAGCTTCTGAAAGATCTGCCGGACGCCCGCCGCCTGGTGATCGAGAGCTTCAACGTGCTGCTCGAGGAGCTAGCGGTCCCCACTCCCTCTGCGCGGCAACGTCTCGGCAGCCCGGAGAACCAGGGCCTTCAACTGCCGGCGATCTACGCCCTGGCAGCCCAAGGCAAAGCGCTTCGCTACAACATGAAGCCCGGCATGAGCGGGGCTCAGAAAGCCGAGGTCGTGCGTGCGGCCTATCGCCAGGTCTTCGAGCGCGACATTGCCAAGGCCTACAGCCAGGTGCCCTGCCCCGTCGAGGCCACCCAGGTGCGCCAGGGCGACATCTCCATGCGCGAATTCATTCGCGCCCTGGGCCGCAGCAAGGAGTACCGCCAGCAGTTCTACGGCCGCTTCTCCAACAGCCGTGCTGTGGAACTGGCATTCCGCCACTTCCTCGGCCGGGGCATCAGCTCCCGCGAGGAGTTCACCCGCTACTTCGACATCGTCTCGGCGCAAGGTCTGAACGGCCTGGTCGACGCGCTGATCAACACCATGGAATACGCCCAGGTGTTTGGCGAGGAGACCGTTCCCTATCTGCGTGACATCGGCGAAGAAGCGCAGGAGAGCGCAGGCTGGGGTTCGAACCGCAAGCTCTTCCGCTTCAGCGCACCGTTTGAAGGTGCACCGCAATACGTCACCCTCTACGCGAGCTACCGGCAGCCCTACGCCGACCAGCACCCGTATGGCGGTGGCAACGACCCCTTGGGCCTGAACTACGGCGCCATCTTCCCCTCGGGTACCGCCAACGTCGCGACCCGTCCGGCCCCGCTGAGCTACGACACCCGCCGGATCCTGGTGGGCAACGGCATGCGCCAGCCCGGCCAGATGAACAGCCCTCAGTTCCGGGCTTCAACTCCGCGCAAGGCGGGCCCCAAGGTGGTGCGTCTCTCGCAGATCGCCACCGGCGGCAATTCCGTGCCACGCCGCGGCGGCCAACCCAGCATTCGCAACACCGAGGCCAGCACCCAGGCGGTGATCCGGGCTGTCTACGTGCAGATCCTGGGCAACACCGGCTATGCGGGAGAGCACAACAAGGTTGAAGAAATCAAGCTCGAGAACGGCGACCTGAGCCTGCGGGAATTCATCCGCCAGGTGGCTCGGAGCGACGCCTTCCGCCGCCGCTACTGGAGTGGCCTCTACATCTGTAAGGCCATCGAGGTGATGCACCGCCGCCTCCTGGGACGCCCCACCTTCGGCCGTTGGGAAATCGACAGCTACTTCGATGTGGCTGCGCGCAAGGGTTTCTATGGCGTTGTCGACGCCATGATCAACAGCCCTGAGTACAGCGAGAGTTTCGGAGAAGACACCGTTCCTTACGAGCGCTTCATCACCCCGAACGATCTGAATACGCGGCGGGTTCCTTCCCTCAAGCGAGCCTTTAACGCGGCGGCCTACGCGGACATCACTCCCAAGATCCGCCCTGAAGTCACTCCTCCATCGGACTTCCGCGGCACCGGCTCCCTGACCCAGCGCAATCTGCCTGGACGCACGAACGTCGTTCGCGGCAGCTGGAGCGCCACCTTGACCGGTGGTGAAACCCTGGCCCCTGCCCCCAGCCGTACCAGCGGCCCTGGCTCGATCCAGACCCGTCCAGCTCCCGATCGCCGCTGGAGTGCACCCCGTTGGCAGCCCGGTGGTGGCGCCGCTCCCACCTGGAGCGCCACGGGAGCCACCAGCTTCAGCGCACCGGCAACCGCCCCCGCACCGCTGCGCACCCTGATCGGAGGTGGCTGGAGCGCCGCGGTTTCCAGCGGTGGGGCCACGGTCAATGCCGAGCAGCCCGGCGCCGCCATGGCGAAGGCGCTGCGTGCCTCCTCCCTGCAAGGTTTTGGCAAACGCAAGAGCCTTGGCAGCGCGGTGAAGCTCTCGATGAATCCGAGCAGCGCGGAAGCCAGCGAGGCCATCGAGGCGGTCTATCGCCAGCTGCTGGGTCGTCAGCCCCTGGCGGCCGAGCAACTGGGCGATGCGGAGTCGCAACTGCGCAACGGTCGCCTCTGCGTGGCTGAATTTGTGGCCCGCGTAGCAGGCAGCGATCTGTTCCTGCGGCGCCTGAACCGGATGGCTCCGTTCAAGGCAGCGGCGGCAGCCCATCTCGCCCTCCTCGGTCGCGCCGCTCAACCCGAGGAAACGAGCCGTTTCCTGGCCATCCGCTGCGAGCAGGGGATGCGCACAGCCGTTGAGGGCGTCCTGAACAGCGAGGACTACGCCAACAACTTCGGTCGCGACACGGTTCCCTACCTCAAAGGCATGGGCACCAGCGATGGCATCCCCCTGAGCACCGTCAACCGCACAGCCTCCCTCTACGGCGGCAATGCGGCGCTCAACCCAATTGGGAAGTAGGGCCTCAAGGCAACGGGCGGCAGCCTGATCCAAAGGCCCGCCGATGAAACCGAACCCTGGCCCTCCAAAGCCAGGGTTTTTTCATGGCGCGAGATCTTGTTAACAAAACAGCAAATAAACCGACGGCAGAAACAATCAAGCCGCCAGAGAGCGGCGCCTGATTGTTAACAACCAAGACAGATCCACCTTATTCTTTGCGCGAGCTAAAGCCTGTTCCAGCAAGGCTTTTCAGCAGATTGAGTCGCCGTGAAGAACTGTTACCGGGAACCAGGGAGCCGCGGGGCGCTGGCACAGAATGACTCGGCGAACAGCACCGCTGTCGCGACCTTCAGCAAGCTCCGCGCAGGTCACTGCGCAGCGGCGACCTGAGACCCTCCCCTTACCCACCGGATATCGGTCACCGTTCAGGCGACCGCTTGTTTCGAGGCAGAACTGCATGAGCATCGTCTCCAACTCGATCATCAACGCGGACGCCGAAGCCCGCTACCTCAGCCCTGGCGAACTCGACCAGATCAAGGCTTTCGTGAGCGGCGGTCAGCGCCGTCTTCGCGTAGCCCAGGTCCTGAGCGAAAGCCGTGAGCGCATCGTCAAGACCGCAGGCGGCGCCCTCTTCCAGAAGCGTCCTGACGTGATCTCCCCCGGCGGCAACGCCTATGGCGAGGAGATGACCGCTTCCTGCCTGCGCGACATGGATTACTACCTGCGCCTGGTGACCTACGGGATCATCGCCGGCGATGTGACCCCGATCGAAGAGATCGGCATCATCGGCGCCAAGGAGATGTATCGCTCCCTGGGCACTCCTCTGGAGGCCATGGCTGAGGCCGTGCGCGAAATGAAGAACGCTGCCATGGGCCTGCTCACCGGTGCCGATGCCGAAGAGGCTGGCTTCTACTTCGACTACGTCGTCGGCGCCCTCTCCTGAGGTTGCTTCCTCTCTGATCACCGCCTCTTCGAACAGGTTCCATGCAAGACGCAATCACCAACGTCATCAACCAGGCCGACGTTCAGGGTCTCTACCTGGACACCTCCTCCATGGGTCGCCTGGAGCAGTACTTCGCTTCCGGTGAGCTGCGCGTTCGCGCCGCTGCCACCATCAGCGCCAACGCTTCCGCGATCATCAAGGAAGCCGTGGCCAAGTCGCTGCTGTACTCGGACATCACCCGTCCCGGCGGCAACATGTACACCTGCCGTCGCTATGCAGCCTGCATCCGCGACCTCGACTACTACCTGCGCTACGCCACCTACGCCATGCTGGCTGGCGACACCTCGATCCTCGACGAGCGCGTGCTGAACGGTCTCAAGGAGACCTACAACTCCCTGGGCGTGCCCATCGGCGCCACCGTGCAGTCGATCCAGGCCATGAAGGAAGTGACCGCCTCCCTGGTGGGCCCCGATGCCGGCCGCGAAATGGGCGTCTACTTCGACTACATCAGCTCCGGCCTGGGTAACTGATCCCTGCCTTCGGCACACCTCAAGGATCTTCCCCATGCGCCTCTTCAAAGTCACGGCCTGCATCCCCTGCCCGGAGAAGACCCGTTCTCAGCGCGAGCTGCAGAACACCTTCTTCACCAAGTGGGTGCCCTTCGAGAGCTGGTTTGCTGAACAGCAGCGGATCATGAAGCAGGGCGGCAAAATCCTGAAGGTTGAACTGGTTACCGGTCGCCGTCAGGTCAACGTCGGCAACTGATCTTCAGAGCTGAACAAGAACTCCAAAAGCCCGGCAAATGCCGGGCTTTTTTGTTGGCAAGACGCCCAGAAATAAGGGATAGTCGGAGCCTCTTCAGGACCTCTCCTTGCGTCCCCGCGGCCGACAAGACAGCAACACAGGCACCACCACCAGCAAGCGTCCCTGGTTGCCCGTTCCGTTTGAGCAGTGGCCGGCAGAAGCCCGTCTTTTGCTGGGGATGATCGCCCTCTGGTCGCTGATTGGTCTGGCGATCCTGGGATCGGCCAGCTGGTGGGTGGCGGCCCGGGAGATGGGCGATGCCACCTACTACCTGAAGCGTCAGGCGATCTGGATGCTGGCGAGCTGGGGGCTGCTCTACGCCGGGGTGAGCATCAACCTGCGGCGCTGGTTGCGACTGGCGGGTCCGGCGCTGTTGGTGGGAACCGTGCTGGTGGCCCTCACCCTGGTCATCGGCAGCACGGTGAACGGTGCAAGCCGCTGGCTGGTGATTGGTCCCATCCAGATTCAACCCACCGAATTGATCAAGCCCTTCCTGGTGCTGCAGGGAGCGGCTCTGTTTTCCCACTGGGGACGCATCTCCAGCGATCAGAAGGTGATCTGGCTGGGGGTGTTCGCCGTGACGCTCGGGCTGATCCTGAAACAGCCCAACCTGAGTACGGCCTCCCTCTGCGGCATCCTGCTCTGGCTGATGGCCCTGGCCTCAGGCCTGCCGCTTTGGGCCATGCTCGGCACGGCCGGCGCCGGTCTGGCGGTGGCCATTGGCAGCATCTCGATCAACGAGTACCAGCGCATCCGCGTGACCTCCTTCCTGGACCCCTGGAAGGATGCCCAAGGAGATGGCTACCAGCTGGTGCAGAGCCTGCTGGCCATTGGCTCCGGCGGCCTCTGGGGTGAGGGCTTTGGCCTCTCCACCCAGAAGCTGCAATACCTGCCGATCCAGAGCACGGACTTCATCTTTGCGGTCTTCGCTGAGGAATTCGGCTATGTCGGATCCCTCCTGCTGCTGGTCTTCCTCTTGCTGTTCGGCTTCGTGGGTCTGCGGGTGGCCTTGAGCTGCCGCAGCAACCAACAACGGCTGGTCGCGATTGGCTGCACCACCTTGCTGGTGGGTCAGTCGATCTTGAAC
The DNA here is from genome assembly GCA_049418265.1 of Vulcanococcus sp. GTDB lineage: Bacteria > Cyanobacteriota > Cyanobacteriia > PCC-6307 > Cyanobiaceae > Vulcanococcus. The sequence continues at coordinate 11,415 of JBMSIW010000038.1, forward strand.
ATCGCCGTGGCCAGTGGAGCGATGCCCACCACAGGTCTGCCGCTGCCCATGATCAGCTACGGCGGCAACTCCTTGCTCTCCAGCCTCCTGACCGCCGGCCTGCTGCTGCGCTGCTCCCTCGAGGGTGCGGGCCTGGAACCCGGAAAGCCACGCCGGAACCGTCGTTTGCAGGCAAGACAGGAGACCATGCCGATAGGCTGAACGGCCTGCACTGCTGATGCCTTCATGCTGGCTGCGGCCCTGGCGGATTGGGCCCGAAGCGGTGAGCAGCTGCTGAGCAGTTCCCTCGCCCACCCCGGGCCACTGACGGTGGGATTGGTCTTCGCTGGCGGTTTACTGACCAGCCTGGGCCCCTGCTCCCTCTCGTTACTGCCGGTCACCCTGGCCTATTTGGCCGGCTTCGATCGCTCCGCACAGGCACCCTGGATCCGCAGTGTGAGCTTCTGCGGCGGGATCGTCAGTTCCCTGGTTTTGCTGGGCCTCGGCAGTGGCGCTCTCGGCCGCATCTACGGCCAGGTGCCTGGAATCGTGCCCACGCTGGTGGCCCTGCTGGCGGTGGTGATGGGGCTCAACCTGCTGGGCTTGCTGCCCCTGCAACTGCCCGCAGGACCCGACCCGGAACAGTGGCGCCAGCGGGTGCCGGCGCCCCTCGCCCCCCTCGCCGCAGGACTGGCCTTCGGATTGGCGGCGTCTCCCTGCACAACTCCGGTGCTGGCGGTCTTGCTGGCCTGGATTGCCCAGGCAGGTAATCCGCTGGCTGGGGTGCTGTTGTTGAGTGCCTTTGCCGCGGGACAGGTGATGCCGCTGCTCCTGGCCGGCACTGCCGCGGCCTGGGCGCCTCGCCTGCTGGCCCTGCGCTCCCTGGGGCAATGGGTCCCCCCCATCAGTGGAGCCGTGCTGCTGCTGAGTGGCTGCCTGACCCTCCTGGCCCGCTGGACCTGACCCGAAGTCTTAGAACCTGCTGATGAAGCGACTGATCGCCTGGATCTCAGACCTGCGGGTGGCCATCGGCCTGCTGATTGTGATTGCCGCCTGCAGCGGCCTCGGCACCTTGGTTCCGCAGAAGGAAAGCGCCGAGCTTTATCACCGCGTCTTCGACGCAGAGCCCTGGCTGGGGCTCTTCAACGGGGAGCAAATCCTGGCCCTGCAGCTGGATCACGTGTACTCGAGCAGCTGGTTTCTGGCGCTGCTGGCCTGGCTGGGCCTGGCCCTGATCCTCTGCAGCTGGCGGCGCCAGTGGCCCGCCCTCCAGGCGGCCCTGCGCTGGATCGACTATCAGACCCCGCGGCAGCTCAGCAAGCTGACCCTGGCTGAAACCGTGGTCTGCGATGACCCCAGCGCCCGGCTGCAGCGTCTGGACGCGCTGTTGGCAGCCAAGGGCTGGCAGCTACAGCGCCATCCGGATCGGCTCTCGGCCCGCCGCGGAGTCAGCGGCCGCGTGGGTCCGCTGCTGGTGCATGCCGGCCTGGTGGTCCTGATGGTGGGAGCCGCCTGGGGTTCCCTGGGGGGCCAGCGCCTGGAGCGCTACCTGGCCCCAGGCAATGAACTGGAACTGCTGAACAGCCGAGGGGAGAGTCAGGTCACCGTGACCCTGAAGCGCTTTGGGGTGGAACGGGATCCCGCAGGGCGCCCCGAACAGTTCCGCTCGCTGCTCAGGCTCGATCCCGGCAGCGCCGCCCAAGCCGAAACCCATGAGATCAGCGTGAATCACCCGCTGCGCTACAGGGGCATGACCCTCTATCAGGCGGATTGGTCCCTGGCTGCTGTGCAGGTGCAACTGGGCAAAAGCCCAATCCTCGAGCTACCACTTCAGAGCTTTCCGCAGTTGGGCGAACAGGTCTGGGGCATCGTCCTGCCCACCCGGCCCGATGGCAGCAACCCCGTTCTGCTCGCGCTCTCCAGTGAGCAGGGTCCGATCACCGTGTACTCCGCCGACGCCGAAGTGCTCGGCAGCTTGATCCCTGGGGCCGAGGCCACCGAGATCGAAGGGATCCCCCTGAAGGTGGCCGGTGTCATTCCCGCCAGTGGGATCCTCCTGAAGCGGGACCCAGGGGTGCCGCTGGTCTATGGAGGCTTTGGCATTGCCCTCCTGGGCGGTGCCTTAAGCCTGATCGCCACGCGGCAGCTCTGGGCCATTGCTGAACCCAGCGCCCAAAAGCTGCACGTGGGTGGGCTTTGCAACCGCAACCTCACCGCCCTGGCTCTCGAATTGCCGGGGCTGCTGGCGGCGGTGGGCTCAGCGGATCAACAGGCCTGATCAACAGCCCTGATCAGCAGGCCTGGCGGGTGCCGTGGGTGGCGCGGATCACCGTGTGCACGTTGCCACGGGGATTGAAATCGGCCTCAAGCTGCATCCAGACCGGCTCGCAGGCCTGAACGAAGTCATCAAGAATCCGGTTGGTCACCTCCTCATGGGAGATCGAACGGTCCCGGTAGCTGTTGACGTAGAGCTTGATCGCCTTGAGCTCCATCACGCGCGGCCCGGGCTGATAGGTCAGCCGCAGGGTGGCGAAGTCGGGATACCCCGAGAAGGGGCACTTACAGGTGAACTCCGGCAGGGTGATCGAGACCTCATAGGCCCGGCCGGGGCGTGGGTTGTCGAAACAGATCAGCTCCGCCTCCGCGATGGCGCGTTCGCCATAAAGAGGAGTCAAGGTGGCCTCTGTCATCCGACGCGCACGACTGGAATTGGGATGCTACGCATCGCCGCCCTGGTAGCAACGAGCACACCTTCGGCCCTAACGCTGCGGCCTAATGAGTTTCGAAGGCTCTGACAGCCTCTTTCACTCCCTGGTTTTTCCTGAGAGAATCCCCCAACTCGAGCTCCTGAGTCATGAAAAAAATCGAGGCCATCATTCGCCCCTTCAAGCTCGAAGACGTCAAGCTGGCCCTGGTCAACGCGGGCATCGTCGGCATGACCGTGAGCGAGGTCCGCGGATTTGGCCGCCAGAAGGGTCAGGTCGAGCGCTACCGCGGCTCCGAGTTCACCGTGGAGTTCCTGCAGAAACTCAAGCTGGAGATCGTGGTGGATGACGCCCGCGTCGACACCGTGGTGACGGCCATTCAGGACGCAGCCCGCACCGGCGAGATCGGCGACGGCAAGATCTTCATCAGCCCGGTCGAATCGGTGATCCGGATCCGTACCGGCGACAAGGACGACAGCGCGATCTGATCAGCTGGCCGCAGCTCGCGGGGGTCTCAGCTCGCGAGCGTCTGCTCCACAAGCCGTCGAATCGATGCCCCATCGGGCGTCTGTTCGGCGGCTTTCTCGTCGGCGCTCCAGGCGCCAGAGCGCAGCCAGAGCAGGTATTCGTGATTGCCTGCGGGACCTGTAATCGGCGAGGCCACCACACCGCAGGTCCACCAACCCTCGCTCTGGGCCGCCGCCATCACCCCTTCAATGGCATCGGCGTGGGCCAGAGGGTCGCGCACGACACCGCCCTTGCCGACCCTCTCTTTGCCGACCTCGAACTGGGGCTTGACCAGCAGCACGGCCTCCCGGCGCTCGGCGCGCAGCAGACGTCCCAGGGCGGGCAACACCAGGGCCAAACGGATGAACGACACATCCGCCACCGCCAGATCTGGCCAAGCATCAGCCTCGCCGTAGAGATCCTCCGGCTGAAGGTGGCGCAGGTTGGTGCGTTCCTTCAGGACCAAACGGGGATCCGTGCGCAAGCTCCAGGCCGTTTGTCCATAGCCCACATCAACGCCATAGACGCGGGCGGCGCCATGTTGCAGCAGGCAATCGCTGAAACCACCGGTGGAGATGCCGCCATCCAGGCAGACCCGCTGCTCGAGCGCCAGCGGGAACGTCTCTAAGGCCTGCAGCAACTTGTCACCCCCTCGGGAGACGAAGCGTTGGGGCTGCTCCACCTGCAACTCCAGCTCCGGCAACACCTCCAGCCCTGGCTTGTCCAGGATCCGATCGCCACTGCGCACCTTGCCGGCCCGGATCAGCTGCTGAGCCTGCTGACGGGACGTCACCAGACCCAGCTCAACCAGCTGCAGATCCAACCGTCGCTTTCGGCCCATCGCTTAACGGGAGCGTCTGCTGTGCATCTCTGCATCGTGCCGCAGCAGGTTCCAAGGCCCTGAGGCTTCGGAAGATCACAGAACCACAAGGGAAACCGAATAAAAACCGGCGCTGCGAGTGTTTCCAGGGGAACACTCCAGAGGATGACCCCAATCGAGTGGACCGTGATGGCCCGCACACCCAGAGCCCACGCCAACAACGTGGTGGAACTCCTGCAACCCGGCAGCTTCGTCAAACTGGTCAACCAGCCCGACGATCTTCCCCCCTTCCAGCTGCTGCATTGCCGCGGCGGCCGTTGCTGGGTGCGTCAGCAGGCCTGGGGGCCGATGGTGCAGTGGGAAGTGGAGCACCGCGAGCTCACCGGTGTGGCTTAGAGGGCCGTTCCATACATTGGTCTTGATGTGAGCCCGCGGCGGCCTTGATCGAGCGTTACACCCT
>JBMSIW010000039.1:0-15675 GCA_049418265.1 Vulcanococcus sp.
GTCTCGATGAAGCCGTACTCGTTCACGCGGGCGTGGGTCGCCAGCGAACCGATCAGACCGGCGTTCGGACCTTCCGGGGTCTCGATCGGGCAGATGCGGCCGTAGTGGGAGGGGTGGATGTCGCGCACGGCGAAGCCGGCGCGCTCACGGGTGAGACCACCTGGGCCCAGGGCGCTGATGCGGCGCTTGTGGGTGAGCTCAGCCAGGGGGTTGGTCTGATCCATGAACTGGCTCAGCTGGCTGGAGCCGAAGAACTCCTTGATCGCCGCCACCAGGGGCTTGGGGTTCACCAGCTGGGCCGGGGTGAGGCTCTCGGTCTCACCAACGGTCATGCGCTCCTTGATGATCCGCTCGAGGCGGTTCAGGCCCACGCGCACCTGGTTCTGCAGCAGTTCGCCCACGGAGCGAACGCGGCGGTTGCCGAGGTGGTCGATGTCATCGAGGGTGGCGCCGCCCACATCGAGCTCGAGGTTGATCAGGTAATCGATCGTGCTCAGCACGTCCTCAGGGGTGAGGGTGCGGGTGGCGTCAGGGATGGTGAGACGCAGCTTCTTGTTGATCTTGTAGCGACCAACGCGGCCCAGGTCGTAGCGCTTGGGATCGAAGAAGCGGCTGTGCAGCAGGGTCTGACCACCGCTCACCGAGGGCGGTTCACCCGGACGCAGCTTCTTGTAGAGCTCCAGCAGGGCCTGGTCTTCCGAGGCGATGCCTTCGTCGTTGGCGGCCTCGATCGACTTCTGGTAGTACTCGGGGTGCCGCAGCTTGTCGAGCACGTCGTTGTCCGACAGGCCGATGGCCCGCATCAACACGTGGGCGTTGATCTTGCGGGTCTTGTCGACGCGAACGTGCAGCAGATCGTTCTTGTCGGTCTCGAACTTGAGCCAGGCGCCGCGGTTGGGGATCAGGCTGGCGTTGAAGGTCTTCCGGCCGTTCTTGTCCTGCTCGTCTTTGAAATAGACGCCGGGTGAACGCACGATCTGGTTCACGATCACGCGCTCAGCGCCGTTGATGATGAACGTGCCGCGCTCGGTCATCAGGGGCAGTTCCCCGATGAACACTTCCTGCTCCTTGATCTCGCCGGTCTCCTTGTTGACCAGACGGCAGGTCACGTACATCTGAGACGCGAAGGTCGCATCACGACGCTTCGCCTCTTCCACGTCGTGGCGAGGGCGCTTCAGGCGGTACTCGCTACCGATGAAATGCAGCTCAAGCTTGCCGGTGTAATCGGTGATCGGGGAGAAGCTCTCCAGCTCCTCGATCAGACCCTTCTCCAGAAACCATTTGAAGCTCGCGCGCTGCACCTCCACCAGATCGGGCAGGTAAGTGGCGGTCTTGGCGACCTGGATCGCGCTGCTCATGCGGTGAACCTGCAGGAACGGGTTAGACGGGACGAAGGACCTGGAAGCAATCGGCCTGACAAAGGAAGCAAGCTGCGGCATGCACCAACCAGGCACAGGCGCGCAGACGACGCAGCCAGCTGCCCCCCGCAGGGAGCAACTGGCCAACCGCCGTCACTATTCAGCTCGCTTCAACTCCGCAGGCAACGACAACTCGCACCGGAAAGACACAGCACCACTGGTATGGGCAGACCCACCAGATCCCTGGTGAGCGCTTTCAGGCTGTAGCGAGCACAGATAAATCAGGGCTCGCTACCAGGCCAATGAATCATCATACATTGTGAAGAGCAGCCCCAAACAGGGTGCAGGCATTGCGGGTGCTCTGCTGGGCGACCACCGTCAGCGGCTCGCCGCGCAGCTCTGAGAGGCGCTGGGCCACTGCCATCACGTAAGACGGCTCGTTGCGCTTGCCACGCCGCGGCACGGGCGCCAGGAACGGACAGTCGGTCTCCACCAGGTAGCGATCCGCCGGGACCGACTGGGCACAGGCATGGGTATCGGTGGCCTTCGGAAACGTGACGTTGCCGCTGAAGCTGATGTAGAGGCCCAGCTCCAGGAAGCCCTGCATTTCCTCGGGGGTCCCACTCCAGCAGTGCATCACACCCCGCGGGCAGACACCGCGCAGGGTCCGTTCCCGCAGTTCTTCGAGCATGGGCTCGGCCGCATCGCGGCAGTGGATGATCACCGGCAGGTCCAGTTCGACGGCCAGATCGAGCTGGGGCCTGAGCATGGCCAACTGTGGGCCGAGATCCTTGGTGCGAAAGAGATCGAGCCCCAGTTCGCCGATGGCAACGACCCTCGAATCAGCCTTGGCGGCTTGCCGCAACACCTCTTGCGTGTCGGCCGCCCAGTGTTCAGGGTCGAGGGGGTGAACCCCCACGGAATAGCGCAACTCCGGGAAGCGATCGGCGAGGGCGCGAATCGCCGGAATCTCCGAAGGCTCCACACATGCGTGAAGGAGGCGACCCACACCGGCATCACGCCAGCGCTGGGCCACCTCCTCCAGATCGTCATCGAAGTTTCGAAAGACGATGTGACAGTGACTGTCGATCAGAGGAGCCTCGAGGCTCTCAAGAGCGACCGCCGTTGTCATCGATTACAGAACGTCTTCAGGGCCTCAACCCTAAGAAATTCAAGCCTTGGCGGCAGGCTCGATGGCGGTCTTCACAGCAGCGCTCAGACGGGACTTCTGATGGGCACCGTTGTTGCGGTGGAGCACGCCCACCTTCACAGCCTTATCGATCTTGCTGAACGCAGCGCTCAGGCTGGTTTGCACAGCCTTCTTGGCGTCATCGCCAGGCGCCTGGGCATAGGCGGTGCAGGCGGCGAAGCAACGCTTCATCAGGGTGCGCACCGCAGACTTGTAGGTGCGGTTGTGCAGGCGATTGCGCTCAGCAATCTCAATGCGCTTCTTCGACGACTTGTTATTGGCCACAGACGGTAAGGCGCTGGCACGGCAAACAAAGAGCTTACCCCTTGGCTGGCAGCACCCCCAACGAAGCCGAGCAACTAGCTTGAACGCTGCCCCGAAGCGCAACGGTTCCGTGGCCGCCAGCACCGCCTCCAGCTCCGCCATCTCGATGAGCAGCGCCGCATCGCAGCACGAGACTCTGCGCCTGATGCTGCTGCGGGATACAGAGGCTGCCGGCGAACGCCTCGAGGCCATTGCCCAGCGCACCGGAAGCGGCCAGAGCCAGGAAGCCGCCAGCCGGGTTGACGCGATCCTCGAACAGGTGCGCGAGCAGGGCGACAAAGCCCTAATGGAGCTCACGGAACGTTTCGACGGAGTGAGGCCGGACCCCCTGCGCATTCCCAAGGCCGACCTGGAGGCGGCCTGGAACGCCACCTCCTCAGACCTGCAAGCGGCCCTGCGCCTGGCCCACCAACGGATCCTGGCCTTCCACCAGCGTCAAACACCGGTCGATCTGGACATCACCGGCGAACACGGCGAGCGGCTGGGTCGGCGCTGGCGGCCTGTGGAGCGAGCCGGTTTGTATGTCCCCGGAGGCCGAGCCAGCTACCCCAGCACCGTCTTGATGAATGCGGTGCCGGCCAAGGTCGCCGGCGTCAAGCGCCTGGTCATGGTCACCCCGCCCGGCCCAGACGGGAAGGTCAATCAGACCGTGTTGGCCGCCGCTTACCTGGCAGGCATTGATGAGATCTATCGCGTGGGCGGAGCTCAGGCCGTCGCAGCCCTGGCCTACGGGACGGAATCCATCCCCCAGGTGGACGTGATCAGTGGTCCTGGGAACCTCTACGTGACCCTCGCCAAAAAGGCCGTCTACGGACGCGTCTCGATTGATTCTCTGGCGGGGCCCAGCGAGGTCCTGGTCATTGCCGATCACAGCGCCAACGCCGAGCACGTGGCAGCCGATCTACTCGCCCAGGCAGAGCACGACCCGCTTGCCGCAGCGATTTTGCTCACCACCAGTGAGAGCCTGGCCCTAGCGATGCCTGCCGCCATCGAGGCACAGCTGGAGGGACATCCCCGCGCAGCCATCACCAGGCAGGCCCTCAATGACTGGGGCCTGATCGTGGTGTGCTCCAACCTCGAGGAAGCGGCCCAGCTCAGTGATCGCTTTGCGCCCGAGCACCTGGAGCTTCAGGTGGAACACCCCGAACCTCTGGCCGATCGAATCCAACAGGCTGGCGCGATCTTCCTGGGAGCCTGGACGCCTGAAGCGGTGGGGGACTACCTGGCTGGCCCCAACCACACCCTGCCCACATCAGGCACCGCAAGGTTTGCCGGTGCGCTCTGTGTGGAGACCTTCATGCGCCACACCAGCTTGATTCAGTTCAACCGTGCCGCCCTGGAAGCCACAGGCGGCGCGGTTGGCACCCTGGCTGACAGCGAGGGGCTCCACAGCCACGCCGAATCGGTGCGGCGGCGCCTGAGCTGAGCTCAGCGCTTCACCAGGTCACGCACACCGGCAACGCCATCCTTGATCTCACCGACCAGGACCTGATCGGTGATGTTCACAAAGAGGCCGTTCTCGAGAACACCGGGGAGGTTATTGATCTCCTTCTCCAGGTTCACGGGATCGCTGATGCCACCGGCAAATTTGACGTCCAGCACGAGGTTGCCCTGATCGGTGACCACGGGGCCGGCTTTCTTCACCGCCATGCGCAACTGGGCATCACCGCCCATCTCCCGCAGCTGCCCCTGCACCTGACGCCAGGCACTCGGCATCACCTCAACCGGCAGCAGGAAACCCAAATTCAAGGTCTCGACCAGCTTGGTGGAATCGACCACCACGACAAAGCGTTGGGCACGAACCGCCACGAGCTTTTCCTGAACATGGCAGGCGCCACCGCCTTTGATCAGCTGGAAGGAGGGGTCAACCTCATCGGCACCATCGATGGCCAGATCGATGCGGTCCACCGCGTTGAGGCTCTGAAGAGGAATCCCCAGCTCAGCCGCCAGGACCTCTCCCTGGAAGGACGTCGTGACGCCGACGATGTCGCGCAGCTCGCCGCTCTTGAGCTTGGCGCCCAGTGCCTGAATCATCAGCGCAGCAGTGGAGCCGGAGCCCAGCCCCACCACCATGCCGCTTTGGATCTGCTCGGTGGCTGCTGCCGCGACCGCCTGCTTCATCTGATCCTGCAGATCCGACATCCAACCGTTCTCTCTGGGCGGTGACCGTAGCTCAGGCCTAGCCGTGCGGCAGAGCCTCAGGGCGGATGGAGAGATCGATCTGCTCGTCACCTCGAAGCACCGTGATGGGCAAGGCATCGCCGATCTGAGACGCCTCCACCAGGCGCAGCAGTTCTGCCGGCTCGTTCACCTCCTGCTCGGCAGCGGAGACCACCAAATCGCCGCGGCGCAGGCCAGCGCGCTCCGCAGGGCTCTCCGGGATCACCCTCTGCACCAGAGCCCCATCGCGCTCCGGCAAACGCAGCAGAGCATTCGGGTCCGCGTTGTTGTCCCGCGCCAAACGGGCATTCAAAGGAACCAGCTGCAGGCCCAGATAGGGATGGAGCACGGTGCCTCCCTCCCCCAGCTGCGCAGCGACCCCTTTCGCCAGGTTGATCGGGATCGCGAATCCCAAGCCGGCACCGGGGCCTGATCGCACCAGGGTGTTGATGCCCACCACCTCACCGCTGGCATTGATCAAGGGGCCTCCGGAATTTCCAGGATTGATCGCGGCATCGGTCTGAATCAGCTCGAGGCGCTTATCGGAGAAGCCCAGGCTTGTGATGTTGCGGTGCAGGCTGCTGACGATCCCCAGGGTCACGGTGCGCTCAAGGCCATAGGGGGTTCCCAGAGCAATGGCCCAATCCCCCACGTCCAGGGCCTCGGAATCCCCCAGAGGAGCCGCCTTCAAGGCAGAGGACTTCGGGACCCGCACCACGGCCAAGTCGGTGACCGGATCCGTGCCCAGAACAGAGCCCTCCAGGGATTCCCCGCCGGCGAGGGTCACCTCCACACGTTCCGCACCATCCACCACGTGGGCATTGGTCAGGACAAGACCTTTGCTATCAATCACGATCCCGGAGCCCTGACCCCGCTCGCGGCTACTGGGGATCTGATCGCCGAACATCTCCCGCAACAGCGGATCGTTGAAGGCGGGATCGAGGCCGAGCCGCGGCACGCTGCGCTCCGTATCGATCCGGACCACTGCCGGAGCCACCCGCTTCACAGCCGAGGACACGAAGCTGTGGTTTCCGCTGGTCCCAAGATCCGCCCAAGCCGGAGGCACCGTGACCAACCCAGCTAGGCAGAGAACAACGGCAAGCAGGAGGCGCAGCAACTGGGGCAATCCGGCGGTGGGACCAGGCTAGGCAGATGCGAGGGGCCGCCAGCGCAACAGTTCTGAGCTGAGCTCCCCTTGCGGTCCCAACTCCAACAGGCGGCCACCTGGCCATTCCGGTTGGTCCATCGGGCAGGGCTGCACCGCCTCAAAGGACGCCAGAGAGGAAGGGCAGCCCCAGGCCAGCAATGGGGCTCCCCCCTGAGGACGCGGCAGCGCCTTGAACCAGTGCTGATGGACATGTCCAAACACCAACCCCTTGATCGCAGGGCAGCCCAGCAGAGGCTTGAGAAGCCGATCGGCCTGCTGAAGAGCAATGGGATCGAGGCTGGAGCTGCCAATGGCCAAGGGCGGATGGTGCAGCGCCACCAGGGCAGGAGCTGAGAGGGCCTGCAACTGCTCCTGCAACCAGGTGTGCTGGCCCTCAGAAATCCAACCCGCCACCGCCCCACTGCGATGGCTGCTCAGGAGCAACAGACGCCAGGACCCGAGCGGGATGCAGGTGGGTCCCAGCAGGACATGGCGCCCCAGAGCCGCCCGCAGCAGTTGGGGGTGGTCATGGTTGCCGGGGATCAGCGCGACCGGCAACCGCCCCAGGACCCCCACCTCCTCCAGCACCTCTCTGAGACGCACGTAGCCCCCCCAGCTTTCGTCCTGACAGAGATCCCCAGTGATCAAGAGGAGGTCGACAGACGCGTTGCGGGACCGAAGGGCCTCATCCAGAGCGAGCACCAAGGCTTGGCGTGCGGGGACCCCCCGACAGCGGCCCAGGGGATCGGCCAGCAAATGGGGATCGCTGAGTTGAAGGATCCGCGGCACACCAGCCACCCGGGTGATCGCCCTAAGTTGCCTGTTCCCAACAGAGCTGGCATGGCCGCAATCCCTCCGGGCACCCGTCAACGCTGCGAGCTCTGTCAGGTCGAGATCCAGGGGCTGGTGGGCGGCCTCGATCAGGTGCACTTCAGCCAGGGCCAGCCCTCCACCCGCTCCAAGCTCTGGGCCCGCGTCTGCCAGTACCTGCGCACCGATGAGCAGAAGGGTCAGTGCATCAATCAGGACCCGAGCCTGCGGGGCGAGCTCAAACCGGGAGATGCCTATGTCGAGCCACCGAGCGTGGACCTCAGCAACCTGGGGGGCTGATCTCCTTCATCCTTTATCGTTCTGATGTGCCCGGCGGGCATTTCTGATTGTTCTGTGTTGTCTCGTTGAGAGCACCAGTTCAAGCAGACAGCAGATCACTGCAGGTGCCGGACGGGCCGACCGTTCCCCTGCCCTGTGTCCTGGTCTTGCCCCATCCCTTGCTACCCGAGCTCCAGCACCTGGCTAGCCAGGTGGCGGATCGCGCTGGGTACCAGGTGTGCGGGCTTCAATTGCTGACCCACCGAATCCCGATGACGCTGCAGGTGCAGCTTCGTTTGGCCGATGGCGGTGATGTGAGCCTGGACAACTGCGCCAGCTTCAGCGGACTGCTGGATGAGGCGCTGGAAGCAGCGGAACTGATTCAAGACGCCTACGTGCTGGAAATCAGCAGTCCAGGCGTCAGCGACGAGCTCAATGACGATCGGGACTTCCGCAGCTTTCGTGGATTTCCTGTCGTTGTTCGCTATCGCGAATCCAAGACCGGGGTCGAAGCCGAGCGCGACGGCCTGCTGCTGGAGCGCACCGACGAGCAACTGCTCATCAACGTGCGCGGCCGCACCGTTCGTATCCCTCGCTCTGACGTGATCAGCGTGACGCTGACTGCACCTCAAGAGGACTGAGACCTCATCCCCTTTCGCATCGCATCAACGCTCTATGGCACTGGTCCTGCTCCCTGGTCTCTCGAACCTGATCGAGGACATCAGCGAAGAGAAGAAGCTGCCTCCCCAGGTGGTGGAGTCCGCGCTGCGGGAGGCCCTGCTGAAGGGCTACGAGCGCTATCGCCGCACCCTGTACCTGGGCATCAGCGAAGACCCCTTCGAAGAGGATTACTTCTCCAACTTCGACGTCGCCCTGGACCTCGATGAAGAGGGCTACCGGGTGCTGGCCTCAAAAATCATTGTCGAGGAGGTGGAAAGCGAAGACCACCAAATCGCCCTGGCCGAAGTGATGCAGGTGGCCGAGGACGCGCAGATCGGCGACACGGTGGTGCTGGATGTCACCCCCGAGAAAGAAGATTTCGGCCGCATGGCCGCTGCCACCACCAAACAGGTGCTGGCCCAGAAGCTGCGTGATCAGCAGCGCCGCATGATCCAGGAGGAATTTGCCGACCTGGAGGATCCCGTCCTGACCGCTCGCGTGATCCGCTTCGAGCGTCAGAGCGTGATCATGGCCGTCAGCAGCGGCCTGGGGCGTCCCGAGGTCGAGGCGGAGCTGCCTCGCCGTGATCAGCTGCCCAATGACAACTACCGGGCCAACGCCACCTTCAAGGTCTTCTTGAAGGAGGTCAGCGAGATCCCCCGGCGCGGTCCGCAGTTGTTCGTCAGCCGTTCCAACGCCGGCCTGGTGGTCTACCTCTTCGAGAACGAGGTACCCGAGATCCAGGAAGGTTCGGTGCGCATCGTGGCGGTGGCCCGTGAAGCCAATCCACCCTCCCGTTCCGTGGGTCCTCGCACCAAGGTGGCCGTGGACAGCGTTGAGCGGGAAGTGGATCCCGTCGGTGCCTGCATCGGCGCCCGGGGCTCCCGCATCCAGCAGGTGGTCAACGAACTGCGGGGAGAAAAAATCGACGTGATCCGCTGGTCCCACGACCCTGGCCAGTACATCGCCAACTCCCTGAGCCCGGCCCGGGTGGAAGCCGTGCGTCTGGTGGACCCTGAAGGCCAGCACGCCCATGTCCTGGTGCCACCCGATCAGCTGAGCCTGGCCATCGGCCGCGAAGGTCAGAACGTTCGTCTGGCAGCCCGACTGACCGGCTGGAAGATCGACATCAAGAACAGCACCGAGTACGACCAGTCCTCGGAAGACGAGAAGGTGGCCGAGCTGATCGCCCAGCGCCAGGAAGAGGAGGCCCTGCAGGCCGAAGCCGAAGCGCGCCTCGAGGCGGAGCATGCGTTGCGCCTCGAGGAAGACGCCCGCCTGCGTGAGCTGTATCCCCTGCCGGAGGATGAGGAGGAGTACGGCGAGGCCTACGAGGAGCCCCTCACCGACGAGCAGCAAGAGCCCATCGCTGAAGAGCAGCAACAGGCTGGTGACGAGGACGAGGCCCGGTGACGAGCAAGGCCGTCCTCAGGCGCTGTGTGACCTGCCGCGAACTGCTGGATCGACAGCAGCTTTGGCGGGTCATCCGTCTGGCGGAAGGGGGAATGGCTCTGGACCATGGCATGGGCCGATCGGCCTATCTCTGCCAGACCCAGAGCTGTTTTGAGGAGGCCAAGCGTCGGAAGCGTCTGCAGAAGGCACTGCGTTGCCAAGTTGCAGATTCCATCTACGCGGCCCTGGAGCAGCGTCTGCACACCACCTGTTCTGCAGGCGCTGAGGCAAGATGAAACGTGGCCTCACTGTGGGTGAAGGCCCGGCGGCACGTGTTGCCCCGACCATTTGGAGCACTGAATGACCAGCAGCGGCAAAGTCAGGATTTACGAGCTGTCCAAGGACTTGGGCCTTGAGAACAAGGACGTGCTCGATGCCGCCGAGAAGCTGTCGATCTCCGCGAAGAGCCATAGCAGCTCCATCAGCGATGACGAGGCAGCCAAGATCCGCAACCTGATCAAGGGCGGCAGCAATGGCGCGAAGGCTGCGCCCGCTGCCAGTGCGCCCAAAGCGATTCTGTCGGTGCAGAAGGCCCCTGCCGCACCAGCAAAACCCGCCGCAGCCCCGCCAGCAGCGGTATCGGCTCCCGCCAAACCCGCTCCGGCTCCGGCGCCTGCGAAGCCCGCCGCCAGCCCTGCGCCCGCCAAGGCTCCTGCTCCCGCCAAGGCCGCCGCACCTGCTCGCCCCGCTGCTCCCACGGCTCCTCCTGCGCGCCCTGCCGCAGCCGCGCCCGCTCCTGCTCCGGCGCCTGCCAAGCCAGCTGCTGCCAAGCCCAGCTCTGCCGCTCCGAGTCGTCCTGCGGCGCCGCCACCGCGCCCTAGCGCCAAGCCCGCCGCCGCCGCCCCCAGCAAGCCTGCCGCTCCCACCCCTGGGCGGCCGGCAGCTCCCACCATCGTGGCGAAGGCACCCGCCGGCGCCGGTGGTGCACCCCCGGTGCGCAAACCACCAGCCCCCAGTGCCCAGGCCCCAACCCCCCGTCCTGCGCCACCGGTGTCGCGGCCATCGGCCGCACCGCAACGTCCGGGTGCTCCAGCCCCCAACCGTCCCGGCGCCGGTCGCCCCCAACAACTGGTCGGACGCCCTCAGAGCGGACAAGGCCAGCAAGGCGGCGGCAACCGCCCGAGCTCCCCGTCCGGCCGTCCTCCCCTGAGCCAGCGCCCTGGCATGCCCACCCGCCCCGGAGCTCCCGCTCCCACCCGGGTTGGTCAGGCCGGCAAGCCCGTTAAGCCCGCTCGCCCCCAAGTGGAATTGGTGGGCAAGCCCATCCGACGCGATGAGGGTGGGCCGAGCAACGGCGGCAACCGCCCGGCACCGCCAACCCGCCCCGGCATGCCTGGCATGCGCAAGCCCGTGGCTCCCGGGGAGCTGATGCAGCTTCAGAAGCCCGGCGCCAGACCCAGTGCGCCGCCGCCGCGTCGTCCCGGTGGAGCCCCCGGCTCAACCACCCCAGGTGACGTGGGTGGCACCGATGCAGCACGGCCCTCGGCCACGCCTCCGTCGGCACCACGCCGGCCCAATTTCCGCGCTCCGCAACCCCCCGCGGGTGGCCGGCCCCGTCGCCCGGATTGGGATGACAGCGCCAGGCTCGATGCCCTTCGCAGCCGCTCACCGCAGAAGCAGCGCCAGAAAGTCCACATCATTGGCGAGAACGACGATGCGCTGACGGCAGAGACCGGTGGCTACGCCGGCGAACAGGAAGCCGTGGTGCTGCAGGCCTCGCTGGCCCGCCCTGCCAAGCCCCGCAGCGCGGCCTCGGCACAGGCCAAGCCCACTGCCGTGGCACGCAAGCGCAAGAAGGAGACCACCCGTCAGCGCCAGCGTCGCCGCGCGATGGAACTGCGGGCAGCCCGCGAAGCCAAGCAACAGCGCCCCGAGATGCTGGTGGTGCCCGAGGGCAACCTCACCGTGCAGGAGCTGGCCGACAAGCTCGGCGTGGAGAGCTCCGAGATCATCAAGAGCCTCTTCTTCAAAGGGATCATCGCCACGGTCACCCAGACCCTGGATCTTTCCGCGATCGAAACCGTGTCGCAGGAATTCGGCGTTCCTGTGCTCGAGGACGACGTCGAGGAAGCGGCCGCCAAGACGGTGGAGATGATCGAGGAGAGCGACCTCGCTCACCTGATCCGCCGTCCTCCTGTGGTCACGGTGATGGGCCACGTGGACCACGGCAAGACGAGCCTGCTCGACTCGATCCGCAAAACCAGGGTCACCGCAGGCGAGGCCGGCGGCATCACCCAGCACATCGGCGCTTATCAGGTCGAGGTACCCCACGCCGGGGAACAACGGAAGATCACCTTCCTCGACACCCCGGGCCACGAGGCCTTCACCGCCATGCGTGCCCGTGGCACCAAGGTGACCGACGTCGCCGTTCTGGTGGTCGCCGCTGATGACGGCGTGCGTCCCCAGACCCTGGAGGCCATCAGCCACGCCCGCGCCGCCAAGGTGCCGATCGTGGTGGCCATCAACAAGATCGACAAAGAGGGTGCTTCACCCGACCGCGTCAAGCAGGAACTCTCCTCCCACGAGCTGGTCGCCGAAGACTGGGGTGGCAACACCGTGATGGTGCCGGTGAGCGCCATCAAGGGCGAGAACATCGACAAGTTGCTCGAAATGATCCTGCTGGTCACCGAGGTGGAAGACCTGCAGGCCAACCCCGACCGGATGGCACGGGGCACCGTGATCGAGGCGCACCTGGACAAGGCCAAGGGCCCTGTGGCCACCTTGCTGATCCAGAACGGCACCCTGAGGACGGGCGACGTCCTGGCCGCAGGCCCGATCCTGGGCAAGGTCCGCGCCATGGTCGACGACGGCGGCAAGCGGGTCAAAGAAGCTGGCCCCTCCTACGCCGTGGAGGCCCTGGGCTTCAGCGAAGTGCCCACCGCAGGCGATGAGTTCGAGGTCTACCCGGACGAGAAGACCGCCCGCTCGATCGTCGGCGACCGCGCCAACGAGGCACGCGCCACACGACTGGCTCAACAAATGGCCTCCCGTCGTGTGTCCCTGGCTTCCATGTCCGGTCAGGCCAGCGAAGGCGAGCTCAAGGAGCTGAACCTCATCCTCAAGGCCGACGTGCAGGGTTCGGTGGAAGCCATCCTTGGCTCCCTGGAGCAACTGCCCCAGGAAGAGGTCCAGGTTCGTGTTCTGCTCTCCGCACCGGGCGAGGTCACCGAGACCGACGTCGACCTGGCAGCGGCATCCGGCGCTGTGATCGTGGGCTTCAACACCTCGATGGCACCTGGCGCCAAGCGCGCCGCCGATGCCACCGGCGTGGATGTGCGCGACTACGACGTGATCTACAAGCTGCTGGAGGACATCCAGATGGCCATGGAAGGCCTTCTGGAACCGGAGCTGGTGGAGGAAAGCCTGGGCGAAGCCGAAGTGCGGGCCGTGTTCACCATCGGCAAGAGCGCGGTGGCGGGTTGCTACGTCACCAACGGCAAACTGCAGCGCAACTGCAAGGTGCGCGTCTGGCGCGGCAAAGAGAAGGTGTTCGAGGGCGATCTCGACTCCCTGCGCCGCGGCAAGGACGACCAGAAGGAAGTCGCCACTGGCTTCGAATGCGGCATCGGCTGTGATCGTTTTGCCAACTGGCAGGACGGCGATCGCGTCGAAGCCTTCAAACTGGTCACGCAGCGACGCACCCTCAGCACCTGATCGTGAATCCGGCGAGACGCGAACCCCTCCTGTGGCTCCAGCTACTCGGGCTCGCGGCCTTGCCGCTCGAGGCCCTGCTGCTGTTTCTGGTCTTTGCCGGAGCCGATCCGGGTCCCTTCCCAGGTTTTGAACGACTGCTGACCTGGGCCCTTGGAGCCCTGGCGCCCGCGGTTCTGTTCTGGAGGTTGCCTCCTGATCTCTGGTCACTGCTGCTGGTGCAGGTGCCCCTGCGGGGGCGCCGGCCCGAACAGCTCAGGCTCAGTGCGCTCCAGCAAGCCTTGCTCCTCAAGCTGCTGATGGCGGCTGGTGCCGCCCTGCTGCTGCCTTTGAGCTGGTGGTGCGATGCGCAGGCAGGCTTGGCCTGGAGCTGGTCGCCATTCAGCAGTAGCCCCCGACTGGTGGTTCTGCTGGTCTGCGTGCCGGTGCTCGCCTTGATGCAGTGGCAATGGGCCCAGGTGGTTCAGGCGATCTGGATGCTGACGCGAAGCGAAAACGAGGTCGAACAAACGCTCCCGCTCGATCAAACCGAAGCCTCGGAGCAGCGCCTCAACCTGGGACTCCCGGTGTTGCTGCTCGCGCCCCTGGCCATCGAGGAGCGCGTGAGCCGTCCTGCTGCTCCGGATCCCAAGGTTGAATCAAGCGACACTGCCGAACCAGTGCAGGCAGACTCCGCAGCTGACCCAGAGCCTCTGAGCCCGGAACCGGAGGCCAGCCCCCAGCCCCCCTCCGAGAGCAGCGCAGAGCCGCCTGAGCCGCCAGAGCCGATCGAATCAACGCTCGATGTCAGGGCTGAGGTTGCGGTCCTTCCAGAGGAGCAGGCCGAAGAGGCTGAGAGCACCGAACTGAATCAAGAGATCGCTGGCGGGGACAACATCCCCGCTGGCTGATCGCATCGCCATGGTCGCCAGACCGACGGCCGCCGAGGCGGTGAAGGCCAGCCAGAGTCCCCGACGCAAACCCCGCCAAGGTGTTTTGGCTTCCTGAAGCAGACGAGCGCGCAGCTCCGGATCCAGAGAGGAGCGTGAATCCGGAGCCATGGCAGGAGCGCAGTGGTGCGAGGCCTCAATGCTAATTTCATTGGGCTGCCGGTGTAGCTCAGTGGTAGAGCAACTGATTCGTAATCAGTAGGTCGCAGGTTCAAATCCAGTCACCGGCTTTCCCAGCGCTACAGCCTTCCAAGAGAAGGCCCAAAAACCAGGTCACAGAAGCAATCTGAGCAGCGGAGATTGTTCCTGTTCAAACCCGATGTAGAGCAGCCTTAGACAGCCGAGAGATCTCTGGCTCCGCTGCAGCAGCCTCTCAACATTGAGGCGCAATCGAAAACACCAACGCCACAAAGCCCAACCGAACGGTTGCAGCCAGAGCTGCGGCACCGCCATGCTTCAGCCGACGGGACGCGGAGTCGCGATGGAGCCAAGCACCATGCAACGTCTCATGGATGCCGCCCGGGCCGAGGCGCAGCAGAGCTGGGCCGAAGGCGGCATCCCGATCGGAGCGGTCCTGGCACAGGAAGACGGCACCATCGTGGCCCGTGGTCACAACCAGCGGGTTCAAAGCGGAGATCCCACCAGCCATGGCGAGACCCAGTGCATCCGCAATGCCGGGCGCCGCCGGGACTGGAGGGAGCTCACGTTGGTGACAACCCTTTCACCTTGCCCCATGTGTGCAGGCACCGCTGTTCTGCTGGGATTTCGGCGCGTGATCATCGGGGAGCGGCGCAGCTTTCAAGGCGCCGAAACCTGGCTGAAGGAGGCGGGCATCGCGGTTGAATGCCTTGATGACCCCCACTGCCTGGCACTCATGGAAGCCATGCAGCAAGGCAAACCCGAGCTGTGGGCAGAAGACATCGGGCTCTAGGCCATGAACATCATCCTGCTGAACCAGGCGGACTGGATCGATGAGCAGACCGTCGTTCTGAGAGATCGCCGGGCCGAGCACATCCGCACCGTTCTGAAATCCCAGATCGGTGACAGCCTTCGGGTCGCCCTGCTCCATGGCGATTGCGGCCAGGGGGTTGTGCGCGCGCTCGAGGCAGAAGCCGTCACCCTCCAGGTGGAGCTGGGGGAACCTCCGCCACCGCGTCATCGCTTCGATCTGGTCCTGGCGTTGCCGAGGCCGAAAATGCTGCGGCGCATGTTGCGTCAGTGCGCCGAATTTGGGGTTCAGCACCTGCACCTGATCAACAGTGCGCGGGTCGAGAAGAGCTACTGGCAGAGCCCACTGCTCCACACAGACAGGCTCTTCGAGGCCCTCAAGGCCGGACTGGAGCGATCGAAGGACTCCCTGCCGCCCAGGGTGCATTTCCATCGGCGCTTTCGCCCATTCGTGGAAGACGAACTCAGCCAGCTCTGCGGGGGGCGCCCCTGCTGGATCACAGATCCCTCGGGCCCTCAGTCCTTAGCCGAGGCCGCAGCAGGACCTGCTGTCGTGATGATTGGCCCGGAGGGGGGCTTTGTGCCCTTTGAAGTTGAGCTGGCCGAATCGGTGATCGCCCAGCGGGTGCATCTGGGATCACGGATTCTGAGCGCTGATACCGCCCTCACCACGGTCCTGGCGCAATCACTTCCTTAAAACCAAAAGCCATAAGCAGCCAACAAAAAGCCCCCTCCGAGGAGGGGGCTTCTGGTTCAACCGAGATTGAA
>JBMSIW010000040.1:0-15580 GCA_049418265.1 Vulcanococcus sp.
GTGGGGCGCTGGATTCAGGACGCGCCGGTGCGCGCTGGTCGCTGTCAGGGCTTGCTGGCGGTGCAGAGCCTCGATGGTCGCCGTGCCCTTGGCCTGACCCAGATCAGCGTGGCTCCTTGCACCAAGCCCTTGCGGGTCGGTGGTTGGGTGGCGGTGAGGGGCGTGCTGCAGCGACCCACCCCGGCGCCCCATCCTTTGCTGCAGGGGGCCGCGGAGCGGCTGGCTTCCCAGGGCAGCTGGAGCCAGTTGCGCGCCTCCGAGCTGCAGCCGCTGCGCCAGGAGTGGACGCCGTTGGCGGATCTACGCCGCCGCATCGCGAGCCAACTGCAGCGTTCGGCTGGCCCTGGCCCCGGCGGCTTGATGGCGGCCCTGGTGCTGGGAGGGGCGCAGGTGGAGCTGGCCGCAGATCTGCGGGAGGCGTTTCGCGCGGCGGGCCTCTCCCATGCGCTGGCGGCGTCCGGGTTTCACCTCTCGGTGTTGCTGGGCAGCACCATGACCCTGGCTCGCCGCTGGCCGGCGCCTCTGCGGCTGGCTGCCGGCGGCGTCGCGATGGCGCTCTTTCTGGCGCTGGCCGGTGCGCAGGCATCGGTGGTGCGTGCGGTGTTGATGGGAGCTGCGGCCCTGCTGATTCGTGAGAGAGGCGGCCGCAGTCGTCCGCTGCAGGTCTTGCTGATCACGCTGGTGCTGATGCTGGTGGTCCATCCGGCCTGGGCCCATGGGATTGGCTTTCAGCTGAGTGCAGCCGCGACGGCTGGCTTGATCGTTTTGGCGGGACCGATCGAGCGCCGGCTTGCCGGCCGCATGCCTCAGCGTTTGGCGGCTCTGCTTTCGGTGCCGCTGGCAGCCTCCCTGGCCACCCTGCCGCTGCAGCTGCTTCATTTCGGGGTGGTGCCGAGTTACGGGGTGCTGGCCAATGCCTTGGCGGCTCCCCTGCTGACGCCCTTGACCCTGGGGGCCATGGCGATGGCCGTGCTGGCGGTCTTCTGCGCGCCCCTGTTGCCCTGGGCGGCCCTGTTGCTGGTGCCCCTGGCTCAACTGCTGATGCTTCTGGTGCAAGCGGTCTCGGCGTTGCCCTGGGCGCAGTTGCCGCTGGGGCAGCTCAGTCCCTGGTTGCTGGCTCTGCTGCTGATGGGCTTTGGCCTCTGGGGCCGCTGGCGCTGGGTTTCGCTGCTGACGCTGCTGTTGGGATTCGGGCTGCGTTGGCTTGAGGTGCAGCGCGATCAGTTGCTGCTGGTCCACCAGGAAGAGCGTCAGTGGCTGCTCAGCCGTCATCAAGGCCGCGGCGCCCTGGTCAGCCTGAAAGCCGATCCCATCAGTTGCCGCCAGGCGCGGCGCTTGGCCACTGGCCTTGGGGTGGCCCGCTTCGATTGGGTCTTGCTGCTGGATCCCGTCCCGGCGAAGGAACCAGCGTGCTGGAGCGCCTTGAGCGCCAGCGTGGTGCCCCACGGCCGCCTGCTGCCGGGGCGGCGTCTCCAGAGCCCGGGACTCACGGTGCAGGCGCTAGCTGCAGATAGCCGAGGTCTGCGCTTGCAGGTGGGACAGGCCCGTTGGGTGCTCCTGCCCGATCGCCAGGCCTGGTGGTCCTGGACGCGTCAGCCCAAGGAGCCGGTGCGGGGCGTCTGGCTGGGTTTTGCGCCGAGCCGGCGGGAGCGCCGTCAGCTGGAATCCTCCGCCGCACGGGGGGACTGGTGGCCTCAAGCCGGTTCAGGCAGCGGTTGGCACCAAAGCTGAGCTGGCAGCCCAATCCGTACACTGACCGGGTCGCCTGGAGAGGTGGCTGAGTGGTCGAAAGCGAACGACTCGAAATCGTTTGAAGGGCAACCTTCCGTGGGTTCGAATCCCACCCTCTCCGTTTTAAAAAGTCCAGAGAAGAACTCGAGATCTCTGCCCTTGTGTGGCGCGAGATGTTGGCCAGGCCTGATCTGGGGTGGGAGAAGGACGCTGGCTTTGATGGGATTTTCTTTTGGGGATCTCTCCTGTTTTGTGCGTTGGCTGATGAGGTGATTCGCTGCAGATCGGCCGCGTCGTGACTTGCCGCTCGGGCCAGCTCCCATGATCTTTTTAGGGCTGTTTGATCTGGAGCGATGTTCGCTTTGCGCCGGTTACTGTTTCAGCGCGCGCCTGTCGCATTGACGATATTTTGGGTGTATTGGTTTGTGGTTCTCCTGCCTTTCGCGGCGCCTATCTCTGTGCAATCGAGTCGAACCTCCGTGTTTCGATTCTTTGTTGACTAGGTTTCTGGTTTTTTGAGATTCCTTGACAGTTAGGGAAGCCTCTTTGTGATGGCTACACGATCTCCACGCCAGCCATGGGCTGTGGATGTTGCCGGCGGGCTGATCTGGTGCCGAGGCGCGTTTGGCGCTCAGCTGTGAAACAGCAGGACCAGACCTTGGCTCACTTGGTGGAATTCCCGCTCCTCGCGGCTGAGATCCAGGCCCACTTCCAGGCCCTCTTTGAGGGCGTTTTCGTAGGGCGGTGGCGTTGGTGCGCTGCTGCCGGTCCAAAGCGCAGCGATGCCGACTGGCGTGGCGTGCCAGGTGAAGCACGAGGTATTGCCAATGGATGGCTCCTGCAGGGCGTCTTCCAGGAGCTCGCGAATTGGCATGACTTCCACACAGTCCCCACAGCTTCAAGACCTGCCCTCGGAACAGCAATCAGCTGAGAGATTTTGTGATCTAGCGAGCAATCAAACTTCAAGAGCCCGCGCCTAGGCTGCGCCCCATGCCTTCACAGATCGGCCAGGCGGCCCTGGTGCATGAGTGGTTGACGCCCCGCTCGGTCGGAGGGGCAGAGCTCGTGGTTCGGGAGCTGGACGGTCTGCTGGAGCAGCCGCAGCTGTTTTCTCTGGTGGATGGTGAGAGCCGGCGGCGCGGCAGTTGGCTCGAGGGTCGCTCCATCGAGACCTCCTTCATCCAGCAGCTCCCCTTTGGGGTGAGTCATGTGCAGCAGTACCTGCCGCTGTTGCCGCTGGCGATCGAGCAGCTTGATCTCTCGGGTTATCCCCTCGTGATCAGCAGCAGTCACCTGGCTGCCAAGGGCGTGCTGACGGGGCCTGAGCAGTGCCATGTCAGCTACGTGCACACCCCCGTGCGTTACGCCTGGGATCAGATGCACGCCTATCTGCGTCACTCCGCCCTCGCACGCCGCGGACTGGGGCCCGTGATCCGCTGGCAGCTGCATCGCCTCCGCCAGTGGGATGTGTTGAGCGGTCAACGCCCCGATCAGCTGCTGGCTAATTCGCGCTTTACGGCGGCCCGCATCCGCCGCTACTGGGGCCGAAGCGCCACGGTGGTGCACCCGCCAGTGGCCGTCGAGCGTTTTCGCTGGGATCAACCCCGCGATGACGTCTACCTCTGCCTCTGCCGGCTGGTGCCCTACAAGCGGGTGGATCTGGTGGTCGAGGCCTTTAACCGCACCGGCTTGCCGCTGGTGGTGATCGGTGATGGCCCCGAGCGAGCAAGGTTGGAGGCCCTCGCGGCCTCCAACGTGAGGCTCCTGGGTCGGCAAAGCGAACAGGATGTCAACGCCTGGATGAGTCGTTGCCGTGCCTACGTCTACGCCGGCCTCGAGGATTTCGGCATTGCGCCGGTCGAGGCCATGGCCGCGGGCGCACCGGTGATCGCGCTGGGTCAGGGCGGCCTGCTGGACAGTGTGCGCTGCCTCGAGCGGGGCGTCAGTCAGCCCACCGGTCTGCTGTTCCCCGAGCAGAGCGTGGCTTCCCTGGTGGCCGCGCTGGAGCATTTCGAGGCGCAGCAGCTCTGGAAGCAGTTGCCGGCGGAGCGGTTGCGGCGCTGGGCTGAGCAGTTCAGTCCCCAGCGCTTCCGCTCCCGCATGGAGGCCGCCATCCAGCAGAGCTGGAGCCGCCATCAACGTTCCTTGGCGGAGCGCAGCCGCGGTTTGCCTGTGCCTATGGGGTGAGTGACCGCAAAGCCTGGGCGCTGCGGTCCCTGCACTTCTTTAATGAGCCGATTACCAGCCTCTGTACGCGTCGCTTGTCTGCCAGCGCTTCCATCCCGGCTGAGTCCACTGCCAGCTCCCTGCTGAGGGCTCAGTCCAAGCGCGGCCGCATCGTCAAGCGCGTGGGGGACATCGTCTTTTCGCTGCTGGTGCTGGCCCTGGGTGCGCCCCTGCTGCTGGTGCTGGCCCTGGTGGTGAAGGTCAGCTCCAAGGGTTCGGTCTTCTATTGCCAGCGCCGTATCGGGCGCGGCTACCGCGGCTTTGGCTGCCTGAAGTTCCGCACCATGCGCAAGGACGCGGATCGCGTGTTGGCTGCCGTGTTGGCCTCTGATCCGGCGCTGCGCGAGGAGTACGCCCGCGACTACAAGCTCAAGAACGACCCCCGCATCACCCCCATCGGCAAGTTCCTGCGGCGCTCCAGCCTCGATGAGCTGCCCCAGTTCATCAATGTCCTCAAAGGTGAGATGAGCGTGGTGGGACCGCGCCCCATCGTCTGGGATGAACTGGAGCGCTACGGCCGCACCATGGATGAAGTCCTCTCCGTGCGCCCCGGGTTGACGGGGCTTTGGCAGGTCTCGGGCCGCAACAACCTGCCCTATGAAACCCGCGTGAAGCTGGATCTCTTCTACGCCCGCAACCGCAACCTCTGGCTTGATCTGCGCATCGTTCTGCGCACCATCGGCGTGGTGCTCCTACCGATGGACCGCGGCGCCTACTGAGCTGGCGGCCATCAGCCAGAGCAGCTCCAGCCGCTGGCTCAACTGCAGCATGGTCAGCACGCTGGCGCTCTTGACCGGAGCACCGCCCTCCGCCAAGAGCGGTTTGCGCTTTTCGCTGCTCCCATAGCGATTCACCCCGCCGAGCTGCACGCCCAGGCAATGGGCGTAGATCGCCTGGGAGACCCCGGCATTCGGCGAGGGATCGGGGCGGCCATCCTTGAGGGCCAGCCCCATCAGCTGGAGGCTGCGGGCTGCGCTGGCGCGCTGCACCAGTGGCAGGCTCAAGGCGACAAGCCGGCAAGGCAGCCAGACCAGCAGATCATCGAGGCGGGCGCCCGCGGTGCCGAGCCACTCGAGGCGGCCCCTGCGGTAGCCGAGCATCGAATCGAGGGTGCTGGCGGCCTTGAACCCCCAGGCCAACGCCAGCGGCCCCGGCCCCTGCAGGACTCCGGCGCTCCAGAGCGCTGCTCCGATCAGCATCCAGAACAGCGGAGCAAAGAGGCCGTCGACGGCGTTCTCGCTGGCGGTCTCCGCCGCGGCGCGCAGGATCTCGGAGCGGCTGAGCTCCGAGGTGTCCCGGCCCACGATCCAGCTCAGGGCTGTTCGTGCCGCACTGAGATCCGCACTGAGATCCGCACTGGCTTCAGCTGCCTCAGCTGGCGGTAGTGCCCTCAGCACGGCCTGGACAGCCTGCTCCAGGCTGCGGCCCGCCAGGGCGCTGGCCAGGGCAATGAGCAGTAGGGGAAGGCCGACGGACCAGGGAAGCCGTTGGCTGATCTGCTCGAGCAGCCAGCCGGCGCCGGCGCTGCCGCCGACCAGCAGCAGCGTGATCAGGGCACCGGCAAAGCGAAGGCGGCGCGGGCTGTCCTGCGCCCAGCTTTCGGCCAGCTGCCGCAGCCGGTTGATCCCCCAGCCCATCACCACCACCGGGTGCAGGCACCAGCGCGGGTCCCCCACCAGCCGATCGAGGCCGGCGGCGGCGATGACCAGCAAAAAAGGGTGGATCCCCGTGAAGGAATCCACCCCAGAATCCAGCAGCGTCATGGCTGCGAGAGAGAAGCCCGAATCAGGCGGCCTTCAGCCAGGAGAACATCGAGCGCAGGCCTTTGCCCACTTGCTCGATCGGGTGCTGGCTGTCGCGCTCGCGGATCTTCTTCATCTCGGGCTTACCGGCTTCGCACTCAGCCACGAAGTTGCGAGCAAAGGTGCCGTCCTGGATATCGGCCAGGATGCGCTTCATCTCAGCCTTGGTGTCGGCGGTGATCAGGCGGGGGCCGCTCACGTAGTCGCCGTACTCAGCGGTGTTGGAGATCGAATCGCGCATGGCGGTCAGGCCGCCCTTCACCATCAGATCCACGATCAGCTTCACTTCGTGCAGGCACTCGAAGTAGGCCAGCTCGGGCTGATAACCGGCTTCCACCAGGGTCTCGAAACCGGCCTTCACCAGCTCAGACAGACCGCCGCAGAGCACAGCCTGCTCACCGAACAGGTCGGTCTCGGTCTCTTCCTTGAAGTTGGTCTCCAGGATGCCGGCGCGGGTGCCGCCGATGCCCTTGGCGTAGGCCATGGCCAGGGCGCGGGCATTGCCGGTGGCGTCCTGGTGGATGGCGAAGAGGGCGGGAACGCCCATGCCGTTCTGGTACTCCCAGCGCACGGTGTGGCCAGGGCCCTTGGGAGCGATCATCACCACATCCACGTCAGCGGGGGGCTTGATCAGCTCGAAGCGCACGTTGAAGCCGTGGGCAAAGCTCAGCACCTTGCCGGCGCTGAGGTGAGGAGCGATTTCCTTGTCGTAAACGGCCTTCTGGGTCTCATCGGGCAGCAGCACCATGATCCAGTCGGCCTTGGCGGCGGCGTCAGCCACGCTGAGCACTTCCAGGCCGTCGGCCTTGGCCTTCTCGGCGGAGCGGCTGCCTTCGTAGAGGCCCACCACCACGTTCACGCCGCTGTCCTTGAGGTTCAGGGCGTGGGCGTGGCCTTGGGAGCCGTAGCCAATGATGGCCACCGTTTTGCCGTTCAGCAGGCTGAGGTCGGCGTCGGTGTCGTAATACAGCTTGGCCATCAGGGGCTTCGGTTCTGCGCTGAGCAAGGGTCGAGCTTACGAAAGCGCCTGACGCGGCCCCTCAGGCCTCGCTGGGATGGGCGATGACGCGGTCGATCAGGCCGTAGTTCTTGGCCTCCTCGGCGCTCAGGAAGTAGTCGCGGTCGGTGTCCTTCTCGATCTTGGCCAGCTCCTGGCCGGTCATGTCCGCCATGCTCTGGTTGAGCATGTCCTTGATGCGCAGGATCTCGCGGGCTTCGATCTCGATGTCGCTGGCCTGGCGCTGGCTGGTGCCGCCCAGGGGCTGGTGAATCATGATCCGGCTGTGGGGCAGGGCCAGGCGCTTGCCCTTGGTGCCGGCACCCAGCAGGAAGGCGCCCATCGAGGCCGCCAGACCCACGCAGATGGTCACCACATCCGACTTCACGTACTGGATGGTGTCGTAGATCGCCAGACCGGCGGTGACTGAGCCACCGGGGGAGTTGATGTACAGGTAGATCGGCTTGCTGTTGTCCTCGGAGTCCAGGTAGAGCATCTGGGCCACCAGGCTGTTGGCGATGGCGTCGTTCACCTCAGAGCCGAGGAAGAGGATTCGCTCCACACCGAGGCGGGTGTAGATGTCGACCCAGCGCTCGTATTGGCTGCCGGGCAGGCGGTAGGGAACGCTGGGGGTGCCGATGGGCATGGCTGAAAAAGCTGGGGTGGACGAGGACGTGGCGCGGGATCAGCCGATGCCGGCCGGAGCCGGGGTAGGCAGCTGTTTCTGGCTGGTGAGCACCCGATCGATCAGGCCGTACTCGACGGCTTGCTGGGCGGTCAGATAGGTCATCCGGTCGGAATCTTTGGCGAGCTGCTCGGTGCTCTTACCCGTGTTGGCCGACAGCATCTCGAGCATGGTGCGCTTGTTGTGCAGCACCTCCTTGGCCCGGATCTGGATGTCGCTGGCCTGACCGCGGGCGCCGCTGCGGGGCTGGTGCAACACGATCGAGGCGTGGGGCAGGGCGGCCCGGTGGCCCTTGGTGCCGGCGCTGAGGATCATCGCTGCGGTCCCCATGGCCTGACCGATGCAGATGGTGTGCACCGGGGGCTTCACGTAGCGGATCGTGTCGGCGATGGCGAAGGCCTCGGTTTCAAAGCCGATGGCATCGCCGGAGTACCAGCTGGTTCCGGTGGAATTGATATAGAAGAAGATCGGCTTCTCGGGGTTGTCGAACTCCAGGAAGAGGAGCTGGGCAATGATCAGCTCGGTGACATCGATGCCCATCTGACGCTTGGCATCGTCATCGCTGAACAGCGGCAACCCCAGGTAGACGATCCGCTCCTTGAGGAGCAGGGAGGGGAGGTCTGGCGGCGGGGTGCGCATGACGGCTGAGTCGCCGTAGTAAGGAGCTGACACCGACATCCGCGGATCACTGCAGGCCTGAAGCGGGAGCCTAGCGGGGGTTGGCGGTGTCCTGATCCCCCTTCCCTGAACGTTTTGTGCCGGATTTCCCCCGGTTGCGATTGCTGGCGGCGGTGGCGCTTCCGTTGCTGATCGGTGGGGTCGCTGGCGCCTCGCCGCTCTCCCAGCCGTCGAGCTTGGCGAACACCATCCGGCCGGTGGGGGTCTGCAGGGCGCCGGTGATGGTCACGGCCATGCGCTCACCGCTGCGGCCATGGGCACCATCGACCACGACCATCGTGCCGTCGTCCAGGTAGCCCACGCCCTGGTGGGATTCTTTGCCGTCGCGCACGATCTTGAGGTTGAGCTCATCGCCCGGTTGAACCTCAGGGCGCAGGGCGATGACCAGCTCGCTCAGGTTCATCACCTTGACCGACTGCACCTCGGCCACCTTGGCCAGGTTGTAGTCCGCCGTGAGCAGGGTGCCGCCGGTGTCGGAAGCCAGCTTGAGCAGTTTCTCGTCGACCCCGTTGCCCTCGTAGCGGGTGGTGTTCACCACCAGGCGGCGTCCGTAGCGCTCCCGCAGGTTGCTGAGCAGCTTGAGGCCGCGGCGACCGCGGTTGCGCTTCTCGGCATTCGAGGAATCAGCCAGGGCCTGCAGTTCGTCGATCACCGATTGGGCCACGATCACCTGGCCCTCCAGCAGGCCCGAGTGCAGCAGGCCGCGGATGCGGCCATCGATGATCACGCTGGTGTCCAGGATCTTGGCGCTGGCGGGCATCAGCACCCCATCGGCCACCAGCAGGGCCTCGGTGCTGTTGGGGTTGAACAGGCGCAGCAGGGTGCGGCCGTGGACTTCCGCCAGGTTGTATCCCGAGACCCCGAAGAAGACGTTGGCGGCCACCGCCGCCAGGGGCTTCACCAGCACCAGCTCCCAAGGCAAGGAGAGGAACAGGATTGGGGAGATCAGCAGGTTGGCCACCAGCAGGCCAAGGATCAGGCCCACCGCTCGGCTCACCAGCAGATCGGTGGGCATGGTGCGCACCTGCTCCATCAGGCGCCTGCGCAGCCGCTGAAAGACCACACCCGCCAGCAGGCCCGCCAGGGCTCCGCCGCCCCCCAGGATCCAGCTCAGTTGCTCCAGATTGGCAATGCGGATCAGCTGCTGCTCGGGCAGCAGGTCCACGCCGAGCCAGCCCGCGGCGGCCCCGGAGACCACAAACAGCACCAGGATGAGGGTGTCCACCATGGCCGGTGCTGTGGCTGCCGATCGCTCTGAAAGGGCAGCATGCCCCATTCCGGCGGCTTTAGCCCAGGGAGGTAACCGCCCCCTCGCCGTTTGGCCACCGCGCAGCGCCTATCTGCACATCCCCTTTTGCCATCGCCGTTGCTTCTATTGCGACTTTCCCGTGGTGCCCCTGGGGGATCGCGCCAGCGCTGAGGCCGGTGCGCCCGGGAGCCGCTCCATGGAGGCCTATCTCGAGCAGCTCAGGGCTGAAATCCAAGGCTCTGCCCCGGGCCCACCGCTCTCCACCGTCTACATCGGTGGCGGGACGCCTTCCCTGCTCAGCGCGGAGCAAATTCAGAGCCTGCTGCAGGAGCTGGAGCAGCGTTATGGCCTGGCCGCTGGCGCTGAGATCAGCCTGGAGCTCGATCCAGCCAGCTTTGATGAGACCCGTCTGCAGGGGTATCTGCGGGCGGGCATCAACCGGGTCAGCCTCGGCGGCCAGAGTTTTGATGATGCGGTCCTGGAGCGGCTCGGTCGCCGCCATCGCCGCCGGGATCTGCTGGAGGCGGCCCGGTGGTTGCAGCGGGCCCAGCGCTCCGGGCAGTTGCAGAGCTGGAGTCTGGATCTGATCCAGAGCCTGCCGGGCGCGTGCCTGGAGCACTGGAGGGTGCAACTGCAACAGGCCATCGACCTGGCGCCACCGCACCTGTCGATCTACGACCTGATCATTGAGCCCGGCACGGTCTTCGCGCGGCGCGAGGCCAGCGGTGAGTTGGCCCTGCCGGAGGACGATCTCTCGGCGGATCTCCTCGAGCTCACCGTCCAGCGCCTGGCGCTGGCGGGCTACGGCCATTACGAGATCTCCAACTACGCCCTGCCCGGCCATGCCTCCCGCCACAACCGCGTCTACTGGAGTGGTGCGGGCTGGTGGGGTTTCGGCATGGGGGCCACCGCTGCTCCCTGGGGGCGCCGG
This sequence comes from Vulcanococcus sp., assembly GCA_049418265.1. Lineage (GTDB taxonomy): Bacteria > Cyanobacteriota > Cyanobacteriia > PCC-6307 > Cyanobiaceae > Vulcanococcus. The sequence continues at coordinate 10,300 of JBMSIW010000040.1, forward strand.
CAGGCGCGGCCTCGTACCCGTGAGGGCTATGCCCAGTGGGTGCAGGCGTCCTCTGAGGAAACGGCGGAGCAGCCCAGTCCCATGCCCTTCGATGAGCGGGTGATGGTGGGGCTGCGGCGGCGGGAGGGGGTGGCGCTCGCGGCGTTGGCCCAGACCCATGGGGTCTCCTGCGAGCAGTTCCGCCTCCTGGAGCAGCGCCTGGAGGGCTTCCTGCGGCGGGGGCTCTTGCGGCGCCAGGGCAGGCGCTGGAGCCTCAGCGATCCCGAGGGCCTGGCGCTCAGTAATGCGGTGCTGCGGGAGCTGTTGGATTGGTGGTCTGAGCGTCCTGACTGCTCTGAAGGGCTCCCACCCAGCCTTTGAGGGCATCCACGCAAAGGCTGCGGCCCTGCAGCAGCGGCGGGCAAAAGGGCGGTTGCTTGGCCGTCAGGCCCAGTAGGTCGGCGGTGACGCGCACCTGGCCATCGCAGTGCTCGCCGGCGCCGATGCCGATCACCGGGATCCGCAGCTCCTGGGAGAGGGACGCGGCCAGCTCGGCTGGCACGTGCTCCAGCACCAGGGAAAAACAGCCCGCTGCTTCCAGATCGCGGGCCATGCGGCGCAGGCGCTCTTGAGCGATGGGGTCGTTGGCCTGACGGCGATAGCCCAGGCGATGCACCGATTGGGGTGTCAGCCCCAGATGGCCCATCACGGGGATGCCGCTGCGCACCAGTCGGTCCACCACGGCCAGGGTTTCCGGTTCGCCCCCCTCGAGTTTGACCGCGGCGGCGGGACTGTTCTTGAGCACTTGCCCGGCGGCCGCCATCGCCTCATCGAGGCCGCACTGGTAGCTGAGGAAGGGCAGGTCGGTGATGATCAGCGGCTGCTGGCCCGCCGGCCGCTGCAAACCACGGCCCACAGCCCGCGTGTGGAGGACCATCTCCTCCAGGGTCACCGGCAGGGTGGTGGCATGGCCCAGCACCACCATGGCCAGGGAGTCCCCGACCAAGATCGCGTCCGCCCCGGCTTCCTCCACCAGGGCCGCCGAGAGGGCATCCCAGGCGGTGAGCACGGCGATCGGCCGGCCTTCCTGCTTGTAGGTGAGCAGATCCGCAGGTCGCACCGGGTGAGCCCCTTGTTGGCTGGGGCTCATTGCTAGCATCCAACCGACTCGGACCCATGCGGCCCGGACGCCCAAATCTGGTCAGGACCGGAAGGGAGCAGCCACACGGGATGCTCTTGGCAGGCGTGGACTCCGGGTCACCCCAATGCACTGAAAAAGCCGAGGGGCGCCTGCTGGCACCACCTCGGCTTTGTTGTTTGTGATCTGCGTTGCTTGTGATCTGCAGAACGATTTAGTTGTTGTTCTGGCGGTTCAGCAGGAAGGAGGGGATGGCGGCGCCGGGCAGATCGGACTCAGAGCTCTCGCTGGTTACAAAGCTGCTGATGGAGCGCTCGGGGCGGTAGGCCCCACCACCTTCAAAGCCCGTGGCGATCACGGTGACGTGGATTTCGCCTTCGAGCTTTTCATCCACCACGGCGCCAACAATGATGTTGGCCTCAGGATCAACCACGTCGTAGATGACTTCAGACGCGGTGGTCATGTCCTCAAGGGTCATGTCCTTGCCGCCGCTGATGTTGATCACACAGCCCTTGGCACCATCAATGCGGGCCGACTCCAGCAGCGGGCTGTTGATGGCGGCCTGAGCGGCCTCGCTGGCGCGGGAGCGACCGGAGCCAACGCCCAGACCCAGCAGGGCGGTGCCAGCGTCGTTCATGACGGAGCGCACATCGGCGAAGTCGACATTCACCAGGCCGGGCTTGGTGATGATGTCGGTGATGCCCTTCACGCCCATGCGCAGCACGTCGTCGGCGGCGCGGAAGGCATCCTGCAGGGGAGCGCCGGCGATGGCTTCGCGCAGGCGGTCATTCGGGATGACGATCAGGGTGTCGACGTGCTCGGAGAGCCGTGCAATGCCCTCTTCGGCCTGGCGCATGCGGCGCCGACCTTCAAAGCCGAAGGGCTTGGTGACGATGCCCACGGTCAAGGCGCCACATTCCTTGGCGACTTCTGCGACCACTGGAGCGGCGCCGGTGCCGGTGCCACCGCCCATGCCGGCAGCGATGAAGACCAGATCAGCGCCCTGAAGGGTCTGGGCCAGATCGGAGCGGGACTCTTCAGCGGCTTTCTGGCCGATGGCAGGGTTGCCGCCTGCCCCGAGGCCACGGGTCAGCTTTTGACCCAGTTGCACCCGCTGCTTGGCCGCCGATTGCAGCAGCGCTTGTGCATCGGTATTGAGGACGCGATATCCAACGCCTTCCAGATCGGACAGGATCATGCGGTTGACGGCGTTACTGCCGCCGCCGCCAACACCGATCACCTCAATGCGTGCCGACTGACTCGGAACGATCCCGCTCGAGCCATTGCTGGTGACGGCACTGAGGCCCTCGGGTGCGATCTCCATAGCAGGTCCCATGCCGTTGGTGCTTCGCAGCATTATGTCGTTGATCCTGCCGATCAAAGGCGGGTATCGGCATACCTTTGCTGGCTGCGGCCCGGAGCGCAACGGCCTGTCACCGTTTGCGTGTTTTCAAGGCCCCTCTCGCCGCTGCTCGTGGGGCTCTGCGCGGCCTCAGTCGGCGGCGGGTGCCGCTGCGGTCGCTGCCTTGGCCACCGGTTTGGCTGGGAGTCCCAGCTCCGGTTGATCCGGATCGCTCAGGTCGATGGATTGCACCTTCAGGCTGCGGATCTGAGCGGGCAGCTCTTTCGAGAGGTGGCGCAGCACGTCAAGGCGTTCCGCCAGCCGTCCATCGGGAGGACCCAGGTGGATGTCCCCCAGGGCTGCGGTGCGCAGCCAGAGGCTCCCGTTGGGATCGAAGCGCACCTGTTGCAGGGCGCTGCCCAGGTGGTTGCGCTGGGCCAGGACCTGGGCCAGCGGCGCTTTGAGGGCTTCCTGCCAACCCACCACCATCACCGTCGGCGCCGCGGCGTTGCTGCCGCCCTGCTGCTGCCGGCGGGTCATCCAGTTGCCCAGACGATCGACAAAGCCCATCTCAAAGCCGCTGCGGGTGCGCCGTTGGGCTTGGGCTACCGCCTCGCGATCGACCAATTTGATCTGCAGCCGTGGCGGCAGCATCAGGCGGCTGACCTGCACGTATTCCACCGGCAGGCCGGCGGAGAGCTGGTTGGCCAGCAGTTGCGGCCGGAGGGTGAGCAGCTGCAGGGGCAGGTTCAGTTTTCCCTCCTGAATGACCCGCTCGCGGTTCACCTGGCGGCTGCCGATGACTTCGATCTGGTTGGGGCTGCGCACCACCCAGCCCTGCTGGAGCAGCAACCAGCCCATGGCGCCAGCGCTGCCGCTCAGCACGGCGATGCGCCAGATCTGTTTCCAGCGCTCCTGGCGGCGTTCCTGGCGCAGCTGTTTGCGGCGCTCGAGGGCCAGGCTGGAGCGCGTGCTGGTTTTGGTCACAGCTCGCAGCGGGAGCGGGCCATCAGCTCCCCGATCCAGCGGCGGGCGCGATCGGCATCGGCGAAGGGCACGTCCTGGTGTTCGTTGCCGCTGATCAGTCGCAGCCGGCAGGCCCCTTGAGATTCATCGGTGAGCGGTGCTTCGCCCGATCCCAGTGCCAGGAGCTCCACCTTTTCAAGGGTCTTGACCTGGAACTGGCCCTGCTCCACGAGCTTGCCTGATTCGAACACGCTCCAGGTGAGCACCCCATGGATCAGACGGGCGCCACCGCAGTCGTCGAGTTTGGAGAGTTCCGCTCCTTCAGCCCACTCGCGGAACAAGCGCTGGCGCCGCCGCTCCAGCCAGCCCAGGGCCGTGATCAGGGGGAACACCACGAGGAGTGGCAGCCAGAGCAACCCGTGACTCATGCGGCGAGCTCTCCTTGGACATCAGCGCTCTGGCCAGATTCTTGCGCCAGTTGCACCAGCTGATGCACCAGCTCCTCCAGCGGCACGCCGCTGGCTTCCCAGAGCATGGGGTACATGCTCTGACTGGTGAAACCGGGCAGGGTGTTGATCTCGTTGAGCCACAGCTCAGCGCTGCGCTCGTCGTAGAAGAAATCCACGCGGGAGAGTCCTTCGGCTGCCACGGCGCGGCAGGCGGCGATGGCCATCGAACGGGCCCGTTCGCTCAGTTCGGCCGGCACCTGGGCCGGGATCACCGTGTGGCTCTTGCCCTCGCTGTATTTCGTCTCGTAGTCGTACCAATCAGCCTCGAAGCAGATCTCCCCGAGCACGGAGGCCTGCATCTGGCGGCGGCCCAGCACGGCGCACTCCAGCTCCCGGGCCTGGACTCCTTGTTCCACCACCAGGCGGGGGTCATGGCTGGCAGCGAGCTCGAGGCCCGCCAGCAGCTCGCTGCGGTTGGTGGCCTTGCTGATGCCCACCGAGGAGCCCAGGTTGGCGGGTTTGATGAAGCAGGGATACCCGAGTTGTTGCTCCAGGCGCTGGATCAAGCTGCCCGCGTCGCTGGTCAACTCCGCCGCATCCACACAGGCGTAGGGCACCTGCGGTAGGCCCGCCGCCGCGAAGGCCGCCTTCATGGCCTGCTTGTCCATGCCCACGGCAGAGCCGAGCACGCCGGATCCCACAAAGGGCACCTGCATCAGGCTGAAGAGCCCCTGGATGGTCCCGTCTTCCCCATTGGGGCCGTGCAGCACGGGCACCCAGACCTGCACGTCCAGGGCGCCTTCGGGGAACCCCTGGAAACCGGGGCGCAGGGGAGCGGCGGGAAGGTCTTCGAGGCTGGCTGGCGTGCCCTTGGCCAGGACGGCGTCGGCCACCGCCGGCGGCCACCAATGGCCCCATTGATCGATGTAGAAGCAGCTCAGCCGGTAGCGCTGGGCGTTGGCACCGCGTCGCAGAGCGGCTGCCACGGTGTTGGCTGAACGAATCGAGACGGCGTGCTCGCCGGAGACGCCACCAAAAACCAAACCGAGCTGGGTGGGTTCGGAGCTCATGGGGGCCGGCGTTCAGAGGCCAAACGTATCAGCGATCTGGACCTTGGCCAGGCCTCAATTCAGGGCTGTTCCACTGAGGGAGAAGGCCCGCACCTCCTCGATGCGCACATCCACCAGGTCCCCGGCTTGCCAGCTGCTTCCATCGGCGCGGGCAGCCGGGAAAAAGGTGAGGCGGTTGGTGCGGGTGCGTCCCATCACCTGGGTGGCGTCTTTGGGGTTGATGCCCTCCACCAGCACCTGCTCGCTGCGGCCTGCGTAGCGGGCACTGCGCTCTCTGGCTTTGCGCTCCACCAGGGCATTGATCTCGCGCAGGCGCTCCACCTTCACCTCCTCGCTC
>JBMSIW010000041.1:0-15202 GCA_049418265.1 Vulcanococcus sp.
CGGGGCCAACATGAACTTCGATCGCCTGCGCTTCGTGGCCGAGCGCACCGAGATCGGCGAGGACCGCGAAGCCATGCTGGCCGTGGAAATTCCAGAGCAAGCCGGCAGCCTTCGGCGGTTCTGCACCCTGCTGGGACAGCGCAGCCTGACCGAATTCAGCTACCGGCTCGCCGATCCCAGCCGAGCGCACATCTTTGTCGGTGTCCAGACCAGCGGCAGCAACGACGAGCAGCAACTGATTCATGACGTCCAGGCCGCGGGCTTCCCCTGCCTGGACCTGTCGAACGACGAGCTCTCAAAGCTGCATCTGCGCCACATGGTGGGAGGCCGCCTGCCAGCCAGTACGGGGGAGAGCGCCGGTCATGGCCGTGAGCTGCTCTATCGCTTCGAGTTTCCGGAGCGGCCAGGCGCCCTGATGCGCTTTCTGACCAGCCTCCACCCCAACTGGAATATCAGCATCTTTCACTACCGGAACCACGGCGCCGACGTGGGACGAATCGTTGTGGGCGTGCAGGTCCCCCCTGCCGAGCTGGGGGAGTGGCAATCCTTCCTCGATGGATTGGGCTACCAGTACGTCGATGAGACCAGCAACCCGGCCTATCGCCTCTTCCTGGGTGAAGTGGCCGGCACCCTGAGCGTGGGATAACTTGCCGCAAGAGCTGGGTGGGTAGCCATGGCGAGCGAGTCCCAGATCGAACCCATCGCGGACTCCCTGCAGCCGGGACTGTCTCTGCCGGCCCGCATCGAGGCCATCCTTTACCTCAAAGGCAGGGCCCTCAGCCTCGGGGAACTAGCCGAGATCTCAGGCGTCAGCCGCGATCAAGTGGAAGTGGGCCTGATCACCCTGATGGCTGACTACGCCCATCGCGACACTGCGCTGGAAGTCAGGCAGGAAGGGCAGCGCTACAGCCTGCAGCTGCGAGACGGCCTCGGTGATCTGGTGCAGAACCTGCTGCCCGTGGACCTCTCCACGGCTGCACTCCGCACCCTGGCCACCATCGCCATCAAGAAGCGCATCCTCCAATCAGATCTGGTGGATCTGAGGGGATCAGGGGCCTACGACCACATCAAAGAGCTACTGGCCCAGAACTTCATCGAGCGCAAGCGCCAGAGCGAAGGTCGCTCCTACTGGCTCAGCCTCAGCGAAAAATTCCACCGGACCTTCTCGGTCAAGACCGATGAGCTGGTGGCTCAACGGCGCAGCAGTAAGCCCGCGGCAACTGCCGAACGCGAGGCCACCACAGACGAGGTCAGTGATGAGGAGTGGGAGCAGGCGGCATAGCTCCTCTCTGCATAGAGTCTCCCCAGAGCTGCCCCTGCGATGTCACCTGTTGTCGGCGATCTGATCGGAGTCTTGGCTCAGACCCTCTCGATCTACACCTTGATCCTGTTGGTGCGGGTCCTGCTGAGCTGGTTCCCGAATCTCGATTGGGGCAATCCGGTGCTCTCCACCGTCAGCGCGATCACGGACCCCTATCTGAACGTCTTCCGCGGACTGATCCCGCCGTTGGGCGGCCTGGATCTTTCGGCCATCGTGGCCTTCCTGGCCCTCCAGCTCACCCAGACGCTGCTGGAGCAGAGCCGGGGCTTCTTCTACACCCCTTATTACTGAGCCACCGACTCCTAAGACACGGATTCTGGTGCCACAGCCTGCTCCAGCGGAAGCAGATCGTCGAATTCCCCGGCCCGGGTGCGCACCGGTGCGTTGAAGCCGCGGGCCTTCACATTTGAGAAGCTGAAGGGGCCGGGAGTTCCTGCCGGAACGGCCAGCCTCAAGGCAAAGCTGGAGTCGCCAGGGGGGACGTCGCCAATCGATCCCACCCGGGAGCGGTTCTGCAGGACTGGCTCGCCGCTGGCATCGAGGATCTGGGCAAACACATCGGTGTCCACCACCGGCTTTCGCCCGGGGTTGACCACGGTTCCCCGAAGCACGAAGCAGCTGGCACCGCTGGGGCGCTTCAGCTGAGGCTGGGAGCCGATGTCATCGCTGGGGCAGGGCTCCAGGCTGACGTCGCGGACGCTCAAGGCGGCAGCCAGCACGGGCGGCACCGCAAAGCAGCAGAGCAGCACCAGGGGCAGCAACAACGCGGCCACAGGCCGCAGGACTCGCGTCACTGAAGGGAGCAAAACCGTCACGGCGTTCCAGGAGATTGGCTGATCACAGCAGCCCCAGGGAGCTGGGTTGGCTCAGCGCTCGTCGCCGCTGCCTGCAATGACGTTACGGGCGGCGCGACTAGCCAACTTGTCGAGGTTGGCGCTGGCGATCTCATCGAGACCAAACCCCAGTTCGCTGGCCAGTTGGGCGACATACCAAAGGACATCGCCCAACTCCAGCTTCAGGGCGTGGCGCACCTCCTCAGAAAAGACGCCGTCTTGGTCGCGCAGGACCTTTTTGACTTTGTCGGCGACCTCTCCGGATTCCCCGCAGAGTCCGAGGGTCGGATAGATGGGGTTCGCACCAACGTCGGGGTAGCGGGCCGTGCGCCTGGCACCCTCTTGATAGGCGTTGAGATCCATTGGCACGACAGCGCTGGAGGGACCCGATGATAAGTTCGCTTCTAACTTTGGCGACCCGAATGGCCCTGCCCGATCTCACGCGTCGCACCAAGATCGTGGCAACTATCGGTCCTGCCACCGAATCGCCGGAGCAGCTGCGCCGCCTGATCGAGGCCGGGGCGACCACCTTCCGCCTGAACTTCTCCCACGGCGATCACAGCGAGCATGCGGCTCGCATCGCCACCATTCGCCAGGTCGCCCGCGAGATGGGCGCCCACATCGGCATCCTCCAGGATCTGCAGGGGCCCAAGATCCGTCTGGGTCGCTTCAAGGACGGCCCGATCACCGTGGCGAAGGGAGCTCCCTTCACGCTCACCTCCAGGGATGTGGAGTGCTGCCAGGAGATCGCCACGGTCACCTACGACAAGTTGGCGGACGAAGTGGTGGCCGGCAGCCGGATCCTCCTGGACGATGGCCGCGTTGAGATGGTGGTGGACAGCGTTGAGCAGTCCAGCCAGACCCTGCACTGCACGGTGACCGTTGGTGGGGTGCTGTCCAACAACAAGGGTGTGAATTTCCCGGACGTTCAGCTCTCGATTCGGGCTCTGACCGACAAGGACCGCATCGATCTGGCCTTCGGTCTCGAGCAAGGGGTCGACTGGGTGGCCCTGAGCTTTGTGCGCAACCCCTCCGACATGGAGGAGATCAAGGCCTTGATTCGCTCCCATGGCCACAACACCCCTGTGGTGGCGAAGATCGAGAAGTTCGAGGCCATCGACCAGATGGATGCCCTCCTGCCCCTTTGCGACGGGGTGATGGTGGCGCGCGGTGACCTCGGTGTGGAGATGCCTGCCGAAGAGGTTCCCTTGCTGCAGAAGGAGCTGATCCGCAAGTGCAACACCTTGGGCATTCCGGTGATCACCGCCACGCAGATGCTGGACTCGATGGTCAGCTGCCCCCGTCCCACCCGCGCTGAGGTGAGCGATGTGGCCAACGCGATCCTCGATGGCACCGATGCGGTGATGCTCTCCAACGAGAGCGCTGTCGGCGACTACCCCGTCGAGGCCGTGGCCACCATGAGCCAGATTGCCCGCCGCATTGAGCGGGATTACCCCAGCCGCAGTACCGATGGCCAGCTGGCATCGACCGTGCCCAATGCCATCTCCCACGCCGTCAGTTCGATCGCAAGCCAACTGGAGGCTGCGGCAATCCTGCCTCTGACCAAGAGCGGTGCGACGGCCCGCAACGTCAGCAAGTTCCGCCCCAGCACCCCGATCCTCGCGATCACCAGCGACAGCAAAGTCGCTTCACAGCTCCAACTGGTCTGGGGCGTTCACCCGCTGCTGGTGTCGGACATGGATAACGCGGCCTCCACGTTCAACAGAGCGATGGAAGTGGCCGCCGAGGCCAAGCTGCTCAAGGAAGGCGATCTGGTGATCCAGACCGCAGGCACCTTCGCCGATGTCAGTGGCTCCACCGACCTGCTCAAGGTGAGTGTGGTGGGTGAGGGCACGGTTCTGAACCCAAACATCGTTTAATCGAGCAGATCTGACCCTGCCGGACTGAGCGATGGCCGCAAAGCTTCCCATGGGCGAAACCGTGGGGATGGCCCTGGCGACCCTTCGGGCAAATCGCCTCAGGTCGGCCCTGACCATGCTGGGGATCGTGATCGGCAATGCCTCCGTGATCACCCTGGTGGGGGTGGGGCGGGGGGCCCAGAACCTGGCGGAAGGGCAGCTCAACACCCTGGGGGCCAACGTCCTGTTCGTGGTTCCTGGCAACAACGACAGCCGTCGTCAGGGCATCGACTTCCCAAAAACCTTGGTGCTGGAAGACGCCAAGGCGATCGCCGAGCAGGTTCCCAGTGTGAAGCGGGTCGTTCCGCAAATCACCCTGAATGCTGTGGTTCAGGCCGGGGCCAAAAGTGCCAGCACCACCATTTCAGGAATCACCCCCGATTTCCTGACGGTGCGTCGCTTTGAGGTGGCCCGTGGCCGCTTCATCGACCAGCGGGATATGGATGGTGCCCGCAACGTGGTGGTCATTGGCCCCGATCTGCAGGAGAAGCTCCTGCCGAGTGGATCCGCCATCGGACAGCGCCTGCGCATTCGCGATCAGGGCTTCGAGGTCATCGGTGTGATGGCTCCGAAGGGAGCGGTGTTCGGTCAAAACCAGGACGAGGCTGCCTACATCCCCCTCAGCACCATGGTGAGCAAGCTCTCCGGCAGGGATCCGACCTACGGAGTCAGCCTCAACTTCATCAGCGTTGAGGCGAACGATGAGGCGAGCACCAGTGCAGCCAAGTTTCAGATCACGAATCTGCTGCGGCAACGCCACAACATCCTTCGCGAAGACGACTTCGCCGTGCGTTCTCAGAAGGATGCCCTGTCCATCGTCGGCACGATCACCGGTGGTCTGACCTTGATGCTGGCCGCGATCGGGGCCATCTCCCTGCTGGTGGGCGGCATCGGAATCATGAACATCATGTTGGTGTCGGTCAGTGAGCGCACCTCCGAGATCGGTCTGCGCAAAGCCATCGGAGCCCGCAGCAGCGATGTGCTGGCGCAGTTCCTTGTCGAGGCCCTGGTGCTCTCGAGCCTTGGTGGGGTGGTGGGGAGCGCCCTCGGCCTCTCGGCCATCACCCTGGTGGCGGCCTTCACTCCGCTGCCGGCGGCCATCGGAGCCTCCAGCGTGCTGGTCACCATGGGACTGTCAGGCTCGATCGGGCTGATCTTTGGGGTGCTGCCAGCCCGGCGCGCCGCCAGACTCGATCCCATCACAGCCCTTCGCAGCCTTTAAGGCGAAGCTGAAGAAAAACAGAAGAAGGCCCCGTGGATCTGTGCATCCGTCGGAATGGCGACAGTTCGAGCGCCTGCGAGGCCGCTTAATGCAGGCTGGTTCCGCGTCAGCTCCTTGGTTCAGCTCGAGTGTTGCTACCAAAATCGCAGTGATCGGATGGTGATCCTGCGCTGCGTCGGGCCCAACTGCTTCTTCTTGGAACGCGTCGTCTTTCCGATGGAGCTCTTGGCCTTTGAAGCGCCGGGAGAGGCCGACGTGGAGATCTGGTGTCACAGCCTCGGCGGCCCTGATCTGATTGAGCGCTTCAGCGCCGATGACCTCAGCAGCACGCCCAATCGCCAGTGCGAGCCGCAGCAGCAGTCCTGGCCGCAGAGCGCCTGAACTCTCCGCCTCAAAGAGCTTTCGGCCTAGGCATCAGCGCGAATCGAGCCACACTCGCTTTACACTTGTTAAGAATCCAGATCTGCATCTGAGGCGGCCATGAATCAACGCTGGCGCACCATTGCTCTGTGGGTGCTGCCGATCGGTGTCGCCCTGTTCCTGGGCTGGCAAGTGCTCGGCAGCGGCACCGGTCGCATGGCCCCGAGTGGCCCGACCGTGGCACCCCGGAATGCAGCAGTGGCACGCATGAGCTACGGCCGCTTCCTCGATTACGTCGAAGCCGGACGGGTCACGGCGGTCGACATCTTTGACGGTGGCCGCACGGCCGTTGTGGAGGCGGTAGACCCCGACCTGGACAACCGAGTGCAGCGCCTGCGCGTGGACCTGCCCGGCCTGGCTCCGGAACTGGTCAACAACCTCAAGCAACAGGGCATCAGCTTTGATATTCATCCGCCCCGCACAGCACCCCCGGCCCTGGGTCTGCTGGGGAACCTGCTCTTCCCGCTGCTGCTGATCGGGGGACTCATTTTTCTGTCGAGGCGCGGTAGCGGCATGCCCGGTGGCCCTGGTCAGGCCATGCAGTTCGGCAAAACCAAAGCCCGCTTCCTGATGGAAGCTGAAACCGGCGTCAAATTTGACGACGTGGCCGGCGTGGAAGAGGCCAAGCAGGACCTCCAGGAAGTCGTGACCTTCCTGAAGACCCCTGAGCGCTTCACGTCCGTCGGCGCCAAAATCCCCAAGGGTGTCCTTCTGGTGGGCCCTCCTGGCACCGGTAAGACCCTGCTGGCCAAGGCGATCGCCGGCGAGGCCGGTGTGCCGTTCTTCTCGCTCTCCGGTTCGGAGTTCGTCGAGATGTTCGTCGGCGTCGGCGCCAGCCGTGTGCGCGACCTCTTCAAGCGCGCCAAGGAGAACAGCCCCTGCCTGATCTTCATTGACGAGATCGATGCGGTCGGCCGTCAGCGCGGCGCCGGCGTCGGCGGCGGCAACGACGAACGCGAACAGACCCTCAACCAGCTCCTCACCGAGATGGACGGCTTCGAGGGCAACAGCGGCATCATCATCATTGCCGCCACCAACAGAGCCGACGTGCTCGATTCGGCGCTGCTGCGCCCCGGCCGTTTTGATCGCCAGGTCCAGGTTGATGTGCCCGACATCAAGGGCCGCCTTTCGGTCCTCAAGGTCCACTCCCGCGACAAGAAGCTGGCTGATGATGTGAGCCTTGAGGCCATCGCTCGCCGCACCCCCGGTTTCTCCGGTGCGGACCTGGCCAACCTGCTGAACGAGGCAGCCATCCTGACGGCGCGGCGCCGCAAGGAGGCCACCGGTCTTGCCGAGATTGACGATGCCGTCGATCGCATCATCGCTGGCATGGAGGGCAAGCCCCTCACCGATGGCCGCAGCAAGCGCCTGATCGCTTATCACGAGGTTGGTCACGCCCTCGTGGGAACCCTGGTCAAGGCCCACGACCCCGTTCAGAAGGTCACCTTGATTCCCCGCGGCCAGGCCCAGGGTCTGACCTGGTTCTCCCCCGACGAGGAGCAGATGCTGGTCAGCCGCGCCCAGCTGCGCGCCCGCATCATGGGGGCCCTTGGAGGCCGCGCTGCCGAAGATGTGGTCTTCGGCCACTCGGAGGTCACCACCGGCGCTGGCGGTGATATCCAGCAGGTGGCCTCCATCGCCCGTCAGATGGTGACCCGTTTCGGCATGAGCGAGGTTGGTCAGCTCTCGCTGGAGGCCGGAAACCAGGAGGTCTTCCTGGGCCGCGATCTGATGACCCGCAGCGATGGTTCCGATGCCACCGCCGCGCGCGTTGATGCAGCCGTGCGACAAATCGTTCAGGGCTGCTACGCCGAGACCGTGAAGCTGGTTGCCGAGAACCGCGCCTGCATGGATCGGGTTGTCGAGCTGCTGATCGAGAAGGAAAGCCTCGATGGTGATGAATTCAGAGCCATCGTCAGCGAATTCACGACGGTGCCTGAAAAGGAACGTTTCTCTCCCCTGCTCGGAGAACCGGCTCAAGCCTGACGCCCTTGCCCGTGACGCTTCCTCAGCCCGCGCTCGTTGAGTGCGGGCTTTTTGCTGACAACTCAGCGCCGCCGGCGGCAGCGATCCGAGCAATAGATCACCTCATCCCAGACGGATGACCACTTCTTGCGCCATGAAAAAGGTCTGCCACAGACGGGGCAGACCTTGGTTGGACGTTCGCTTGGCGGCAGTGCTTTAGCGCCGGGACGAGCCCCGGGTTCACCCCGTTGGCGGCCCATGCGAGGGATCAGACGGGGCGGACGGGTCGCTTATCGATCACCTTGTCGATCAGTCCGTATTGCACGGCTTCCACAGGAGACATGAAGAAATCGCGGTCCGTGTCGTCTTCGATGCGCGAGAGGGGCTGACCGGTGCGATCAGACAGCTCCTGATTGAGCTTCTTCTTGAGATAGAGGATCTCGTCCGCCTGAATGCGAATGTCGCTGGCCTGGCCCTGGGCACCGCCCAGGGGCTGGTGGATCATGATCCGCGAATGGGTCAGGCTGCTGCGCTTGCCCTTGGCACCGGCGCAGAGCAGGAAGGCCCCCATGGAGGCGGCGAGGCCCACACAGACGGTCTGCACATCGGGCTTGATGTGCTGCATCGTGTCGAAGATGCCCAGGCCGTCATAGACCGAGCCACCCGGGGAGTTGATGTAGAGGAAAATGTCCTTCTCAGGGTCCTCGGCTTCCAGGAAGAGGAGCTGAGCCACGATCCGGTTGGCGGACTCTGAGGTGACCGGCTCACCCAGGAAGACGATCCGCTCTCGCAGCAGCCTGGAATAGATATCAAAGGCCCGTTCACCACGGCCCGACTCTTCGATCACGATCGGGATCACGGTCACCTGGGGCCTTCGCAATTGGCCGGATCCTACTGAGGTTCAGCCATGTTCAGCGTTCCTCAGGAGCTAGGGTCCAGCAACCTTGAGCGATGAAGCGTGAGCGCGAGCCTCACCGTTGCTGATAGCAAGCGGGCCTTCCACACAGCGTTCCCCTTTGTGATCGCGCCGCTGTATCGGCGGCTGGTGGATGAGCTGCTGGTTGAACTCCATCTGCTGAGTCACCAGAAGGGATTTGCGCCGGACGGCCTCTTTGCGGTCGGCCTCACCCAGGTGTTCGACAGCTTCTCGAAGGGCTACAGACCCGACGGACAACGCGAACCCCTCTTCGCTGCCCTCTGCAGTGCCAACGGCTTTGACGGTGCATCCTTCCGGCAAATGGCCACTGAGGCCACGCAGCAGGTCGGCCACCACAGCCTCGAGGAGGTGAAGGGATGGCTGAGCAACCGCGGAGAGGGTGCTCCAGCACCGATCAGTGGTTTGCTGCAAGGTGTGCAGCGCTCCGACTTTCACTACTCGCGACTGGTCGCGGTTGGTCTGCTGAGCCTGCTGCAACAGGCCAAGGGTGCTGATGCCATGGATCCCCAGGCACTCAGGGCTGCTGCCCATGACATTGGTGAGGCCATGGGTCTCATGAAGGAGCGGGTCGACAAAGACCTCAGCCTCTACGCGACCAACATCGAAAAGATGAGTCAGGCCGTGGAATTGATGGAGGAGACCATCGCAGCGGAACGCCGTCGCCGCGAGCGGGCCGAAGCCGAAGGCAGCAGCCCCGCTGAACCCGAGGGGGTCAGCGCAGATTGAGTTGACCCCGCAGGGCGCTCTGGCGTTCCGCGGCTCGGCTGCTGCGGCTCTGTCCCTGCAACACCAGGGTTTCGGCGCGGCGAACCACGATGGGGAGTGACTGGGGCAGAAGCTGACGCTCCTGCAAGGCTTTGGGCCGCATCTCAAGCGTCCAGGCACTGTCTTTGGCCAACTGAAGTGGTTTCAGCGGAGCGGCCGTTGGAGCCGCCCCCAGCGAAAAGAGCAGGTCCTGCTTTGAGGTCCAGCGCCATCCGCCGAGCAGCACTCCATCGGCATTCAGCCAGACACGGCTTTTGGTGTCACCGCCCTGCAGCTGCAAATCCTGGTCCTGCAGAACCCGCTCGAGTTGCTTGAGCCAGGGAGTCCAGCGCCCTTGCCCCTGAACCAGGGCGACCTGCAACTCCAGGGACGCGCGGAAGGGACCCGATGGGACCCTGGAGAGCCTGAGGGCAAATGGGGCCTGGCTCAGCAGCTTGAGTTGATAGGGCGTCAGGCCATAACGCTTCACCAGAGAGTCCTTGAGCACCGAGCTGCTCAGCAGCCCCTGAAGCAACAGACCGAGCTCCGGGCCTTGAAGCGTCAGCAGCTGCTCAGCTGAGAGTGCAGGAGGGCTTCCACCACCAAGGGACGGCGGCTCAGACGCCAGGGCACCTTTGGCCGCATCAGCCTCACCGCTCCAGAGCAGGCTGGTGCCTTCACTGCGTAGGTTCAGGCAGCCCACCTGCACGCTCTGGGCCAGAGGGGCAGCGGCGCCCAGCAGGCTGGAGAGACCGCTGGCCGTCCAGAAGACCGCATCCTGACGTTGGAGCTGCTGGGCGCAGCGCTGCTCAAGGCCCCTGGGGGCTGGACGCTGCAGCTTCAGTTGCTCCTGCAGGCTCTGACGGGCCAGGGCACTGGGGGCCACCACCCAGAGGTTGTCCAATTGCAGGGCATTGACCGGAGGGCGCTGACCGGATGGAGCCAGCAGCACCAAGGAGGCCCCAGCGTCGCCATGGCTGCCCCAGAACTGCCACCAGAGTCGGCGTTGCTGCCGCCACAGGTCGGGGGCCTCAGCGCCGAGGCGCTGCTGCCAAAGCAGCGGCGGCGTTGCGCTGCGTCTCAGCGAGAAGCTCTGCAGCAGCGCCGCATGGGGCAGCAAGCGATCCAGGCCCGTCGCCGTGGGTCTGGGCCACAGCAACAGCAGGGCCGCCGGCGTCAAAACCAAAGCGGCCGCAGCACTCAGGCTGAAGCGAACCGGTTCCAAGGCAGCCGGTAAACGCATCAGCTGCACTCCCCGTAGAGGGTGGTGCGCTCGCGCACCGGGCGACCCAGTGAACGGGCAGCAGCCTCCAGCGCGCTGGCCGATTGGGCCGTTCCTCCTTGGGCACCGGCCATGCTGGTGATGCTCTCTTCCATCAAGGTCCCACCGAGGTCGTTGCAGCCCCAGCGCAACGCTTCCGTGGCACCAGCAAGCGTCAATTTCACCCAGCTGGGCTGATGGTTCACGATCCAACTGCCCAGTAGAAGCCTCGCCTGGGCTGTGAGCTCAAGCATTGCGGCACGGTCGGGCTGATCACGGCCCACCTTCTGGCGAAGCGCGGCGGGTGCCTGAGCGCCAATGAAGGGAAGCAAAACGAACTCGGTGAAGCCACTGACTTGATGCTGGCGAGCTTCCTGCTGAATGGCCACCAGGGTGAGCAGGTGCGCGCAGCGGTCCTCCGCCGATTCCAGGTGACCGGCCATCAGGGTCGACGTGCTGGGCAATCCACTGCGGTGCACCTGAAGCACCACGGCACACCATTCCCGCGCCGTGAGTTTCTCAGGGCAAAGGCGCTGCCGCACCGGTTCACTCAGGACCTCCGCTGCTGTGCCCGGGACCGAACCAAGACCCGCAGCCTGCAGCCCGTCAATGACGGCCTGCAGCGCGATGCCGTCCTGCTCCGCAATGAACAGAAGCTCCTGGGGGGAGAAGGCATGGAGGTGCAGGGACGGCTCGACGGCCTTGAGTCCTTCGAGCAGCGCGGCGTAATACGCCAGCATCGATCCCTGCAGCCTGGCGGCGGGGTTGAGGCCCCCTTGGAGACAGATCTCTGTGGCGCCCTGATCCACCGCCTCCTGGGCCCGGCGTTGCAGCTCCTCAAGGCTGTGCCAGTAGGCGCCGCTCTGGCCTGCATCCCGGCGGAAAGCACAAAAACTGCAGTGCTGGACGCAGTGGTTCGTGAAATTCAGGTTGCGATTGCGCACATAGGTGACCGTCTCCCCCACCAAGGTGCGGCGCAGATCATCAGCCAAGGTCTGCAGCGCCGGGGCCTGAGCCGGCTGCATCAGGGCCTGGGCAAGCTCCAGAGAAGAAGGACTCAGGGGGCTCTCACCCAGGGAGGCCGCGAGCAACTCCTGCTGCTGGAGCGACCAGGAAGGGTTCCCGCGTAAGCCAGAAGCCTCGAGGGGCCGGGGAACAGGGGCAAGAACCTGAGCGGAACGATCCCAGGCCCAGGGTTCAAAGGCCTCAGGCCCGGCGCTCACCGCGCGGAACGGCCGGAGGCTTGAACAGGCTGCTGACGGCGGCGGCGATCCCGCCACTCAATCGTGGAGAGGTAGATCACCCCTCCACTCACAAAGACCAACAGGGCTGCTGCAGTCACAGCCAGCACACTGTTGAGGTTGATGGCCACGGCGGCTTCGCTCACGCCTGAGAGGCCAGTTGCAGATCAGAAGTTGAGGGTGCCGTCGCCGTTGCGGCCCCACACGACCATGGCGATCGAGAAGCTGAAGATGGCGGCCAGAGCGGCCCAACCCACGGTGATCAGCATCGTTGCGCAAAAGGAAGTTTGAGTGAGTGTAACCAGGGCTGTGGCCCAAACTGAGAGCCCTGAGAGAGCCCGTCGTCAGATGCAACCGACGTTCACCAGCAGCCCCTCGACAGGTGGGCAGGCCGTGCTGGAGAAGGTTCGGCAGCAGGCGCCTTATCCCAACGGACGCGTGATCGTTCTGGACGATGACCACAACACCTTCCAGCACGTGGTGGAGGTACTGGTGAAGCACATCCCGGGCATGAATCCAGATCGAGCCTGGGAGCTGGCCCATCAAATCGATGGCCAGGGTTCAGCGGTCGTCTGGAGCGGGCCCCTGGAGCAGGCGGAGCTCTACCACCAACAACTGGCCGCAGAGGGCCTGACCATGGCGCCGGTCGAGCGCTGCTAAGGCTCAGGCGCAGCGGCGGCGCTGCAGCAGCTCAAACAGGGGAGAGGTGCGCAGACGCTCCTGTTCCGCATCCAGGACGTAGCGCAGGATTGTTCCGGAGCAGACCGCCACACCGCGAAGGCTGCGATCCGGGCTTTGCTCGACGCTGACCACATCAGCGTCCGCTCCCAGCTGTGAGCGCAAACGTTGCCGCAACTGTTCGCGCAGAGCTGAAGAGTCCTCGCGAGCCATGCCGGCAAGTGGAAGGACAGCATCTCTAGCAGCTTTGGAGCGCAGCGGCTACCTCTGGCACGAAGGGCAGAGGGCCAGCGACCCAGGGCTCGCAATTCTTAGGGTGGGCCGATGGGACGGCTTGTGATCACCCACAGCACCTATCTGGAGGGGTTGATTCCTCTGCTCAAGAGGCTCGTCCGCGATCCCGGCATCGACACAATCACTCCGGCAGTGATCGCCCGGGTCAAAGGACGGTCGCCAGAGCTGCGCCTCCGGGTCTCCACACCCATCACCGGCGGCTGGAAGTTGGTGGCCCGCAAAGGCAGCAGCGCCCAGGAGGTCTTCGTCATCACGCGCCTTCCGGCAGCAGACCTGGAGGAGCGCATTGGGCAGGTGCTGCGGAACTGAGACCAGGTGCAGGCAGCCCCCTCAGACCTCCAAGTCGGCTCCCCACTGGGGGCTGACCACCTGCCAGCCGCGCTTCAGCAAAGTCCCCCAAAGCTCAACTGCCTGATCTCGATGCAGGTGGTCCCTGGATTTGAGCAGAGGAGGCTGGCCTGAAAGAGGTCGCCCTGAATCGACGAAGACCATCGGGTCTTGCGACCAACTTTTTTCGTCGGGGTGGAAACGCTTGGTGGCAAGCGATCCAGGCTCTTGCAACCAACCTTGTCCCTGGGAGCGGGCGCGGCGGTGACGGGGGTCGGACATGACGGCACCTGAGCGGGCGCGGCGGGCCAGATCCAATCAGCGGCGCGAAAGGTGGCGTAAGGGGAAGCGACAGGAGCCATAAACCCGCCTTGAGTACACCTGTACTAGCCGCGAATCAGCGGCCTGTCAACAGCGCGCAGGGAAACGCCGCAGCCCCTAGGACTGGGAAACAGAGCCTGCTGCCTTGATTGATCAAGTGGCTGCACTAGCCCTCATGGGCTTGACGGCCTGGGCCCTCGCTGCCCTGGCTTGCAAACAGATCCGTCTCAGGGGGCTGGCAGAACTGCTTCCAGCACCCTTCAAAACGCGTGAACCGCTCAAAACGCGTGAACCGCGAAAAGGGGGTGAACCGCTGTGCCGTCCTGCCCCAGATTCCGACCTGGATAAACCAGAAGGGGAGTCAAAGCGCAGATTCGTTTCCGGCTACGAGGCCGGTTTACGGCACTGTCGCGACAGACGCCCCAAGTCGAAAAGGGAGTCAGATCAGAAAACTGTAGAAGGCAGTAACCAACACAGCAGTCCGCCTCAATCCTAGGCCTATCAGCCTGGGTTCGTCCCGTCAGGCAGAGGCCAGATCTGCCGCACCAGCTCAAGGCGTTGCATGGCCTCGTCGCGCCGGCGCGCGGGATCCATCTCCCGCAGCAGCAGCGTGACGTGGCCCAATTTGCGTCCGAGCGAGGATCCTTTTTTGCCGTACCAATGCAAGTGCGCCTCCGGCAACTCCGTCAGGCGCTGGCGCTGGCTCGGGTAGTCCGCCTCGGGATCGTCGCTGGATCGCTCCTCAAATCCGAGGAGGTTGACCATCAGGGCTCCAGGGCAGATCAACTCTGGTTCTGGGACCTGTTGACCACTCACACAGAGCAACTGCAGGTCGAACTGACTGAGCTCAGAGGCCTCGATGGAGTAGTGACCTGAGTTGTGGGTCCGTGGTGCCAGCTCGTTGATCAGCAGACCCGTCGGCCCGTAGAAGAACTCGATCGACAGCACGCCGACGTAATCGAGCGCCGTTAGCAGGGACGCCGCGATGTTCCGAGCCGCCTGCCGCAGGGCGTGACTGCTCTCCACCGGAGCCAACACCCAGTCGCAGACCTGCTGGTGCTGATGGGTCTGCACCAGGGGTAGACAAACCACCTCACCGAAGGAATCACGAGCCGCCACCAGAGCCAGTTCCTGCTCAAAGGCAACGAATTCCTCCACGATCCAGGCGCTGGGATCAACCCGCTCCAGCAGGGCCTGAAGGTCAGCCTCGCCCCGAAGAACGGCGGTGCCCTTGCCGTCGTAACCACCCGTGGCGGCCTTCGCCATCAAGGGATACGAAAAACCCTCCGGCAGCGATGGCGCAGCTGAGGATTTCGTCAAGCCGGCTGCCGAAGCGGAGGCACTCGACGGGGGAACAGGGCGAACCAGCTGCTCGAGGGGAAACCAGCGCGGAGCCGGCAGATTCAGGCGTTGCGCCAACTCCCGCTGGCTGCGTTTGCAGACCAACGGCCGCAGGGCCTCCAGGCTCGGCAGGAACTGAACCCCATCTCTCTCGAGAGCCCCAAGCCCATCGAGATCCAACCACTCGTTTTCAAAGCTGATCGCTGAACAGCGCTCCGCCAACTGCCGAGTGGCGGCCACATCCCGGACATCAGCGCACACCACAGAGGAGGCCAGAGCAGCCGCGGGATCCTGATCACTGGGGGTCTGAACATGCAGCGCGATGCCCCGTCGCTGGGCAGCCTGAGCCAGCATCCAAGCCAGCTGACCGCCTCCGAC
>JBMSIW010000042.1:0-14842 GCA_049418265.1 Vulcanococcus sp.
CGCTGCTGTTCAGAGCAGGCTCCACTTCACGGTGGGGGCGGGCAATGATGTGGGCGGCAACCAGGCCATCGCCCACGCGCTCGCAAGCATCAGCGCCGGCGCGAACGGCAGCGTTCACAGCACCGGTTTCGCCGCGCACGAGCACGGTCACATAACCGCCGCCCACGAATTCGCGGCCGACCAGGCGCACTTCGGCGGCCTTGGTCATGGCGTCAGCGGCCTCGATCGCGGGGACCAGACCCCGGGTCTCGATCATGCCGAGGGCGATGCCCATGGTTTCGTTAGCCATTACCTGCTCCTGGAGGAGGGGTGGAATGTTCGTCAGCAACCATGGTCGGCCGGTGATCCTCACGTCAAGACATTTGCGCTGTTGTGACGATCACCGTCTGCGCACTGACTGATAAGTGGGGCTGATCAGTGCATCACAAAACTTTGGAGATGCTTCTGCCGTCGTTCGGTCATCCCCCTCGCCTTCCTTCCCCGCGGTCGATGCCTAAAGGGGTGTGGCCTCGGAGACGTACGCCATGCCACCGAAATAGCTCAGCAGGGGTTTGAGGCTCTCGCGCAGCTTCTCCAGCACCTCGACTTCGCAGAACACGAGCACATGGGCGTTGGCTCCCAGGCCGCTGAAGTCCATGGATTCCGAGACCGATCCATGGGGGCCTCGTCCGGTCACGTGCTTCATCACGGTGTAACCCGGGGCGCCGGCGCCATCTATGGCCTTGAGAACCGCCGGGAGCTCCCGCTCACTGATCACTAGATCAAGCCGTTTCATGGCATTACCCAGCGCTGGGAATCAGGACATTCACCAGACCCATATAGAGAGGGATGCCCACAATGATGTTGAAGGGAAACGTCAGTCCCAGCGCCGTTGAGATGTAAAAACTCGGATTTGCTTCCGGGACCGTCATGCGCATGGCTGCCGGCACGGCGATGTAGGAGGCGCTGGCGCACAGGACCACAAACAACAGGGCATTGCCGGGGCCTAGCCCAAGAGCCCTCGCCAGCAGCACCCCAACTCCGGCATTCAGCAGGGGCATCAGCAGGGAGAAGCCGATCAGGAAGCTGCCGGCTCCCTTGAGATCGCGCACCCTCTGGGCGGCCACGATCCCCATGTCCAGCAGAAAGAAGCTCAGGGCTCCATAGAACAATTTGTCCGTGAAGGGCAGCATCTTCTCCACGCTGCCGGGGCTATTTGCCGCGCTGAGATAGCCGATGACCAGGCTGCCGACCAACAGGTAGACCGATCCATTCAGCAGAGCTTCATGGAGCACGGCGCCCCAGCGCATGCTCTCTTGCTTAGGCCTGGTCTGAGGCGCTGCCAGTTTCACCAGCAGCAGTCCGACGATGATTGCCGGCGATTCCATCAGGGCCAGCGCGGCGACCATGAAGCCGTCATGGGCCAGATGCTGGGTCTCCAGAAAGCTCTCGGCGGTGATGAAGGTGACCGCGCTGATGGAGCCGTAGGTGCTGGCAATCGCGGCCGCGTTGAAGCTGTCCAGCCGGATGCGCAGTACCGCAAAGCTGTAGAGGGGCACCAGCAAGGACATGCCTACCGCGGCCGCGATGGTGGGTAGGACCGGTCCGCTGATGCCGCTGTGCTGCAACTCCAGGCCACCTTTGAAGCCGATGGCCAGCAATAAATAGAGAGAGAAGAGCTTCGGCAGTGGTGCCGGGATCTCCAGATCGGATCCCAGCAGTACCGCCAGGACACCGAGAAAGAAGAACAGAACCGGCGGGGTGAGGAGGTTCTGCAGCACCAGGCTGGATTCCATCGACGGCCCGGCATGCGTGGACAAAGACGACGCTAGGCCTCTTGTTTGCTGCTGCACACATCTCGCCGCCTGCGGTTGCCGCCGCTGGAGGAGCTCCCTACGGTTTTGCCGAGGCAGGTGCCCCTGGATTCGTCTGGGGTGGAATGTT
The DNA here is from genome assembly GCA_049418265.1 of Vulcanococcus sp. Classification (GTDB taxonomy): domain Bacteria; phylum Cyanobacteriota; class Cyanobacteriia; order PCC-6307; family Cyanobiaceae; genus Vulcanococcus. Next base: position 1,924 of record JBMSIW010000042.1, read on the forward strand.
CAACCCAACCTGCCTCCCCCCCTTGAAGCGTCACAATGGCCGCTCCCGGCCCGCGCTGATGCGATCTCCCCTCCAACGGCCTGTGCTGGTGATTGCCAGTGGCAACGCCTACAAGGTGGCGGAGATCAGCGCGATGCTCGATGCCGTGGACCTCGAGGTGCGTCAGCAGCCCCAGGGCCTGGAGATCGAGGAGACCGGCAGCACCTATCTCGAAAACGCGCGGCTCAAGGCCACGGAGGTGGCGCGCCTGACCGGCCAATGGGCCCTGGCGGATGACTCCGGCCTGGAGGTGGATGCCCTCGGCGGTGCCCCCGGCCTCTATTCAGCCCGCTACGCCCCCACGGATCACGAACGCATTCACCGCCTGCTGCAGGAACTGGGCAGCACTCCCTATCGCAGTGCCAGCTTCAACAGCGCGATGGTGCTGGCTGACCCCAGCGGTACGGCGGTCCTGGAGGCTCAGGGGATCTGCCGAGGCGAAATCCTGCAGGCGCCCCAGGGGCACGGCGGCGGCTATGACCCCCTCTTCTGGGTGCGGGAAGCGGGTCTGACCTACGCCCAGATGGGACAGCATCTCAAGGACAAGCTGGGCTCCCGCGGCAAGGCGGCTCGCGCCCTGGCTCCTGAACTCAAGCGCCTGCTGGGACTGGGCTGAGCGGCCTTCGGGCGGCCTTAGCGGGCCCGGCGGTTGATCTGCTCCACGGAGCGCATGGCGGCGGCGGCGGCTTCGTTGACGTCGCCTTCCCAGCCGGCCAGGGTGAGACGGCCGAAGGCTCCCACGGCCTTGACGTCCACCACGGTGATATTGCTGGCCTTCTCGGCTTCATTGGCCGCCAGCAGCACGTAGCCGGCGGGCTCGGTTTCGAGGATGTACATGCTCATCCCCGCCTGGATCATCGAGCCGCGGCGGTTTTGGCGGTTGATCAGCACGGCGTGGTCCGGCGTGATCGCCCGGATCACCTCAGTCCAGGTGACGCTGCAGCGGGTGCGCTGCTCGATGCTGCTGCCGATGGCCTCGAGCACCACATCGCCGGAGTGGAGCACGTTGCTCTGGTCGCGGTGGTAGAGCGCCAGCGAACCGAAGGCCCGCTCCACCACCATCTGGCCCAGGCGCACGGTGCTGGCCTTCAGGGCGATATCGGTCACCCGGTGCACCGCCATGCCGGGAGAGACCTCCAGCCAGAGGCAGGCATCACCGGGGATGGGCAGGAAACCCTGGCTGACCGTGCCCATGTAGGCCGCGAGCTGGGGCTGCAGGGAATCCAGGAAGACGTAGGTGCGCAGCTCGATCGACTCGACCGCGCTGGCCTGACTCACCAGTCGGGCTTCGCTGTCGGTCGTGATGACGCAGCTGGCCGCCGACGGGTGCAGTTCGTCGAGAGGAGTGCCACTACCGCTGAATCCCAGGTCTGTGCCGGTGATCTGCACCGCCGTGGTGCGTCTCCTGGGAATGCGTTGCGGCAAGGGGTCTTGGTGCTCCCTGGGTTGGTTCAGCGCCGCGCTGGGGCGGCCGAGTCCTCAGCTGACCAGCCGGAGGAGCGGGGCGATCTTACCGCCCAGGATTGCTGTGGCCGGATCCTGACGCCGGCTTTGAAAGGTGCCTGAAGGCACAACCGGCTCTGGGGGGCTCGCTAACACGTGCTCAATCGAGCTGTGCTGGCCATGCTCACCCCCGCGACGCGGCTGCGGCTGCAGGACATCGTTCAACGCATCGGTGCTGATCAGGCGGTTTCTCTCCATGAACGGATCTACCTGCAGAAATTTGCCGATCGGGACCATTCGGTGGCCTCCTGGTTGCGCCAGGCCCGCCGGCAGCAGCAAGCCGCCAGCAGTGAGGGGGTCGATCGCCTGATGGCACAACTGGATCTGGGGGAGCTGGAACCGGGGCCACCCTTTCGCCCTGATCCGGAGGATCCCGGGGACCTCGGTGATTGGTTCGGCCAGGCGCCTGATTGGTTGCGGCGCAGCTGATCACAGCTTGCCGGGAGCCCCTTGCGTCCGGGGCTGGAGCCGGTACCTTCCGGCCATACCCCGCTGCATGGCCCGTGGCTGCAAAGCGCTCTGCCTCCGCTTCGGCGAAATCCGCTGCTCCCGTTCAGGACGGCGGCGATCTCAACGCTGAACAGGCCCTGGCCCTGGTGGGCATGGGGCTGATGCAGAAGATGGCCGCCAATGGCGAGCTCCCCTGGAGCTGGAACGAGACGGAAGACGGCGGCGCCTGTGATGTGGGTGCCCTGCGCCAACGCCTCGAGCTCACCCAATTGGCCCTGCAGACCGGTGCCCCGCTGAGCACCGCAGAGGTCTCCTATCTGATGGGTGCTCGCCCCGGCACTGCCGAGGTGGAGCGCGGTGGTCTGCGCGCTCGTCGCATCAGCCGCAATGTCTGGAAGCTCAGCCAGAGCTCAGCTGCCGCAGAGCGCCGCGGCGACGTCACCAGCTTTGCCAGCTTCAACGACGGCCGCCGCCGCTTTGCCTGAAGCGCCTAAGGCAGATCGCCGCCGGTGCTGATTTCTCGGTCCCAGGCGGCGATCAGCTGATCCCTCAGGCCTCCGGCCTGCTCGAGGGCGGCATCGAGTCCGCCCCACCAGTTGATCAGGGCCACGGGGACTGGCATGGCGTTGCAGTCCAGCTCAAAGGACTGGATGACGTCCTCGCTGTCCACCAGCAGGCTCAGGCTGAACTCCAGCAGTCCGGCGGGCCAGGGATGCAGGGTCACGGTGGTGACGTTTCCCAGGGCGAAATTGCCCAGTTCGATGCTCCACCACGGTCCGTTGGGGGCGGGCCGCGGTTCGCTGGGATTGAGGTCCAACTTTGCCCAGCCCCGTTGAACCAGTTGTTCGAGCAGGTCGCTCAGGCTGGCTCCCATCGCATCAGCCACTGCGTCATCTCTGTCATGGCACTGGCGGGGGGCTGCCAGCAAGGGCGGCTCTGGCCATGGTGGGAGCAGCAGTGCCCCAGAAACCGTGTTTTCCTTGGCGCGCCGGCTGCTGGGTGCCCCCCTACGCCGCACTGAGGCCGATGCCGAGCGCTTGCCCAGCCTCGAGGCCCTGCCGATCCTGAGCTCCGATGCGCTCTCCTCGGTGGCCTACGCCACCGAGGCAGCCCTGGGGGTGCTGATCCTGGCCGGTAGCCAGGCCTTGCAGCTGTCCTTGCCGATCACCGCCGCGATCGTGCTGTTGATCGGCATCGTGGTGCTCTCCTACCGGCAGACCATTGAGGCCTATCCCCAGGGTGGGGGCTCCTATGTGGTGGCCCGGGAAAACCTGGGTACGGGCCCCAGCCTGGTGGCAGCGGCGGCGCTGCTCGTTGATTACACGCTCACCGCTGCCGTGAGCCTGATGGCGGGCACCCAGGCGCTCACGTCCCTGGTGCCGGGACTGCTGCCTCTGGAGACGCCGATCGCCCTGCTGCTGTTGGTGCTGGTCGGTTGGGCGAATCTGCGGGGGGTCAAGGAGGCGGGCCGCGCCTTTGCCATTCCCACCTATGCCTTTGTGGTGATGGTGGCCCTGCTGGCCCTCTTCGGTCTGCAGAACCTGGTGTTCGCCCATGGCTTCAGCCCGGATGCGCCGCCGCTGGTGAAGGCCGTGGAGCCCCTGGGGATCTTTCTGATCCTGCGGGCCTTCAGTTCCGGCTGCTCCGCCATGACCGGCATTGAGGCGATCGCCAATGGCGTGAAGGTGTTCCGCGAGCCGGCGGCCAAACGGGCTCAGCGCACCATGCTCGTGATGGGCACGATGCTCGCCCTGATGTTCCTGGCGGTCAGCGGCCTGGGCTGGCTGTACGGCGTGGCGCCCGATCCCGATCGCACCGTCTTGGCTCAGATCGGCCTGCGGGTGTTCGGTGCAGGTAGCCCCCTGTTCTGGGCGCTGCAGATCACCACCCTCTTAATCCTGGCGCTGGCGGCCAATACGGCCTTTGCGGGGTTCCCGCGGCTGGCGGCGATGTTGGCGCAGGATCGCTTCCTGCCCCGGCAGATGGCCTGGATTGGCGATCGGCTGGTCTTCCAGAACGGCATCAGCGTGCTGCTGCTGGCGGCGGGGCTGGTGATCGTGGTCTGCGAGGGCAACACCACCGTCGCGGTGAACCTTTATGCCCTGGGGGTCTTCACCGCCTTCACCCTGTCCCAGGCCGGCATGGTGGTGCGTTGGTGGCGCCTGCGCACGGCGGGTTGGTTGGGGCGGCTGTTGATGAACGCCCTCGGTTCGATCACCACCTTCGTCGTGCTGATCGTGATCGTCGTCAGCAAGTTCGATGAGGGTGCCTGGACGGTCGTGATCGCGATCCCGCTGCTGGTCGCCGTCCTGCGGCGTATTCACCACCGCTACAGCGTTGTCTATCGGGCCATCAGCTTGAAGCCGGGCGACGACCTCAGCTTGACGCTCCCCCAGCGGCGCGATCCGGTCGGCAACACCTCCCTGGTCTGGATGGCCTCCTGGAGCCGCCCCACCCTGGAGGCCCTGCGCTACGCCACCACCGTCTCGGATCGCGTGGTCGGGGTCTGGGTCTGCTCGCAAGATGACGATCGCGCGCAGATCGCGGCCCAATGGGCGCAGAGCGTGGGGGATCAGCGCGGCTTTGAGCTGCGACTGCTGGAGAGCCCTTACGCCTCGTTGCTGGATCCCTTTGTGGACTTTGTGGCCCAGGAGGAGCAGCTCCATCCCGAGGAGACCTTCACGATCGTGATGCCCATGGGTATCCCCCGCTATCGCTTCGATCACCTGCTGCTGAATCAACGGGGCGACAACATGCGCCGCTGCCTGGATGCCCATCGCAGCCGGGTCTTCACCTTGGTGCGCTATTACCTGCCGGCCTGAGGTTTGGCACCGATCAGCAGCGCTTGCAGGCGTGATCAGTAACGCCTTTGAGCGGTTGGCCCCAACCTGACCTTCCAGCTCCCTACGTTTCCGCCACCTTCCACGTCCTCACCGTGTCCTGGCTTGGAACGGCTTGGCTGATTCCGCTGTATCCCCTTCTGGGAGCGCTCTTCAGTCTGCTTTGGTCCCCGGGGTTGATCTCCCGCACGGGGCCTCGCCCTTCGGGCTACGTGAACCTGCTGATGGTCTCGGTTGCCTTCGGCCACAGCCTGATGGCGCTGATCGGTCTCAATGGCAACTCCGCCGCCGGTCAAGCGGCGATCTATGCGCCCCCCAGCTTCCAGTGGACCTGGATTGACACCGCCGGACTCCGCATTGGTTTCGACGGCCTGGTCAGTGAACCTGCCTTGATCGCCATGACGGTGATCACGGGCCTGCACGTGCTGGTGCAGATCTATTCGATCGGCTACCTGGAGATGGATTGGGGCTGGCCCCGCTTCTTCGGAGCCCTGAGCTTTTTTGAGGCCGGTCTCTGCGGGCTGGTTCTGACCGATTCCGTGTTCTTCAGCTACGTGTTGCTGGAGCTGCTGACCGTTGGCACCTACGTCATCGTCGGCACCTGGTACAACCAGTCGCTGGTGGTGAAGGGAGCGCGCGACGCCTTCCTCACCAAGCGCATCGGCGACCTGATCCTGCTGGCGGGCGTGATCGCCCTGCTGCCCATCACCGGCACCTGGAACTTCCATGGCCTGCAGGGCTGGGCCGCTGATCTCACCAACAACGGTCAGCCGTTGCCCGCAGGCTTCCAGCTGATCCTGCTGGCCCTGATCGCTGGCCCGATGGGTAAGTGCGCCCAGATCCCGCTGCACCTCTGGCTGGATGAAGCCATGGAGAGCCCACTGCCCTCCACCGTGCTGCGCAATTCCGTGGTGGTGATCGGTGGTGCCTGGGTGCTGCTGCGTCTGGAACCGTTGATTGCTCTGAGCCCTCTGGTCCAGGGGGTGCTGGTGGTCGTCGGCGGCACCACGGCGCTGGTGGCCTCGCTGATTGCTCTCGGGCAGATCGATGTGAAGCGGGCTCTGAGCTTTCTCGTGAGTAGCTGGCTGGGTTTGTTGTTTGTCGCGGTCGGCCTTGGTGGCATCGGCGTCGCCGACCACCTGCTGCTGGTCTATCCGCTGCCGATGGCGCTGATGCTGATGGCGGTGGGGATGATCGTGATCTCCAACGTCACCCAGGACCTGACCCAGTTGGGTGGGCTCTGGAGCCGCCGCCCGCTCGTGGGAATCGCCTTCCTGACCGGTGCGGCGGGCCTGGTGGGCCTACCTCCCTTCGGTGGCTTCGCGGCTCTGCGCGAACTGCTTCAGCTGGCAGCAGACAGCCAGCTGCCTCTGGTGCTGGGGGGACTGGTGTTGATCACCAACGCCCTGCTCAGCGCTGCCTTGATGCGGGTGTTCGGCCTGATCTGGGGCGGTCGTCCCACCCCGTTTACGGCCCGTTCCGCAGAGGTGCTGTGGCTGATGGTGCTGCCCACGCTGCTGCTGATGGGTCTGGTGCTCCACATCCCGCAACTGCTGGTCCACCTCGGCATCTACAAGCTTTCCCCTCTTCCGGGCTGGGGGCCGATGGCCTGGCCTCTGCTGGCCTCCACCTTGATTGGCGCCGGCAGCTCGGCTTGGTTTTACCTGCGCCCCCATCCCCTGGCGGAGCTCCCCTCCGGCCTGGGTGGTCTGCAGCACTGGCTGGCGGAGGACATGCACACCGAGGCCTTCTATCACCGCACCGTGGTGGCATTGGTGGTGGGTTTGGCCCGGATCAGCGCCTGGAGCGATCAGCGCTTGGTGGATGGGTTTTCCAGCGGCACCGGGGGTGTGGCCCTCGAAGGGGCCCGTCGCCTCAGCCTCACCACCAGTGGCCGCTCCCAGAGCTACGCCCTGTCTCTTGTGCTTGGCGTGCTGCTGATGGCCGTCTGGCTGTTGTCCCGCTGACGTGATCGCCATGGACTTGTTCTTGCTGTTGTTGTTCCCGCTGCTCGGCGCCCTCCTGCTGCCGCTGCTGCCAACTCAGTCCGATTGGGTGCGACGTGGCGCCCTGGCCGCGGCCCTGCTGCAGCTGCTCGACGGACTCTGGCTCTGGCAGCACCCTCCGGCCGCACTCTCCCTGAGCTGGCTGCCGCAGCTGGGCCTGCGTCTGGAGCTGGGCCTCGATGGGCTCACGATTCCGCTGGTGCTGCTGGCCGCCTTGCTCACCGCCATGGCGGTGTTGGCCAGTCCGGTGGATCAGAGCAGGCCTCGCCTGTTTTTTGCCTTGATGCTGGCCACCAACCTGGGCCTGGTCGGTGCCTTTCTGGCCCGTAATGCCCTGCTGTTCCTGCTGGCCTACGAGCTGATCTTGATCCCCACCACCCTTCTGGTGGCGACCTGGGGTGGCGAGCGCCGCGCTGGTGCCGCGATTCGCTTCCTGACCTATGGCGCCGTGTCGGGCGTGGCTCTGCTGGCGGCGGTCCTGGCCCTCGGCTGGCTGCAGCCTGGCGGTCTGGACTTCAGCTACGCAACCCTCGCCGATCACACCCTGACGGCAACCCAGCAGCGTTGGATCCTGGCGCTGGTGCTCTTGGCCTTCGGCTTGAAGTTGCCGGTGGTTCCGCTGCATGGTTGGCAGCCCCTCACCTACAGCCAGGCACCAACTCCTGTGGCGATGCTGCTGAGCGGCGTGGTCTCGAAGCTTGGTGCCTATGGCCTGCTGCGTTTTGGCCTGGAGTTTCTGCCGGATGCCTGGGCGGCCTGGTCCCCCTGGTTGGCGGCTCTTGGAGCGATCAGCGCCATCTATGGCGCCCTCAATGCGGTGGTTCAGCTGGACATGCGCCGTTTGGTGGCCTACAGCTCCCTGGGTCACATGGGGATGTTGCTGCTGGCGCTTGCCGCTGCCACCCCGCTGAGCCTTCAGGGCGTGATTGCCCAGATGCTCGCCCACGGCCTGATCATCGCCCTGCTGTTCTGTCTGGTGGGCCTGATTGAGCTCCGCACTGGAACGAGCTCCATTCCGGATCTATCCGGGCTACTCAATCCCCAACGAGGGCTTCCGTTCACGTTGGGCTTGATGTTGGTCGCCCTGCTGGCGGCGGCTGGGGTGCCTGGCCTGGCGGGCTTTGTGGCCGAATTGCTGGTCTTTGAGGGGAGTTGGGTGGCATTCCCGTGGCCCACGCTCGTCTGCTTGCTCGCCTCTGGCCTCACCGCGGTCTATGCCATCCGACTGTTCAACCGGGTTGGTTTTGGCCGCTTGGAGAACGACAGGGCTGATTGGGTCAGTACGAGCTGGGGTGAGCGCGTTCCGGCCCTGGTGCTGAGCGCCCTGGTCCTGCTCACAGGCCTCTGGCCGTCAGCCCTCACCGGTTTCAGTGCATCAGCAACGGCTCCGCTGGCCTTGCGTTCCAGCGAAGCCGTCACCGTGATCGCTATCGCTCCTGCCCCCTCCGTCGAGCTCCCCGCATGAGTGCCACCATCGCCCCGGAGCTCACCAAGGCTCCCTTGATCCCTCCCTCCACGCACCGCTACGCCGATGTGATTCATCGGCTTGAGTCCGGTGGCTCGATGCTGCCTGACACCCCGGAGAACCTCAAGCAGATCATCGGCATCTACAAGGCCTATGCCGTGCCGATGGACTTCTATTGGCGCGATCTGCTCTACATCGCTGAGCGGGTCTTCCTTAATCCACTACCAGCCTTCAAATACTTCATCTCGAAGGAGTATCTGGATCGGCCCAACAGCTATTCCGGTGATCAATCCAAGCTGCGCATCTGGCGCGGCACGGAGAAGGCTCATCCCGAGCTGCTGGAGTTCATGGAGCGCGGCGAGACGGGTCGCATGCCGAAGCTGCTCCATCACCTCTGGCACGACCGGGTGAACATGGAGTTTGCCGAGGCCTGCATGCAGGCCATGTTCTGGCATCAGGGCATGGGTGGTCGCTTCAACGACTATCTCGAGAGCGACGCCTACCGCGCCAACGCTGATCGTGCGATCAAGGCCTACTTCAACGGCAACCCGGTGATGCTGGGTCTCTACAAGCTGTTCCCGGAAATGTTCCTGGAGCAGGTTCGTCAGCTCAGCTATTACGCCAACCTGGGCCTGTTCTGGGAGGTGATGGCGCCGGTCTTCTTCGAGATGAGCGACATCTACGACGAGGGCGGCTTCAAGGGGGTGCCCGATGCCATGGACTTCCTCGTCAATGGCATTTTCGCCGTGGCGGGCCGGCCCATTTATCACCACCTCTATATCGGTGAGGAGTGCTACGAAATCATCCCGAAGAGTGAGGGATTCACCTGGCTCTATGAGGCGGCACTTCCCTATGTGGAGGCGGTCTTCTATCGCACCTCACCCTTCCGCGGCACCAAGAGCTACAACGCCCAGGCCCATCAGGTGCCTGCCGATCAGGCCGATTTCCACTACGGCATCCTCTACGCCGATGTGTTCCCGGTGGGATCTGCGGGGATCCCGCCGACGCTCTTGATGCAGGACATGCTGCATTTCCTGCCGCCCTATCTCAAGGAGATCTACCTGGATCACAAGCGTGGTGAGGAAGATCAGCTCGTTCAGCTCGGGATCACCTTCCAGCGCTCGATGTACAACGTCACCTCCGCCGTGATTCAGGCGCTGCGTTGCGCGCTGCTCTATCCGCTGGATGACACCAACCCCGAGCACCTGATGGCGAACCGCCGCTTCTTTGAGGCGCAGATGGATCGTTTCCTGCGGCCGGAGGCCCGGCTGTCCGATATCCAATCTCAGGACTACCGCTGATGGCTTCAATTCTCGAAACTGCCGCCACTGTTGGTGTGTTCAACACCCTGCTTGCGGCCGTCGATGCCGCTGGTCTGCGGGCTGCCCTGGAGGGGCCTGGCCCGTTCACGGTGTTTGCACCGGTGGATGACGCCTTTGCGGCGCTTCCTCCAGGCACGGTGCAAACCCTGGTGGACAACCCGCCACAGCTGGCGCGCATCCTCAAGTACCACGTGCTTTCCGGCGCCTACAGCCGCGATCAGTTAGTGGCAGCGGAAAGCTGGGACAGCCTTGAGGGGGCTCCGATCCCGATCCGCAGTCAGGACCCCTTTGAAGTGAAAAACGCCACGGTGGTGACAGCCGATGTGGTCTGCGACAACGGCGTGGTGCATGTGATCGATCGCGTGATCCTGCCGGGCTGACTCACAACGCCATGGCGTCGATCCCGGAGCGGATGGCGCCGTAGCACTGCTGCAATTGCGCCTCGCTGATGCAGAGCGGTGGCAGCAGGTAGACCACGTTGCCCAGCGGGCGGATGAAGACGCCCTGCGCCAGGCAATGGCGCTGCAGCTGCTTGCCGATCGGATTGAGGTAACTGGACTCCCCGGCATCCAACTCGAAGGCTGCCACCGTGCCCAGGCAGCGGATCCGTTTCACCAGCGGATGGTCGGCCAGCTCCTCCAGTAAGGGTGTGTGGCGTGCATCGAATTGCTGGTAGCGCTCGGGATTGTGCTGCAGCAGATCCAGGCTGGCTAAAGCAGCGGCGCAACCCAATGGGTTGGCGGTGAAGCTGTGCCCGTGAAAGAAGGTCTGGGTTGGGGTCTCGCTAATGAAACCTCGATAGAGACGTTCGCTGGCCATCGTCACGCCCATCGGCAGGAAGCCTCCGGTCAGCCCCTTGGAGAGGGCCATCAGATCCGGCTGGATACCGGCTCGCTGACTGGCAAACAGCGCTCCCGTGCGGCCGAATCCCGTCATCACCTCATCGGCGATCAACAAGGAGCCATGGGCGCGGATGCGTTCCTGAACGGCTCTTAAGAAGCCTGGTCTCACCATCTGCATCCCTGAGGCGCCCTGAATCAGGGGCTCGAGGATGACCGCTGCGGTCGGCACCGCCAGGGCTTGCTCCAGCTGCTCGAGCGCGAGAGCTTCTCGCTGTTCCACGCCGTTGTCGCCCCAGTGGGTGTGGGGCCAGCTGATGCGGGCGACATCAAAGAGCAACTCGTCGTAGGGGGCCGTGAAGATGGAGCGATCCCCCAAGGCCATGGCCCCGAAGGTGTCGCCGTGGTAGGCCCCCTCGAAGGCGATCACTTGGCGCCGATCACTGCCTTGGTTGCGCCACCACTGCCAGGCGATCTTCAGGGCGACCTCGACGGCTGTGGAGCCGTTATCCGAGAAGAACAGACGTTCCAGGCCAATGAGCGCCGCCAGTCGCGTGGCGAGTTGCTCGGCTGGAGCATGGCTGAAGTTGGCGAAGATCACCTGCTCGAGCTCCATGGCCTGGCGGCCGATGGCCGCGGCAATGGAGGGTTCGCCATGGCCATGCAGGGTGACCCACCAGCTGCTGATGGCATCGATCAGCTGACGCCCGTCCTGCAGCTCGAGCAGACAACCCCGGCCCCGGGCTACGCGCAGGGGCTCCGGGCTGGTGGCCACCTGGGTGGTGGGGTGCCAGAGGTGGGGGTGCCAGCTCATGAACGACGCGTCAGGCCTCCAGATAGTCGATCACCCGATCGGACAGGTGCCGGATGGCCGCGTTGGCCCGCCGCTCCATGCCGCGGGCCTGATCACGGCTGAGGCCCATCTGGCGGGCCACGGCACTCAGATTCATGGGGCCTGGCTGATCGATGCCGTAGCGCAACCGCAACAGTTCGGCTTCCTGACGGGGCAGCTCATCGAGTAGGGCCACCAGATCGGTTTGCAGATGGGCTGCCGTGAGCTGATCGCTGGGGAGCTGGGCGCTGCAGCGCAGGGTGTCGAGCAGCCGCAGATCCTCATCAGGGCCGTGGCTGCTGTCGAGGCTGAGGGGTTCCTGGGCGCGGAAGAGCGCCTCGCGGATGTCCAGGGGCTTGAGCTCCGTGGCCTCGGCCAACTCCTCGAGATTGGGTTCCCGTCCCAGCATCTGACGCAACTCCTGCTGGCAGCGGCGCAGGCGCTGCAGGCGATCCTGCATGTGCACCGGCAGTCGGATGCTGCGGCTTTGCTGCTGCAGGGCGCGGCCCATGCCCTCACGGATCCACCAGACCGCGTAGGTGGAGAAGCGATAGCCGCGGCTTGGATCAAACCGCTGGACGGCGCGGATCAAGCCAAGGGTGCCCTCCTGGATCAGATCTTCGAGATCCAGGCGGCGGTGGCTGATGCGCCGGGCCAGGCTCACCACCAGGCGCAGGTTGGCCGTCACCATCTGCTCGCTAGCGCGTTCGGCCAGCTTGAGCTCCCGCCGCAGCTGACGAGTCGTGAGGCCTACCTCGACGGCCCAGGCCTCCAGGGCAGGGGGCTCGCCGCCGGCGCGCAGTTTCATTTCCTCCGCGACGTCTTTGAGGCGGACTCCCTGTTGAACGGCGCGCCCCAGGCTGATTTCTTCCTCGGGGGTCAGTAAAGGGACACGGCCAATGGCACGGAGGTGCCGGCTGATTGCGTCGCAGTCTCCCTTGCGGGGCTTCTGTGGCGCAGGCATCGAGGGTGATGTCTGTGGGTTGCGAAACGGTAAGGATGAATCACGCTGCCTGGGTGTGACTGTAGGAACTGCAATTGGGTCGATCAGTGCAGCTGATCAATCAGGCAGATCCCCTGGCGAGAGAGCCCTTTCGCCGAAGCAAAATGTGTTAAGTGCGTGCGTTTCCCTCCCGTCTCGATGGCCTTAATTTGCCCTTGAGGCTGATATCCAGGCCTGCGGATTGCAGGGGTCAGGATGCGGCCGTTGGCTGGTCATTGCGCCGTGCCCAGCGCACCAACCAGTAGGCGGCCGCCAGACCCACCACGATCACCCCAAATCCCGCCATCAGGGCCGGTTTGTTTTCGGTGCCTGGGGGCAGCACGATCACCTTCCGGGCCACAGCCGTGAGGGCTGTCAGCAGCACCAGTTCGATCTGCACCACCTGATCGCGCAGGTAGGCCGTGACGTTCTGGAGCACCTCCAGCGCAATGAAGATCAGCAGCAGGCGATCCAGCAGCTTGATCAGGCTGCCGTCAAACCAGTTGGTCTGCCGCTGCACCAGCCCGACACCGGTCTCAACGAGGAGCTCTAGGGCGGCAAAGCCCACCACCGCCGCCAGCAGCACGGCCAGCAGCTTGGCCAGCTGCCGCTCATAGCTGTGGATGGTGGAGAGGAACTGC
>JBMSIW010000043.1:0-14781 GCA_049418265.1 Vulcanococcus sp.
TTGCAGCTGCCTTGGTGCCTGAAGCTTTGGCCTTGGTGGCAGATGCCTTGGTCGCAGCTGTTTTTGTGGCAGCTGTTTTGGTCGCAGCGGCTTTGGTGGCTTTGGCTTTGGTGGGAGTCACCTTGTTGGCGGCTTCGACCTGATCGCCCCCCTCGGCGTCCTTTTTGGCCTTGCTCTTGGCTTTCGTGCTGCTGGCCTTCGGCTTGGCAACTTTGATGGCCTCACCGGACGCATTGGCCACTAACAAAATTTCAGGAGCAGCCTTCTTGGCACTCTTGGCAGTTGTGGTGGCAGCTTTTTTTGTCGCAGCGGCAGGACTCATCGCAGTCGAACGAAGGGAAGACGAAGGAAAACGGTCAGCTAACGCGGAAATCTCAGACATCGATCAGCAAGGTCCGATCGGTCGACCAAGGGTCCAAAGAACTGGATCCGAAAAGGACGACCTGGAAGCTCAAACGAACCCCAGGACCCAAGAACCGTCTCTCTGAGCGAAACAACGCAGGCAGGGCAGAGCGCCCTTGTCAACGAGGAACAACCTGGAGACGGGATGCCATGAATGCAGGCTGCCGACTCGAAGAACCGAGTGGGACCGTCACGCGAACGCATCGGTCAGGAAGGACGGCTGCAACACACCCGGGGACTGGCCCCTGGCATCAAGGAAAAAGAACTGGTCGTAGTGTCGGAACGAACGGGCAAAGCCCGAGGCAAGGTTGTCAGGGGTGTTCGCAGATCGGGCGCTCAGGGTTTCTGGCAGTCCTCGGATCTTCCCTCTGGACGGAACTTTGCTGGGTTCCGACTGCAGCCCTATGGACTGCTCAACAGACTCATCTTAAGAAACTCCTGAGAGCTTCGCAAGATTGACCAGCCTCAGCGCCCCATCGTCCCCAGAGACCTGGGTTCAAGTCTGGCTGGAAGCTGGCCCCGAGGGGCAGGTCTTCACCTATGGGAACCCCCAAGGCCTCGCTCTTGCCAGTGGCGATCTGGTTCAGATCCGTCTACGCGGTCGCAGACACATTGGCCTTGTGGTGGCCGTCCTCAGGGAGTGCCCCGACGGACTGCAGGGAAAAGGTCTGCAACCTGTTGAAGGCTTGCAGCAACAGGCCGCCATTGATGCGAGCTGGCAGGCCTTAATCGAAGCGGTGGCTTCCAGCTGCCGCACAACGACCTTTCGAACCCTCAAGGCCGCCTTACCTCCAGGCTGGCTGGGCCAGCGCGCCAAATCGGCGCCGACGCGCAGCCGTCAGCAAATCTGGTTGGAGCTGAACCCGGCGGCGCAAGACGCCCAAACCCAGCAAGGATCCCTGTCCCAGAAGCGTCTGCTGGAAGCGCTTGCGCAGCAGGGGGGCGCTGGTTGGCTCAGCCCACTGCTGGTGCGCACGGGCGTGAGTCGCTCGGTCGTGGACACGCTTGAGCGGCGAGGACTGATTCAGAAGCAACGGCGCACCGCCCCCGACGAAGGTCTGCCTGAAGCGGAGTTTGCCCTCGAAAGACCGAAGTCCTTGACCGCGGATCAAGCCGCGGCACTCGCCGCCATTGAGGCCGCACCGGCGTCATCGCAGCTCTTGCTCTGGGGTGTCACCGGTGCGGGGAAAACAGAGGTGTATCTGCAGGCGGCCGCCCAGGAGCTGGCGGCAGGACGCTCCGTGCTGATGCTCACCCCTGAGATCGGACTGATCCCCCAACTCCTGGATCGCTGCCGCGCCCGCTTCGGGATGGCCGTGGCGGAATACCACTCCGGCTGCAGTGACGGAGCGCGGATCAAGACCTGGCGGCGCTGCCTGCAAAGCCAGAGCCCACTGGTGGTGGTCGGAACCCGTTCTGCGGTCTTCCTACCGATGCCGAAGCTCGGTCTGGTGGTGCTCGATGAGGAGCACGACCGCTCCTACAAACAGGACAGTCCGATGCCCTGTTACCACGCACGGGATGTGGCCCTGCAGCGGATTCAGCTGAGTGGCGCCCGACTCCTGCTGGGCAGCGCAACCCCCAGCCTGGAAACCTGGCTGCGTTGTCAGGGCGCCCAGCCGAGCTGCACGCTGCTGCGGTTACCCCAACGGATTGGCAGCAGCCGGCTGCCGCCAGTGCGCGTGGTCGATATGCGCCAGGAGCTGGCCGAAGGTCACCGGCGGCTGGTGAGCCGTCCGTTGATGGAACGGTTGCAGGCCCTGAGCGAACGGGGCGAGCAGGCCGTGGTGCTCGTACCCAGGCGCGGATACAGCAGTTTTCTGAGCTGCCGCAGTTGCGGTGAGGTGGTGCAGTGCCCCCATTGCGATGTGGCCCTGACCGTGCATCGCCAGCGGGAACGTTCTTGGCTGCGCTGCCATTGGTGTGATCACCGCTCAGAACTGGAGAACCGCTGCGGCCACTGCGGCTCGAGCGCCTTCAAACCCTTTGGAGCCGGGACCCAGCAGGTGCTGGAGCACCTCGAGCAAGAGCTGGAGGGCCTCCGCTTGCTGCGCTTTGACCGGGACACGACCCGCGGCCGCGATGGCCATCGGCACCTGCTGGAGCGTTTTGCCAGTGGAGAGGCCGATGTGCTGGTGGGGACCCAGATGCTGGCGAAGGGCATGGACCTGCCCCGGGTGACCCTGGCGGCGGTCCTGGCGGCGGATGGGCTGTTGCATCGCCCGGATCTACGGGCCGCGGAAGAAAGTCTGCAGCTGCTGCTCCAGCTGGCGGGTCGCGCCGGTCGCGGCGACAGGCCCGGAGAGGTACTGGTACAGACCTACAGCCCTGAGCATCCCGTGATTCGACATCTCGTCGATGGCCGCTATGAGGCGTTTTTGAGCGAGGAGCTGCAACAAAGGCAGAGTGCGGCGCTGGTGCCCTTCAGCCGGGCGTGCCTGCTGCGCTTGGCCGGGCCCTCAGCGAGTCGCACCGCAACCGCCGCGGCGAGTCTGGCCGAATCGATCCGGCGTGACGCCGATCAAGCGGGCTGGCTGATCATCGGACCGGCGCCGGCCCCCGTGGCCCGGGTCGCGGGCAACAGTCGCTGGCAGCTGCTGCTCCATGGCCCCGCAGGCAGCCCCCTGCCCTTGCCGGTGGAGACCCAGTTGCGCCAGCACCTACCCAAAGACGTCAGCCTCGCGATCGATCCCGATCCCCTCGAGCTCTAGGCGGGCAATTGCGGCAAGCCAAAACCGGCGGCCAGACGCAGGCGTTGGAGCAGGGCCACGGCGGCGAGCAGCAGAACGATCAAAAGAGCGCCCAGACCAAGACGACTCCAACGCCAGCAGCGCGTCTCAAGCTGATTGAGCGAACCGGGCTGCAGGGACCAGACCAACGCGCCCCGTTGCGGGCGCGGCGCGAGGGGTTCTGCACGCTGGACCGCTGCAGGCCCCATCGGCTCCAAGCGCAGTGTCAGCTGAAGGCCAGGCAGCGGCTGCAGCTCGCTGAGATCAACCTGGATCTCAAAGCGCTGCACGACCCCAAGCAGCCAATTGCGTTCCTCAAGACGCAGGGTCGGTTCTGGCAGCGCGACACCCGCCAGAGCCGCAGACGACTCCAGGTTGGCGCGCAAGAGCTCCAAGGTCTGCTGAGCGGGCAACACCGGAGCCGTGAGGCTGAGGCGGCCATGGTCCTGCTTCCACTTCAGCGGTGAACCCCTGAGCTGGGAGGCCCATTGCCGCTGCCAAGGGAGCGGCTGGTCCGTGAGCGACTGACTGGTTTGCAGCAACTGCATCCGCCCGGGTGCCGGGAAGCGCAGGGTGGTCTGCAGATCCGCGCAACCTCCGAGCAGGGCCGTCAAGACCAGCAGGATCACGACCAACAGGCCAAACCCCAGCGGAGCCTGGGTGGGACCGGTGGGTGGCGGCGGCGGGGCTGGGGGTTTCGCGCGGCGGCGGCGCTGCCGCACCATGGCCTTGAGCTCCCCCTCCAGCGGCTGCATCTCCCCCAGGGTGGGCAAGGTCATGGACCACTCCCGAGGGCGCACCAGTGCCGGGGCATCCAGCACCTCCTGCAGATCCTTGGCCTGGGCCCGGAGCGTCGCATCGCGGCAGGCCCGCAAACTGCGACAGGTCGCCGCTGCAGCCTTCGTGTCGCCGCGGCCGAGCTGGGCTGTGGCCAGCAGCAGCCTTACCTCACCGCCGAAGGGAGTGCTGACGGAATGCCGCTCGAGCAGAGGTTCCAGCAGTTGCTGACAGGTGCCGTAATCACCACGCTCCAGGGCCGCCTTGGCAGGCAGCAGAACCGAGGGATCAACGGGCTGGGGCGCTTCAGCGGAGACGTCGGGATCCATCACAGGGGCTGATCCGCACCTCAGCGATGGGAACGACCGACCACCATGGTGCCGATGCCCGCATCGGTGAAGACCTCCAGCAACAGGGCGTGGGAGGTCCTTCCATCCACGATGTGCGCGGCAGACACCCCCTGGGCCAGGGCCCTGATGCAGCATTCGGTCTTGGGAGTCATCCCACCGGCCACCACGCCAGTGGCGATCAGATTGCGCGCCTCCGAGAGGGTGACCGAACGGATCAAGGAGGCTGGATCCTCCCGATCCCGAAGAATCCCCGGCGTATCGGTCAGCAGGATCAGCTTTTCGGCCTGGAGGGCTGCCGCGAGCTCGCCTGCGACGGTGTCCGCATTGATGTTGTGGGCCTGGCCGTTGGCGTCGGCGGCCACCGATGAAATCACCGGGATGTAGCCGGCATCCAACAGGGGGAAGAGGACAGAAGGATCCACCGCCGCCACATCGCCCACCAAGCCATTGGCCCCATCGCCATAGGTGCGAGCCCGCACCAGGGCTCCATCGCTACCGCAGAGACCGACGGCGCGGGCACCGAGGCGATTCAGGCCATTGACGATCTGCTTGTTGACCCGGCCGACCAGGACCATCTCCACCACGTCCATCGTTTCGGGCGTGGTGACGCGCAAACCATTGCGGAACTGCGGTTCGATGTTGAGGCGTCCCAGCCAATCGTTGATCTCAGGGCCGCCGCCGTGCACGACCACAGGTTTCACGCCCACGGAGGCCAGCAAGACCAGATCGCGATAAACCGCATCGCGAAGATCCGCCTGGACCATGGCAGCACCGCCGTACTTGACCACCACGCGACGCCCGGCGAAGCGCTGGATGTAGGGCAAGGCCTCACTGAGGACCGAGACCCTCAGGGTGTCGGCATGGTCAGCGTCAACAGGAAGGGAGCTCAAGGGTTTCAGAGCGGAAAAGCAATCAGGTCGCCGGGTCTAGGCCGCCGCCGGCAGCAGCTGCAGGAGCACCTCACCGGGGCCTGGCTCAGACAGCTGGGCGCGCAGTCCCTTGTCGAAGAAGCGGCCCAGTCGCTCCTGTTTCTCGATCCATCGGGCGTAGGGAACACCCTCACAGCGGAAGCGCATCGCCACGCCATAGCGACCCTCGCTGGCCAATTCCTCGACGCTGAGCAGCTGCGGCGGCGCATCCTCATCCCAGAGCTTCAGGGTTTCCAGAGAGCTCTCCAGGTGTGCCTTCTGGCCATAACGCCAACGGGTCACATCCTTGACCAGCTTGCGCAGGGTTTGGCTGGCGGGAGCCTGCCGCAGCTCAACCGCTTCGGGAGAGGCGGGCAGAAGACTGGCCGGGGGGAGCTCCGAGGATTTCAGCGCCAAACCACCCAGAAGGATGGGGATCCCATAAAAAATGGTCGGCAGACTGAGATTCGGATTGGCGGTGGCGTAGCCGATCCAGCCGATCACCGACAGAGAAGCGCCGGCAATGGTGACTAGGCTGCCGGGGGAAGCGATTGCGAGCATGGCGCCATCTTCGGTCAACGGGGAGCAAGAGCCCAGCGGCGCCGACCAAGCGATCAGCACCGAGGCCCTTCTGGAGCAGTTGCAGCGTGACCGTCTCTGGTTGCTGCAGCAACTCGATCAAGGACGCTGGCCGGATCTGCGTCTGGACCTGGCAGCCCTGGAGAGGGAATTGGGCCAGCTGCTGGAGCAGGCCCACCAGAAACTCGGCTCTTAGAGCTGCTCAGAGCAGAGCAGCTCAGGTCAGCGCAGCTCAGGTCAGCTCAGCTCAGAACGGGATCTCGTCGTCGCCGTCCGGCAGATCGGGCACCAGGGGAGAGGTGTTCCAGGTGGGGGGCTGCTGAGCTGGGGCACTGGCGGCTCGGCTCGGGGCCTGCCGCACCGGGGCTGGTGCCGCAGTGGTGGGGGCAGGGGAAGCGGCCTGGGCACCCAGGGGATGCAGACGGGAGAGGGTGAATTCCGCCCGCTTTTCCTTGACCCCGTCCTGGCGGGTCACGGTGTTCATGCGCAGACGGCCCTCCACCATCAGACGCTGACCGACCTGAACACGGTTCTGGAGGTCCTGCGCAAGACTTCCCCAGCCGACAACCTTGATCTGGCCTGCAGGATCATCGGGGCGAAGACCATCGAACTGAACGGCCATCTCCGCCACCGGAGTTTGGTTGTCCTGGGTGTAGCGCACCTGGGGCGCCTCCAGCACTTCAACCTCCAGCAAGCAATGGTTCACAGGACTGGACGCAGGCAGGGGGCCACATCCTGATGCAAGGGGTGGATTTTCACCAGGGGGGAGTGCCGGCCCAAGCGGACTGGATTTGGTTGATCTGCGGCACAGGCGACGGGCCGCCCCTGGCCAAGAAACTCGTGGCACGGGGCTGGCATGTCCTGGTCAGTGTGGTGAACGCGGTGGCAGCAAGGGCCTATGAGCCCCATCCCTTGCTCGCCATCGAGATCGGCCCCCTGGCGGACGACAGGGCCGTAGATCAGCTGCTCGATCGGGTCCAGCCCCGTTGGGTCCTCGATGGCACCCACCCCTTCGCCACAGAGATCAGCGAACGTCTGCAACGGGTCTGCCGCCGGCGTCCAACGCCCCTGCTTCGCCTGCAGCGTCCCCCGGCCATCAGCCCGTCCAACGGCCATCCCATCAGCCGCATCCAACGGCTGCAGGAGCTGGCCGAACTCCCTTTGAGCCAGGAGCGGCTGCTTCTGGCCATCGGCTCACGTCATCTGGCCGCCGCCCTGCAAGCCAGCTCGGCCGGCGCCCACTTTGCGCGGATCCTGGATCGCCCCTTGAGCCTGCAGCAGGCCTTGGCAAGCGGGATCGCGCCCAGCCATCTGGCCTGCGTACGGCCAGGCCAACTGGCGGATGGCGCCCTCGAACAGGCCCTCTGCCGGCGCTGGCGGATCAGCGCGGTGCTCTGCCGCCAATCCGGAGGACCGAGCGAACAGCTCTGGCGAACCGTGGCGGCAGCACAGCAGCTGCACTTGATCTTGATCGAACCACCGAACGGTGATGCCGAAGGCGCCTTGCCGCTCCAGGAGCTCTTGGACAAGCTGGGCGCCCCGAGAGCCAGTCATGCGTGAGCCGCCTGCGGAGGGTCCAGCTGATCAGGTCGCGCTGGCCCTCACCACCGAAGCTTCGGCGCCCCAGGCCGAGAGCCTGGCCAGGCAACTGCTGGAGCGCAAGCTGGCGGCCTGCGTGGCCCTGCAACCGCAGCAGGCCCTCTACTGGTGGGAGGGCGAACTGCAGCACTCCTGCGAGGTGCAGTTGCTGATCAAGACCACACCGGAGCGCCTCCCTGCGCTGAGGGACGCCGTGCATGAACTGCACAGCTACGACACCCCGGAATGGCTCTCCTGGCTGGCAAGCAGCAGCCTGGCTTATGGCTCCTGGATCAGATCGCTGCCGGATCCAGATGCTCCTGAACCAGGGCTTGCAGATTGACCTGCGGACGGGGACCCAGCTGGGTCACGACCTGACCGGCGCAGAGAGAACCGAGGCGACCGCAGTTCAGCAAGCTCTCGCCCTGGGTGTAGGCATGCAGGAAGCCTGCGGCATAGAGGTCACCAGCCCCGGTCGTGTCCACCAAGGGACCCAACTTGAAGGGGTCCACCAGGTGACGCTCCTCACCACTCAGGATCACAGAGCCCAGTTCACTGCGGGTCAGCGCAGCAATGCGGCAACGACCGCGGACCTGTTCGGCGGCCTCTTCGAAGCTGTTCGCCTTGTAGAGGGAGGTGATCTCCATCTCATTGGCAAAGAGGATGTCCACATGGCCATCCACCAGCTCCAGGAAGCTGTCGCGATGGCGCTCGACGCAGAACGCATCCGAGAGGCTTAGCGCCACCTCGGCGCCGTTCGCCCTCGCCACCTCGGCAGCGGCAACAAAAGCGCGCTTGGCGTCATCGCTGTCCCAGAGGTAGCCCTCCAGGTAAAGCACCTTGGCCTGGGCCACCATCTCGAGGTCCAGGTCGCCTGGATCCAGACCCACCGAGGCACCCAGATAGGTGCACATGGTGCGCTGGGCGTCGGAGGAGACCAGGATCAAGCAGCGCGCCGTGGAAGCCCCCTCCGTGGCTGCGGGGGTCTCGTAACGCGTACCCACCGCCCGAATGTCGTGGGCAAAGATCCCACCGAGCTGGTCGTTGCGCACCCGACCGATGAAACCGGCGCGGCCGCCGAGTTGGGCGATGCCGGCCAAGGTGTTCGCCGCAGATCCACCGGAGGTTTCCAGACCCGGACCGAGCTGGGCGTAAAGCGCTTCTGCCTGGCCCTCATCCACCAGGGCCATGGTGCCTTTGGTGAGCCCGAACTGATCAATCTGATCGTCATTGACGTGCACCAAGACGTCGACGATCGCGTTGCCGATCCCGACAACGTCAAGGGTTTTCTGGAGGGCCATGGAACGGATCAGCGACGGATCAGCGGCTGAGGAGAGCCCGCTTGGGCCCATGGATGGGATCTTCCACCACGATGGTCTGATCGCGGTCGGCGCCAAGCGACACGATCGCGATCGGCACCTCCATCAGCTCTGCCAGGAAGCGCAGGTAGCTCATCGCCGTGGGGGGCAGGTCCTCGAGGGCACGGCAGTCAGCCGTGGAGGTTTGCCAACCCGGGAGCGTTTCGAAAATCGGCTGACAGCGGGCGAAATCCTCAGCTGAGCTGGGGAAGTGTTCGATGCGCTGGCCATCGAGCTCGTAGGCCACGCAGACCTGGATCTCGTCCAGCTCGTCGAGCACATCGAGCTTGGTGATGGCCAGGCAATCGAGACCATTGACCTCGACGGCGTAGCGACCGATCACCCCATCGAACCAGCCGCAACGGCGGCGGCGACCGGTGGTGGTGCCGTATTCACCACCGCGATCGCAGAGGTGGTCGTTGAGGCTGCCCTCCAATTCGGTCGGGAAGGGACCCTCACCAACCCGGGTGGTGTAAGCCTTCGCCACACCGATCACCCGGTCGATCAAGGTCGGACCGACACCGGCACCGATGCAGGCACCACCGCTGACAGGGTTGGAGGAGGTGACGTAGGGGTAGGTGCCGTGATCCAGGTCCAGCAGGGTTCCCTGGGCACCTTCAAAGAGAATGTTCTTCTTGGCTTTGGCGGCCTGGTGGATGGCGCGCGTGCAATCGACCACGTGGGGCGCCAAGCGTTGGCCATAGGCCACGTACTCAGCGACCACGGCCTCAAAGTCCAGGGGCTCGATGCCGTAGAGCTTCTGGAGGGTCTCGTTCTTCTCAGCGAGAGGACCAGCCAGGCGGTCCCGCAGCCGCTCCTCATCGAGGATGTCAATGATGCGGATGCCGTTGCGCTGGGACTTATCGGCGTAGGTCGGGCCGATGCCCCGACCGGTGGTGCCGATGCGGCGGTCGCCGCGCTGCTGCTCCATCGCCTGGTCGAGCAGGCGGTGGTAGGGCATGGTCACATGGGCCGTTGAAGCCAGACGCAGCCCGTCAACGGCGATGCCGTTCTCAGCAAGCATGTCCAGCTCGCCGATCATCACCTTGGGATCCACCACGGTGCCGGATCCGATCAGACACACCGTGTCTGGATAAAGGATGCCCGAAGGAATCAGGTGCAGCTTGAGCACCTTGTCGTCCACAACAATCGTGTGACCGGCGTTCACACCGCCCTGATAGCGAACCACCACATCGGCGGAGCGGCTCAGGAGATCGGTGATCTTGCCCTTCCCCTCGTCACCCCACTGCGCACCGATGACGACGACGTTGGCCAAGGACACAGCGGCCCGCAGCCGCTTCAAAGCACAAACAAAGAGGATCTCAGATCGAGCTGCCCTCCGTCAAAACATTGAGGTCAGACAAGACAACTCAGACAAAAAAACAACGGCCTTGCGGCCGTTGTCTCAGGTCAGCTGAAACGCTGCCGAAGCAACGCTGTTGGAAGCGAGGCCTTTGAAAGCGATGCCTTGCGATCAGGCGCCGCGCACCACGCCCACCTCAGCCTTCTTCAGCTCCTTGTTCAGGCGCTCTTTGAGGGCATCGGGAACTGGGCGGTTGGGGTAGTTGGCGTAATGACCAGCCAGGGAATTGAGGGCGGTCTGCATGGTGGTGAAGGAGGCCAGGCCGTTGACATCCCGCTGGGGGCGGTAGCGGGCCATGTAGTCATTGATCAGAGCCCGGGCAGCGGTCTCCGCGTCGCTTCGATCAGGCGAATCCGGACTGATGGCAATCGTGGCCATCAGTTGATCAGCAACCGCAACGGTGTCCTCGACATAGTTGCCAGTGAGGGGGCCGCCAGCGCCGGAGCAAGCCGTGACAAGCAGGCTCAGGCAGAGGCAGACCGCAAGAACGGCTGCCTTGATGCGACGCCAACCAGCAGCCATCAGAGTTGTTGCAACTTCGGGCCAGATCCTAGGTGGCTCAGGCCACCAACAACCCGGAGCGCTCGGCCTGCAGAGACCCCAGCAGAGCAGCCTGGGCCTCAGCGGCGGGCAACTCACGCTTCTCACCACTGGCGCGCTGCACCAGCTCCACGACTCCCGTAGCCGCGCCCCGGCCCACCACCAGCCGCCAGGGGATGCCAAGCAAGTCGGCATCCTTGAACTTCACACCAGCCCGCTCGGAGCGGTCATCCAGGAGCACGTCCACGCCAGCGCTCAGCAACTGCTCATAGAGCTGCTCCGCCAAGGAGACCTGTTCGGCATCAGCACTGTTGGCAATGACCACGATCACCTCGAAGGGAGCAATCGCAGTTGGCCAGCAAATGCCGTTGGCGTCATGGTGCTGCTCGACAGCAGCCTGGGCCAAGCGTGAGACCCCAATGCCGTAGCAGCCCATCCACAGGGGCTCCTCTTGTCCGCTCTCGTTGGTGAAGGTCGCATCCAACGCGGCGGAATACTTGCGACCCAACTGGAAGATGTGTCCCACCTCGATGCCACGGCTGGCCTCGAGCTGCTGACTCGGATCGTGGAGACAGCGATCTCCTGGCTGAGCCGCGCGCAGATCCAGGCTTTCTGGGGCCGCGCAGAGGGCTCCCCAGGCTGCACCCACCAGGTGGGTGTCCGCGCTGTTCGCACCACAGACAAAGCTCTCCAGCGCCGTGGCCGTGGTGTCCGCCAGGCGCAGGAAGCGGGGCTGCCAACTGCGAGCCCCCGCCAGCAGGGCATCACTGAGGTGGGGGCCCATGAAACCGAAGGGAATGGGCCCGAGCCCCTCTTTCGTGGCCGCTTCCGCCGTGAGAGGAGCCACATCCAGCAGCGTGCCGTGCTCGCCGCTGCAACGGCTCGTCAGCGCATTGGCCAACTTCACGTCATTGAGCTCCTGATCGCCCCGGAGGCTCACCAACACAGGCAGCTGAGCGCCGTCCTCAAAGCGAGCCAGCAACAGCAGAACCTTGACCGTCTGACTGGCCGCAAAGCCATGGGCGTTGCACAGCGCCTCGATGCTGGTTTGAGCCGGGGTTGCCAAAGCCTCGCCGGCACCACCGTTGCGAGCTCCGCCAGGGAGCGCCAACGCCTCGGCGGGAAGCGACACCGCCCGCTCCTGGTTGGCGGCATAGCTGCCGTCGCCACTGGCCAGGATCAGATCTTCACCAGCCTCCGCCGTCACCATGAACTCTTGGCTGGCAGAACCGCCAATGGCGCCGCTATCGGCTTCCACAGCCACAGCTCGAAGACCACAACGGCTGAAGATCCGCCGGTAGGCCTGGTCCATCGCCCCATAGGTCTGCTTCAGGCAGTCCTCACTGGCGTGGAAGGAGTAGGCGTCTTTCATGATGAATTCACGCCCCCGCATCAGGCCGAAACGGGGCCGAATTTCATCTCGAAATTTGGTCTGGATTTGGTAGAGGTTGACGGGCAGCTGGCGATACGAGCGCAAGAGATCGCCCGCCAAGGCCGTGATCACCTCTTCATGGGTGGGCCCGAGACCCAACTCCCGGCCCTGCCGGTCCTCCAGGTGAAACATGATCCCCTCGCCAGCCGTGTAGCCGGCCCAGCGACCACTGCGCTGCCACAGCTCAGCAGGCTGAAGCTGGGGAAGCAGGGTCTCCAGGGCTCCCGTGGCGTTGAGCTCCTCGCGCACGATGGCGGAAATCTTCTGAAGCACCCGCCAGAGCAAGGGCAGGTAGGCATAAATGCCGCTGCCGACCCGGCGGATGTAACCCGCCCGCAGCAGCAGCTTGTGGGAGGGGATCTCCGCTTCGGCCGGATCATCCCGAAGCGTCACCAGCATCAGGCGGGAGACGCGCATCGGACCATCCATCACAGAGGGCGGAAGCTACCACCAAGCTCATGCCGGTCCAGGCCTCCCTCCGCACCCGTCGCAACCGCTTGAGAAAGCGCCACAGACGCATCTGAAAAGCAGAAAAAATTCCAGTTCCCCAGAGGAAAGCCTGCTAGTTTCCGAACAATTCCAAGCTGTCGCACGCCCGTCTCATGAACCCCCATTCGTTTGCAGTTGGAATGGGTCAGGGGGCGTTCGGGCAGAGCGGCGCTGATCCCTCGGCCGAGTTAGCGGCCAACAGCTCCGAACAGGCCGAAAACCTGATTGGCATTGACGAAGTCCAACGGTCCTTGAATCGCTCAAGAGCCTCCGTCTACCGCTATACGAATACCGATCCACGCAACCTCAACCCACCCTTCAACCCGCGCAAGCTCAACCCTGAGTACCGCAGCGATCAGAAGGAACCGCTGATGTTCCACCCGAATGAGGTGGCTCGCTTCGCTCGCGACGTGCTCCGCATCAAGGAGGTGACGGTTGAAGTCCTGAATTCCCCCTCAACCGCCACTCAGCAGCTCCTGAGTTCGATCCTTGATGAGCTGCGGACGATTCGCGAACTTCTGGACAGCAGCAACATCACCACCCTGGATGCACGGCGCGAGCAGCATGATCAAGCCCGCCCCGCTGCATAAAGCACCGGGTGCCAAGATGGTGAGCTATTCATTCTGAAGACGGGTTTTCAACTAAAACCCTGCATGGACTCAGACCCCCCTCCCCGAACCAGCGGATCTGCTCTCGCTTCCACCGACTCCCCCAGAGCCACTAACTCCCTCAGTGCCTCTGATTCCCCCAGTGACTCTGATGGCTGGGCCAACAGCCCAACAGCGAGCAGCCGATCCTCTGGCCTTCCAACAGACTTGGGATCCGATGGTGGCGACGAGCCCTTCAGTCCCAGCCTGATTTTTGACACGGCAGCCCCCCTGTTGGGTTTTGTGCTGGCTGTTTGCACACTGGTAGTACCGCTGGGCAGCGTCATCGGCAGCCGAACGCTCCCGTCCAGCCCTCAGGCACCCCAGAGCAACCCACCCCATGGACTTGCGCAGTCTCCAGGCCTCACCGGAGCCAGGGCTGGTGAACCTGGTGGTCGAGATCCCAGCGGGCAGCAGCAATAAATACGAGTACAACGAGACCGCCGGCGTGATGGCGCTGGATCGGGTGCTGCACTCCTCCGTGCGCTACCCGTTTGACTACGGCTTCGTGCCCAACACCCTGGCGGAGGACGGCGCGCCGCTCGATGCCCTCGTGATCATGCAAGAGCCCACCTTTGCGGGCTGCCTGATCCGCGCCCGTCCGATCGGGATCCTGGACATGCTGGACTGCGGCGCCCATGACGGGAAGCTGCTCTGCGTACCAGAAGCCGATCCACGCCAGAGCGGGATCCGCAGCGTGCGTCAGATCGCCCCGAACCAGCTGGAGGAGGTGGCGGAGTTCTTCAGGACCTACAAAAGCCTCGAAGGTCGTGTGGTCGAGATCCTGGGCTGGCAGGACGCCGATCAGGCCCCAGCACTGATTGAACGCTGCGTTCAGGCGGCGCGGGACGCCGGCCGCTAGGCCTGACGCTGGAGCAGGAAGCCCTCAAACCCCAGGGCCTGGAAAATGCGCGCTGGATCACCGAAGCCCGCTGCGTTCACCAGGCTGGTGAGGCGAGCCAGACCGATGGGATGCAGCCCCTGGGTCGCCCCCAGGGCAGCGGATGCATCCAGGCCACTGGCCGCCTGGAAGGCCAGCCAGGAGGCATCGAGCTGGGGCTCCAGAGACACCAGGCCACTGCGCATCAGATCCACCAGAACCAATTGAGCTCCTGGCTTCAGGCAGCGGGCCAACGCGGTCAGAAAAGCCAACTTGCTGCCGTCATCGGGCAAGGACTGCAGCACCAGGACCGAGAGCGCTCCCGAGAAGCGTCCCTCCACCCCGGGCTCGTTGAGCAGCTCCTCCACCGTGGATTGCTGCCAGCTGATGGGTGCCGAACCAAGACGCTGTTGGGATTCAGCAAGCATCTCGGCACTCGGGTCCAGGGCCGTCAGACGCCAATCAGGCCGTTGTGCCACGGCCTCCAGCAGCTCTGCACCGGTACCGCAGCCCGCCACGAGCACCTCCGCAGCGCTGGAGCCGGCCTCGGGCGAGCAGCTGAGCAAGGCCACCGCCAGGCGAGCGAGGCTTCCGTACCCAGGAATGACCTGACTTTGAAGCCGGTCGTACCCCGCTGGATTCACCGGTTGTCCTGCTGAAGCCCCAATGCTAGGGAGATCGAGACCAGACACCACGACGCCCAGACACCACGATGCAAATGGTGTCAGCCCGACGATTCGCTTTCAACA
>JBMSIW010000044.1:0-14723 GCA_049418265.1 Vulcanococcus sp.
CGCGCAGTGCATGGTGGCGGCCCCATAGGGTGAGGCCCCTGGCGTTGCAGCGATGGCCGGCGAACCGATGCCCAGTTCCGAGCAGCTGGCGCTGTACCTGGAGCAGCGGGGAGAACTGAGCAAGCCCTGGATGCTGCAACTGCTTCGGCTGACGAAGCTGAAGGAGGCGAAGGAGACGATGAATCCGGAGGAATACGAGGGCAAGCTGCAGGAGGCCCATGCGGACCTGATGCGCCTGGGAGAGTTCTGGAAGGGGCGCGAGCAGGAGGTCTTCGGGGGCCGCTATCAACCCTCAGAGCTGATCGAACCGCTGCCGGGCTCCCCGGAGGATCGATGAGCCAAGCCAGCAGCAGCAAGAGCAGCAGCCGCTACCCGATGGCCCCGCTGATCCGCTTCACGCTGATCAGCCTGTATCTGGCCCTGGTGCTGCCCTTGCCCTGGCTGGCTCCGCAGCCGCTGCAACCCTGGCTTTGGGGCGCCCTGCCGCTGGGTCTGCTGCTGGTGGTGGCGCTGGTGAGCGAAGAGGTGGAGCTCAGCGAGGCGGGCCTGCGCGTGGGCCATCCGGCCTGGTGCGCCTGGTTGCTGCGCCGCGGCTGGCAGCTGGAGTGGCATCAGATCACGGACCTGACCCCCGTGGCGACCAGTCAGGGGGGCCGGGTCTTCTACGTGAGAACAGAGGCGGGCTCGGCCTATCTGCTCCCCCAGCGGGTGCAAGCCTTTGGGGAATTCCTGAGCCACTTCAGCCAGCAGACGGGCATCGAGACGCGCTCCATCGGCCGGATCAGCCCCCCTTGGACCTATCAACTCCTGGCTGGACTTTGCAGCGCGATGCTGCTCTTCGAGGCACTCTTCGCCTGGGCCCTGGTCAGCGGGCGATGGGTGATCCCGTCAGCGGCGCTGGGCTAGGGGAGAGGTTGGCATCAGGGATGGTGTCCAGGCTGAAGCGATAGCCCTGTTGCCGCACGGTCTCGATGCCGCCGCCTTCGCCGAGGCCGGCCTGCTCGAGCTTGCGGCGCAGGGTGAGGACCTGGGTATCGACGGAGCGCGGGCCGCCGCTGAAGGGGGGCCAGGCCATGCGCAGCAACTCACTGCGGCTGCGGACGATGCCCGGGGGCATCAGCAGGGCGCAGAGCAGCGCGAACTCCCGCGGGCTCAGTTCGACGGGCTGCTCGCTGAGGGTGACCTGCCGGAGCAGCAGGTGCACCTCCAGGGGGCCCACGCAGACCCGCTCCTGCAGACCGCTGGCGCTGCGCCGCAGCAGCAGGCGGCAGCGGGCCGCCAGCTCCTCAAGACCAAAGGGTTTGCGCAGCACGTCATCGGCGCCGGCATCCAGCAGGGAGACGACGGGCTCGGAACCCGAGCGCGCCGTGAGCACCATGACGGGGCAGCGCAGCTGACCGGCCAGCTTCAGCGCCGAGGTCTCCTCCAGGAGCTCGGCGGCCACGAGCAGATCGGGGGAGAGGTCATCGCAGAGGGCGATGGCCTCTGAGGCGGAGGCAACGGCAGCGGTCAGGTGACCGTCCTGTCGCAACCGCTGGGCCAACACCGTTCTCAAGGTGGGGTGGGGATCCACCACCAGCACCCGCTTGAGAGTGGTTTCGGAGCTGGCCGGGGTTGCAGACACTCCCTTCTCCTTGCTTCTCCCTAGGCTATCGGTAATTTCCTGGCCAAAGCGGTATCAGGCGATGCCTTGATATCTGGCCCCGGTCCCGTCATGACCGCCCTGCAGAACCCAGACGCCATCCGCCACTTTCAGTCGCTGTGTGACGCCTGCCAGTCCCTGGCGAGTCGCCATCACGGGCCCTCAGAGCTCCGTCTCTACGCCGATGGCTACCTGCACGCGCTGAGACGCACCGCCGTGCTCGATCCGATCGCCCAACGCAGGCTGGAGGAGATGGTGGACCGCTGGATCCTGGATCCCTCCAGCTTCATTGGCCCTGGCGACGACCTGAGCACCCTCTACCAGAGCGGTCGTAACTGACCAGCTCAGCTGGCCAGAGCGATCTCGAGCTTCTCTTTGAGTTCGCCGGAGTTGTACATCTCGATGAGGATGTCGGAGCCGCCGATGAACTCCCCGTTCACATAAACCTGGGGAATGGTGGGCCACTCGGAGTACTCCTTGATGCCCTGACGGATCTCCATGTCGGAGAGCACGTCAAAGGTTTCGAAGGGCACGGCCATGGCGTTCAGGATCTGCACCACGTTGTTGCTGAAGCCGCACTGGGGCATCAACTTGCTGCCCTTCATGAAGACGAAGATCGGGCTGCTGCCCACCAGCTGATCGAGGCGCTGCTTGAGGGAGGAATCCATGGATTGAGGAGACGGGGATGCAGAGAAGAGGTGAAGGGAATTAGGCGGCGGGGGTAGCCGTCTGGAGAGCCAGGGCGTGGATGGCCTCGCTGGCGAGCTCGCTGCGCAGGGCTCCGTAGACCAGCTGGTGCTGCTTGATCCGGCTCAGGCCGGCGAAGGCAGAGGAGACAACCTTGACCTGCAGGTGGTCACCGCCGCCGGTGAGGTCCTCCACCTCGACGCAGGCGTCGGGCAGAGCCTGAGCGATGGCGGCCTTCACCTGGTCGGGATGAACCATGACCTCGAAATCTGGGCTCTGGACTCTAGGGAGCTGGGGCCGCACCGGCCGCGGCGTAGGGGGTGCTGACAAAACCCAGCTCCACCAGCCCCTGATAGGCCTTCTGACCCATCGGGTTGGCGGGGGTCATGATCTGCACGACTTCCACCAGCAGCGGCACGGCCGACGCGGGCTGGTTCATCCGACGCAGCAGGGAGGCCAGACGCAGATCGATGCTGGCCTGCAGTTCCAGAGCAGCGCGGCCCTTCTGATCCATCTCCCGGGGGATGCGGGCATCGAGGCCCCGGAAGGAACCGCTCAAGTTGCGGTAGAAGCGGGTCAGGCTCTGGGCCGCCTCGCGGGCTGAGTCGTAGTCAGCCTTGGCCTGCTGCAGCTTGCCGGCGGAGGCGGCCGCATCACCTTGAGCCACCTTGGCTTCGATGGCCTGCAGGTTGAAACCGCTGCTGGGCGACTCCAGCACTTTCTGGGCCTCATCGGCCTGGGAAGGGAGAGCCGAGAAGCCGGTGGCAACCGCCGCCAGGGCGGAGAGGCTGAAGGCGGCGAACTGCCGACGCACGATGGAGCTTGCGGAATGCCTGAACTCTACGGGCGCTGCAAAGGTCGTCCGACGGCACGCCGAGCCACGGCTTCGGCGGCCTGGAGTCCCCCAGAGAGGGACTGGGTCAGGGCCGCGATGGAGGCGCGATCGTCG
The DNA here is from genome assembly GCA_049418265.1 of Vulcanococcus sp. Taxonomy (GTDB): domain Bacteria; phylum Cyanobacteriota; class Cyanobacteriia; order PCC-6307; family Cyanobiaceae; genus Vulcanococcus. The sequence continues at coordinate 3,279 of JBMSIW010000044.1, forward strand.
CCCTGCAGGCGCAGCGGTTCACCAAAGCAGAGGGCGGATCGATCCCCCAGGCGCGGCTTGGCGTGGCCATAGGCGATGCCCACGGGCACCACGGTGACAGCGACCCCCTGGCCCTCGGCCAAGGCGGTCAGCCTGGCGAGACCTGGCATCAGGCGCATCTGGGGGTCGTTCTGAATGATCCGACCCTCCGGGAACATGACCAGCTGCTGCCCCCCTTGCAGGAGTTCAACGGCGAAGCGCAGCGAGGCCGCGGCCGGCTTGCGGGGATTGACCGGGAAGCAGCCCAGCCGATGCAGGAACCAGCCCTGAAGGCCGGACATCTCATCACTGGTGACCATGAAGCGGCAATCGCGCCCGGTGATCCGGCGCCCCGCCGCGTGGGGGAGCATCAGGGCATCCCAGCGGGAGCGATGGGTGGGCGCCAGCAGCACAGGGCCGCGCCTGGGCAGGTTCTCCTGGCCCAGAACCCTGATGCCGCCGCTGAAGAACCACTTCAGGGCGATGTCCTGGGTGAGGAGCATCGCCAGCGGGGCCAACCAGGGGTTGATGCCGCCGCAAAGGCTGCGCTCCCGTTCGCTGAGGGCCACCGATGCCGTGCCTTCCGCCGTCATCGGTCCGAACACCTCAGCCCCAAAATCTTCCTCGGACGCTAGGGGCCCAGCTGCAGTTTGCGGCCGCCCAGCAGGCACTTCCGCCTGCGGTCATCCATAGGATCCGCCCAGACGCCCCCGATGCCATGGCCAGCCTTGGCGTGAACATCGATCACATCGCCAACGTCCGCCAGGCACGGCGCACGGTGGAGCCCGATCCGGTGAGTTACGCCCTGCTGGCGGAGCTGGGCGGAGCCGATGGCATCACGGTGCACCTGCGCGAGGACCGTCGCCACATCCAGGACCGGGATGTGGAACTGCTGCGCCAGGTGGTGCGCAGCCGCCTGAACCTGGAGATGGCCGCAACGGCTGAGATGGAGGCCATCGCCCTGCGCCTCAAGCCGGACATGGTGACCCTGGTGCCGGAGAAGCGCGAAGAGGTCACGACCGAAGGAGGCCTGGATGTGGCCGCCCAGCGTGAGCCGCTTCAGGGCCTGGTGGGCCGCCTGCAGGACGCCGGCATCGGTGTGAGCCTGTTTGTGGATGCTGAGCCCACTCAGCTGGAGGCCTGCCGCGCCACCGGCGCCCGCTGGGTGGAACTGCACACCGGCACCTACGCCGAAGCCGACTGGCAACAGCAACCCCTTGAGCTGGCCCGGCTCAGCGAAGGCAGCTTTATCGCCCGCAGCCTGGGACTGCGCGTGAACGCAGGCCATGGCCTGACCTACCAAAACGTGGAGCCCATCGCCGCCATCGAAGGGATGGAGGAGCTGAACATCGGCCACACGATCGTGGCCCGGGCCCTGGCGGTGGGCCTTGAGGAGGCCGTGCGGCAGATGAAGGCTTTGGTCCAGAATCCCCGCCGAGAACCCCTGTTCGGCAGCGCCAGTTCATGACCCAGTACCACTTCGTGGCCGCCAGTGAGGCCTTCCTCACCGTGGAGGAGCCCCTCGACGAGGTGCTGCGTGAGCGGGTGCGCAACTACGGCGAACAGGGCAAGGAGATCGACTTCTGGCTGGTGAAGCGCCCCGCCTTCCTGAACGCCCCCGAACTTCAGGCCATCGCGGATCGCGTGCCCAAGCCCGCGGCCGCGGTCGTGTCCACCGACGCCAAGTTCATCGAGTTCATGAAGCTGCGCCTGGAATTCGTCGCGAAGGGCAGCTTCGAGGCCCCCAGCGCGACCATCCCCAACGCCCTGGCCACAGCCGCCTAGAACAAACCGAGGAACTTCTTGCGGGGCGTCTCGCCATCCGGGCGCCCCTTGTCACCGTCCTGCTGGTAGCGGGGTTTGGCATCGCCGATGGTGACGATCGCCTCCTTGTTCTTCCACCAGATCCAATCGCGGATGGGCGGGGTCCGCACCAGCTCGGCCCGGCTCAACCCCAGGCCGAGCTTGGAGGAGGCATTCAGCAGCACCTCGACCATCTCATCGCCGTTCGCGCAGGCGGCCAGGGCCTCATTGGTGCGCTTCGCCCCATCGAGGGCCTTCACCAGGATGGAGACCCGCTGCAGGACCGAGAGCGAGCGCGGATCCACCCGCTGCGGCTCTTGCGGCTGGTCTCCCTGCTCACCGTTGCTCTCGGGATCCATGCGGGAACCAGCGGTTAAGCCGAAGTTATCGCGTTTCGCTGGCAGCAGGGCTGACAGAAGGTGGGAGCTGAGGCCAGACTGACGGGACTGCGACGTCCCGATGACGACCGCCAGCCGAAGGGCCCACCACTGGGTGATCGGGGACGTTCATGGCTGTGACGCGGCACTGGAGGCGCTGCTCCAGAAGCTGCCGAGCGATGACCGCCTGATCTTCTGCGGAGATGCGATCAACCGCGGACCCAACACCCCTGCGGTGATGGAGCGCATCTGGGAGCTGGTGGAGAGCGGGCGGGCCGTCTGGCTGCGGGGCAACCACGAACAGGATCTGATCAACGCCCTGCAAGGCGAGTCGGTCCAACACGAGATCGTCAGAGAACTCGGTCCCACCCGCGCTCAGCTCTGGCTCAGGCGCCTGAGCCAGTTGCCGATGGCCTATTGGGGAGAAGGCTGGGTCGCCACCCACGCCGGCTTCGACCCGAGCAGCTGGCAGCCGGATCTGCGGGTGCGGATGGGCTTCTGGCAGAACTACGACGGGCGCTTTGGCGATGTGGTGATCGGCCACACCCCCGGTCCCCAGGTGCGCCATCTGCCCCAGATCGTGATGGTGGACACCGGGGCCTGCTACGGGGGCGATCTGAGCGCCTACTGCCCGGAAACCCGCACGGTGATCTCCGTTCCTGGCCTGCAACCCAGCAGTGCCGATAACCTGCGCACGCCGAGCCTGAGTCGCTGCTGAGCATTGCTCACCGTCTATCGCAGCAACCGCGCTGAACTGCTGGCCTCGGTGCTGGCCGCCAACTTGAACCTGGAGCCGCCGGGGGTGCTGGAGCAGGCCCAGGTGGTCGTGAACACCTGGCCCACCAGCCGCTGGCTAGGCGAGCAACTGGCCCTGGCCAACCCGGCGGGCATCGCGGCCAACCTGCGCTTTCCCTTCCCCACCAGCCTGCTGAGGCAGCAGGTGGAGCAACTGCTCGAGCCCCAGCTCACCCCCAGCGGCCCGGATCCCTGGCGCGCCCAGAACCTGGTCTGGCCGCTGCTGGAGCTGCTGCCGGAGCTGCTGCAGAAACCGGCCGCCGAACCGCTCAAGCGCTGGCTGGAGCAGCGCCGCTCCAGGGCCGATCGACTCGATCAACCCCTCTGGCAGCTGGCCCGCGCCATGGCGGATGCCATCGACGACTACGGGCTCTACCGGCCGGAGATGCTGGAGGGATGGCTGGCGGGGCGCGACTGCGACGGCCGCGGCCAACCGCTGGCCAGCAGCCTGCTGTGGCAACCGGAACTGCTGCGCAGCCTCGAAGAACGCCTGGGTTGCCGGCCCTTTGGCCTGCGGGCCCGCCAACTGATCAAGGCCCTGCAAACGGGCTGGCGGCCGCAACAAGCGACCGAGCAACCGCTGCGACTGTTTGGCCTCAGCAGCCTGGCGCCGGTGCAGGTGGAACTGCTGCAGAGCCTCTCGGCGGTGCGATCGGTGGAGCTGTACCTGCTGACCCCTTGCCGGGACCTCTGGCAACGGCGCGATGGCGCACTTCAGCAGGATCCCCTGGCGGCCGATTGGCTCTTAAGCGTGCCGGGGCTGGAGGCACGCTTTGGCCGCCTGGGGGCGGAATTCCAGCAACTGCTGGAGGGCAGCGGCGAAACGCAACTCGGCCAATGGCGAGAAGGCGATCTGTTCTTTGCCCCCGCGAGCGTGGCCCGCCAGAGCGGGCGGAAGGCCAGCCTGCTGGAGCAGCTGCAAGAACGCCTGGCCAGTGGCCAAAGCGAAGACGAGCACGGGGCCGAGCCCTTGGAGCTCCAGAGCGGTGATCGCTCGTTGAGCTTCCATGCCTGCCCGGGCCGCCTGCGGCAGCTGCAGGTGGTACGCGATCAGATCCTGCAGCTGCTGGCGGCTGATCCGAGCCTGGAACCCCGCGACATCCTGGTGATGACGCCCCAGGTGGAGGCGTTCGCGCCGCTGGTGGGAGCGGTCTTTGGCGACAGCGAGGCCACTGGGGTGCATCTGCCCTGGCGCTTGACCGATCGCAGCCAACAAAGCGAAGCCGGGATCGCCCAGGGGCTGCTGCAACTGCTGCAACTCGGCGGCGAGCGCCTCACGGCCTCAGCCCTCGAGACCCTGCTGGGCTGTGCGCCCCTGCTGGCCGCCCAGCAGCTCGAGCCTCAAGAGGCCGGCGAAATCTGCCAGGCGCTGCAGCGGGCGGGTTTTCGCTGGGGCCTTGATGAGCGCGACCGCGGCGGGGAGCGCAGCCACAGCCTCTGCTGGGCCCTCGATCGCCTGGTGCTGGGCCTGGTGTTGCCCGATCGACCGGGCCTGGCCCCATCGGAGACGGCACCGCTGGCGCTGCAGGGAAGCCTGGAGCAGCAGGGGCGTTGGATCACGCTGCTGCGGCAGCTCCTTGCCAGCCTGCGCTGGCTCAGGGAAGCCCGCACCGTCACGGCCTGGAGTCAGGGCCTGCGCGAGCAACTGCCTGCGCTGTTCGGTGATGGGGGCAGCTGGGCCTGGGAGCTGCAAACGATCCATGCCGCCCTCAGCGACTGGGAGGCCATCGGCGGCAGCAGCGAACTGCTGCTGGCCGCGCCGGTGGTGGGAGAGGTTCTGGCTGAACGTCTCAGCGAGGGGAGCGGTCGCTTTGGCCATCGCTCCGGAGCTCTGACCATCAGCGCCCTGGAGCCCATGCGCGCCATTCCCCATCGGGTCGTGGTGTTGATGGGTCTCGATGCCGGAGCCTTTCCCAGGCAGAGCCAGCGGCCTGGATTTCACCTACTGGAGCAGCAGCGGCTTCTGGGGGACCCCAGCAGTGGCGATCAGGACCGCTACGTACTGCTGGAGGCCTTGCTCTCAGCCCGGCAACACCTGCTGCTGAGCTGGAGCTGCCGCGATGAACGCACCGGCGAACGCCTGGAGGCCTCCACCCCGGTGCGCCAATGGATCGAGCTGCTGGCGCAGCAACTTCCCGAGGTTCCGCTCAAAGAACACGCGGCGAACGCCCTGGAGCGCAGCAACTTTCTCAGTGATGGCACCTGGCCCGCGGCGAGCTGCGATCAACGGCTCCTGAAGGTGAGACATCACCTGGAGAACGGCAACCCCAAAGCGCCAGGCGGGCTCGCAGCAGGTGCTCCCCTGGCCCCAAACGCGGTGCAGCCTGATGGCGAGCCCTGGAGTGATCTGCTGCAGTGGATTCGGGCACCGCAGCAGCTCTGGCTGGAGCAGCTGGGGCTCAGGCCCCGTGAAAACGATGCGCCGCTGCTGGATCTCGAGGCCCTGCAACTGGAGGAGCGCCAACGGGCCAGCCTGCTGCGCCGGGAACTCGAAAGCCGGGAACTCGAAAGCCGCGAGCTGGGTCAGGGCGATCCCCAGGGAGCGCAGCAGCAGGAGCCCCCGGACTGGTTGGCCCTGGAGCGCGGTCGCGGGGTGCTGCCCCCCCTGGCCGCAGGCACCCTGGAGGCCCGCCAGCTGGAGCAGCGCTGGAGCAGCCTGCAGATCTGCCTGGAGCAATTGGGCCCGGAGCAGGAACGGCCTGTGCAATGGGGAGATCTCCGCGCCCAGCTCAAGAGCCGCGGTGATCAGATCGTGCTGGTGCATACCGCCAAGCCCCGCACCGCCCAGCGGCTGCAGCTCTGGCTGGAGCTGCTCTTGGCCTGCGCCAGCGAACAGGGTCCCCGCGGCGCTGCCCTGGTGGGCCGCGACCGCCATCGTTTCCGGGTGCTGGAGCGCTTGGAGGCCCCCAGCAGCAGCGAGGCCCAGGATCGGCTCGAGCAACTGCGGAGCTGGCGCCAGGAACACCGGCGGCGCTGCTGGCCGCTGCCACCGGAAACCGGCTGGGCCTTCGCCGCCGCAGAAGCCCGCGGGCGCGGCTGGATTGAAGCGCAGAACGCCTGGGAGGGCGGTTTCCAGAGCCAGGGGGAGCGGGAGGACCCGGTGCAGCGGATCTGCTTTGGATCGGACCTGCCGCTCCGTGAACTGCTGAGCGAGCCGGTGCAGGCCCTGGCCCTGGAGCTGCATCAACCCCTGCTGGACAGGCGGCAGGAGGCGAAGCGATGAGCCATCCAGCCTTCAACGCCAACAGCCTCTCGCTGAAGCCGGGACTACGGCTCCTGGAGGCCAGCGCAGGCACCGGCAAAACCTTTGCCCTGGCCCACCTGGTCCTGCGGCTGCTGAGCGAAGGCGATCAGCCGCTGCAGGTGGAGGAACTGCTGGTGGTGACCTTCACGGATGCCGCCGCCGCCGAACTGCGCGATCGCATTGCCCGGCGCCTGCAGGAAGCGCTCCAACAGCTCCAGGGCCTGGGCAAGGCCGAACCGGACGAACCGCTGCAGGTCTGGGCGAGCCAACTGTCCCCCAGCGATCACCGCCTCGTGCAGGGCCGGCTGCTGCTGGCCCTCGAGCGCCTGGATCGCGCCGACATCACCACCATTCATGGCTTTTGCCGCCGCACCCTGCAGCGTCAGGCCCTGGAAGCCGGCCTGGGGCCCGCGGTGTCGCTGGAGCGCGACGGGCGTGAGCGGCGCGAGCAACTCGTGCACGACTACTGGCAGCAGCAGGTGCTGCCGATGCCGCCAGGACTACTGGCGGGCCTGCAGCAGCTGCAGATCACTCCAGAAGCGCTGATGTCGCTTGTGCTCAGCCTCGATGGCGATCCCGCCCTACGGCTCGATCCCCTGCCTGAGGAGCTGAGCGGCGAGCAACCGCTCTGGCAGCAGTTGCAGGCCCTTTGGCCCACGCTCTGGCAGCAGTTCCTTGGCCACTGGCAGCAGAGCGCCGAAGCGCTGGAGCAGGACCTGGCGGCGGCGGCCTGCGAACTCAAAAGCCTGGGGGTGGACTACAAGCCCTACCGGCTCAAAGCCAAGCCCGATCGGCTCGAGAAGGTGCAGAGCTGGATTGGATCGCTGGGGGAGCTCACCCCCGATTACGAGACCGTCCTGGCCCAAGAGGACCTGCAGAAGTACTTCCACCCGGGTCCCTTCAGCAAAGCCGCGGCCCAGGCCCACGGCGATCAGGTCTCGCTCCCCCAACCGGAGCTCCTCAGGGCCATTGCCCGCCTGGTGGATGGCCCCGCAGAACTGCTGCTGCTGCACTTCGCCCACTGGGGCCGCGCCGAACTGAAGCGGCGGCGCGAGCGCAGCGCCGAGATGAGCTTCAGCCAATTGCTTGAGCAGCTCGATCCAGGCACCGAAGGGAGCGCGCCGAGCCCGCTGCTGGCGGCGGTCTCGAGCCGCTACCGGGCCGCACTGATCGATGAATTCCAGGACACCGATCCGATCCAGTGGCGCATCCTTGAGCGGGCCTTTGCTGCTCAGCCCGCCCGGCATCTCCTGGTGATGGTGGGGGATCCCAAGCAGGCCATCTATCGCTTCCGTGGCGGTGAACTGGCCACCTACCGGCAGGCCGCCGAGCGAGCCGATAGCCGCTTTGGCCTGATCGAGAACCGGCGCTCCAGCGAAGCGTTGGTGGCGGCCCTCAACGCCTTGATGTCCCCTGGCCTGCGGCGCTCCCGGCTGGAGGTGCCTGAGGTGCAAGCGAAGGCCAACAAAGGCCAGCTGCAGCTGCCGCCCGGGCAAAGCGCACTGCAGATCCTGGACCTCGATCCCCGTGAACTGGAAAGCCAGGTGGCCGGCATCTGTCAGCAGCTCCTCGAAGAGCAGCTACCGCTGCTGGAGGGAACCCGCCGGCGATGTCTCCAACCAGGAGACATCTGCCTGCTGGTCAGTCGCCATGCCCAGGCCGAGGCCCTGCGGGCAGCCCTGGAGCGGCGGCATTTGCCCAGCCGGCTGATCAGCCGCGGCGATGTCTTCGAAAGCCTGGGGGCTGCGGCTCTGCAGCGCTTCCTCGATGCCTTGGCGCTGCCAGGCCATCCCGGCCGCCAACGGCTCCTGGCCGCCTCACCCCTGCTGGCCTGGAGTGCCCAGGAGATCCAGTCCGCAGAACCCAGCCAGTGGGACCGGCTCGCAGCCCAGCTGAGTGCCTTGGCCGAACGCCTGCCCCGCCAAGGGCTGACGGCGGTGCTGGCACAGCTGCAGGGCAGTGATGGACTGGCCCGGCTCTCGCTCAGGGGGCGGGCTCTGGCGGATCTGCAACAGGCCGCTGAGCTGGTGCAAGAACAGATGCACCGCCAAGGCCTCGGGGCCGCCGCCGCCGCCGACTGGCTCCGGCGCCTGCGCTTGCAGGAGCAGCGCGACACCCCCGATGAGCATCTCTGCCGCAGTGATGCCGCCGAATCCGCCATCGCCGTGGTGACGGTGCACCGCAGCAAGGGACTGGAATACCCCGTCGTCATCTGCCCGTACCTCTGGAAGGGCAGCAAGCCCGCCAAAACCGGGGCGCAAAGCATCGGCCGCCGCTGGAGCCCTGCTGAAGGAGGCGAACCCCATCTCGATCTGCATCGCAACCCCCACTGGGGGCAAGGACGGCGGGCAGCCCAGCAAGACCAGGAGGCCCAGGCCGCCGAGGCCGAGCGCTTGGCCTACGTGGCCTGCACCCGCGCCCAACATCTGCTGTTGCTGGGCTGGCCTGGGGCCGATCAGGCCGAAGCGGCCAATCCCCTCAGTTCCTGGTTGCTGGAGGGCGGTCAAGAACGGGACCTTGCTTTGACGCGCCGCGATCCCAACCGGGAATCGCCGCCAGCTGGCCCCTGGCACCCGGAACCCCATGCGGGCGAGCTGGAGCTCGGCCCAAGGCCCCTGCGTTCCCTCGATAGCCGTTGGGGCCGGGCCAGCTACTCGGCCTGGGCGCACTCCCAGAGCGCCCTGCCTCCGGAGATGCAGGAGGAAGGCCGAGACACCGATGCCCTGAGCCGCGAACCAGCTGAGGAAGCTCCCAGCACTAGCGACCCCAGCTGGCCGGCGCTGGGTCCCCTGGCCCACTTCCCCCGCGGCGCGGGGCCTGGCGATGCCCTGCACCGGATCCTCGAGCGCATTGACTACGGGGCCTTGGCCGCCGGTGATCAGAGCCTCTGCCGGGCGGTGGTGGAGCAGGAACTCCCCCGCGCCGGCTTAGGCATCGATCTCGCGGATGCCTTGGTGCAAGGCCTGGAGCAACTCGTGCTGAGCCCCCTAGGGGGTGCCCTGGGGGACTGCCGCTTGGGCGATCTCACCGCCGGCAGCTGGCTCAATGAGATGAACTTCGACCTGCCGCTGGCCCACAGCGAACCGGACCGTCTGGTGCGCAGCAGCGGCTTAGCCCAGGTGTTCTCTGATCACCCAGGTGGCCGCTTTGGGGCGAGCTATGGGCGACTGGTGGAAGGGCTGGATGTGGCCAGCCGCGGCTTCCTGACCGGCTCCATCGATCTGATCTTCTGCTGGAAGGGGCGCTGGTGGGTGGCCGATTGGAAGAGCAACTGGCTCGGTCAACGCGATAGCCAGGGGGTCGTGAGTCGTTGTGGACCAGGCGACTACTCAGAGGCGGCGATGGGCGCCCTGATGGCGAGCAACCACTACCCGCTGCAGGCGCACCTGTATCTGGTGGCCCTACATCGCTACCTGCGATGGCGGCTGCCGGGCTACGAGCCCAAGGAGCATCTCGGTGGCTACGCCTACGTGTTCCTGCGCGGAACACCGGGAGCCCTGGCTGGTGCAGGGCGGCCATCCCAGGCACCAACGCCCGGCGTGCTGGTGGATCAACCGAGCCTGGCGCGGGTGCTGGCCCTCGATGCCCTGCTGCGGGAGGGCCAGCCATGAGCAGCCTGGCGCCGGCCTTGCTGGATAGCCTCCAGCGCCTGTTGCCGCGGCAGAACGATCAACCGCTGCCCCAGGGGCTCTCGGCCCTGATCAGCGCGTTGGCCGAGGCCCTTGAGCGCGGTGATCTGGGCCTGGACCTGCGGGCTGAACCGCCAGCGGAGGGTGTTCTTCAGGCCCTTCAGAGCTGCGGTTGGCTGGTGGAGGCCGAGCAGCTGGAGCGGCAACCGGAGGCGGTGCTCGTGCGCGATGGCCCCTGGCTGCGCTGGCGCCGCTGGCATGAGCATCTGCAGGACTGCATCACCCAGGTGCTGGCGCTGGGCAGCAGCGCGATCGACCCCGCTCCGAGCGCCAGCAGCCTGCGGGCGGCTCGGCAGCGGGCTGAGGCGGCTGGGCTCGATGGCCGTCAATGCGATGCCGTCAGCGCCCTGCTGGAGCGGCGCCTGGTGCTGCTGACCGGCGGACCGGGGACCGGCAAGACCTCCACCGTGGTTCAGATGCTGGCGGCCGCCCTACGCCGAAACCCGGAGCTGCGCATTGCCCTGGCCGCACCCACCGGGAAAGCCTCGGCCCGATTGGGGGAAGCGGTTCAGGCGGGCAGTCGCTCCCTGGAACCACCCCTGGCCGAACAGTTGCGGCACCTCCCCAGCGGCACCCTGCACCGGTTGCTGGAAGCCCAAGGCGACAACCGCTTCGGCCGCAACCGCCGCCATCCCCTGGAGCTGGATCTCTTGGTGATCGACGAACTCTCCATGGTCGATCTGCCCTTGATGGCGGCCCTGCTCGCCGCCATGCCAGCCCAGGGGCAACTGCTGCTGGTGGGGGATCCCCATCAGCTACCCCCGGTGGGTCCAGGGGCCGTGCTCGAAGAGCTCTGCCGAGCCGAACGTCTCGCGGTCCTGGGCAAGGCGGCCGTGGAACTGCGCACCACCTACCGCAATGACGGGGCGATCGCCGCCCTCGCCGAGCAATTGCGCCAGGGAAGCGGAGCGCTGGAGCGGGACTGGCTCAGCAAGCTGCAGGCCCCAGACAACGTGACCTGGCTTGAAAGCCCCCGCCAACGGCTACCGGAGCTGCTGCTGGAGCGGCTGCGCCAGCAGCAAGAGCAGTTGCAGCATCAAGCCAGCCAACTGCGCTGGAGCGGCGACGAACCCGATCCAGCCCAGAGCCAGGCCCTGCTGGCTCAGCTCGAGGCGCTGATCGCCCTCAGTCCCATCCGTCAGGGCGCCTGGGGAGTTGAAGCCATCCACCGCGCCCTGCTGGGGGAGCTGGTGCGCCGGCCGCTGCAGCACTGGCCCCTGGGGACTCCCGTGCTGAATCGCCAGAACCGGCCCGAGCAGGGGCTCGCCAATGGAGACATCGGCGTGATCGTCCACAACGGCAGCGAGCCCAGGGTGCTGCTTCCCTCCAACCGCGTCCTGCACCCCGCCCAGCTCTCTGGCGCCGAGCCGGCCTTTGCTCTGACGGTGCACAAATCCCAGGGCAGCCAGTACCAGGGCGTCCTGCTGCTGCTCCCGCCCCTGCGTCATCAAGATCCGAGGCTGATCTACACGGGGCTCACCCGCGCCCAGCGCGAGGTGCTGTTGTTCACACCGCAGCT
>JBMSIW010000045.1:0-14615 GCA_049418265.1 Vulcanococcus sp.
GCCGAGACGGTGGACGTGATGGCGCGCGGGATCGCTTCCAGAACCGGGACCGCGATCAAGGTCGCGAGTCGGGCCGTGATGGTGGCCGGGACCGTGCCGTTGCCGTCGAAGTCCCAGTAGGGGAGTCGGAACGTTTCAATGCGGGCCCCGCGGACGATCTGATCTGGGGGCGCCATGCCGCCCAGGCAGCTCTGGAGAGCGACCGGCCGATTCATCGCATCTGGTGCACACCGGAGATGCGTTTCCAGCCCCGTTTCCTGCAGCTGCTGCGCGAGGCCAAGTCTGGCGGCGTGCTCGTTGAGGAGGTGACCTGGGCACGCCTCGGACAGCTGACCGATGGGGCTGTGCACCAGGGCATCGTCCTGCAGGCCGCAGCCGCTGACACCCTGGATCTGGGAAGCCTGGTGGACGGCTGCCGGGACCTGGGAGAGCCGCCGTTGCTGATGGCCCTCGATGGCATCACCGATCCCCACAACCTGGGCGCGATTGTGCGCAGCGCGGAGGCCCTCGGTGCCCATGGTCTGGTGTTGCCGCAGCGCCGCAGCGCCGGTCTCACCGGTTCGGTGGCCAAGGTGGCTGCTGGCGCCCTGGAGCACCTGCCCGTGGCTCGTGTGGTGAACCTGAATCGCTCGTTGGAAACCCTGAAGAACGAGGGCTATCGGGTGATCGGTCTGGCAGGTGAGGCTGGTGTTTCCCTCAGTGAGGCTGATCTCGATGGCCCTCTGGTGATCGTGACCGGCTCGGAGGGTTCAGGGCTGTCGATGCTGACCCGTAAGCACTGCGACCAATTGGTTCGGATTCCCCTGCGCGGAGCCACCCCGAGCCTGAACGCCTCTGTGGCGACCGCGATGGTCCTCTATGAGGTGGCACGCCGGGGCTGGATGAAGCAGATCAAAGGATCAGCTCCCGCCCCTCGGATCGTTCGCCCGCAGATTCCGGTGCCTCCGGCCATCACCGCACCAGCGGCCCCGGTTGAGGCTGCTGAGTCCGACACGGCCACAGCGCTCCAGAGCGACCAACCGTCCACCCAAGACCAGGTCTCCGTTCAGGACGCGTTCGCGGTTGAGGAGCCGTTCGCCGTTGAGGAGGCGTTCTCGGGAGAGGAGCAGCGCCGCGCTGATCAGATCCTTGCGGAGGTGGTGGCTGAGCTTGGCTCCTCCAACGCCGAGCCCGCTGAGCTTGATGAGCCCGCGGCTGCCTCTGAGGCTGTGGCCGACACGATCGAGTTGGGTCTCTCAGCGGATCTGCCCACGACGTTCTCCTCTGACATCCAGCTCTGAGTGCCGCGAAAGTCGCTTTCGCCGCCACAATGGACGCATCACCACCAGCCCTGATGACCCCCCTGATTCGGCCTCTGCGCAGCATTGCCAATGGGTTTGGTCTGGCCTGGTGGGCGCGCGTGGAAACGCGCAACCCTGATGTGACCTACTGGTTCGGTCCCTATCTCAGGCGCAACAGCCTGGAGTCCTCCCTGCCCCCCTTCCTGGCGGATCTCCGCAGTGAGGGAGCCTCGGAGATCCAGCACACCCTGGTTCGGGCTCGCCGCGGTGAGCCCCTGACCATCAGCGCGGCCCCCTGAGGGTCCTTCTTGCTCTGACTGATAGCGTCGAGCCTTGCTAGTGGTCTGGGTTTGATGGGCATCGCCGAGTGGCGTGAGCAACTCAACAGCGGCGAAGTGTCCGCCCGTGAGCTCACCGACCATCACCTCAGCCGCATCGAGGCCGTCGAGCCGAGCGTGCATGCCTACACCGAGGTCACAGCGGAGCGCGCCCGTGCCGATGCTGACCGGATTGATGCCCTGAGAGCTTCCGGTGCTGCGTTGCCTCCGCTGGCCGGTGTTCCCCTGGCCATCAAGGACAACCTCTGTACCCGCGGGATCCGCACCACCTGCTCCAGTCGCATGCTGGAGAACTTCGTGCCTCCCTACGAATCCACCGTGACCGATCGCCTCTGGCAATCGGGTGCGGTGCTGCTGGGCAAGACCAACCTCGATGAGTTCGCCATGGGCAGCTCGACCGAGACCTCGGCCTTCGGACCCAGCCGCAACCCCTGGAACACCGAGAAGGTTCCTGGCGGCAGCTCCGGTGGTAGCGCCGCGGCTGTCGCTGCTGGTGAATGTGTCGCCTCCCTGGGATCCGATACGGGTGGCTCCATCCGTCAGCCCGCCGCCTTCTGCGGTGTGGTGGGTCTGAAGCCCACCTATGGCCGTGTCAGCCGTTACGGCCTGGTGGCCTTCGCGAGCTCCCTGGATCAGGTGGGACCCTTCACCAGCAGCGTCGCCGATGCGGCCGAGCTGCTGCAGGTCATGGCTGGCCCTGATCCCCGTGATTCCACTTGCCTCAAGGCACCGGTTCCTGACTACCGGGCCGCGTTGACCCAACCGGTGGCGGGCCTTCGCGTTGGCCTGGTGCGCGAATGCTTCGAGGCTGAGGGCCTGGATCCTGCCGTGAAGGCCTCGGTCATGGCCGCTGCCCAGCAATTGCAGGCCCTGGGCTGTGAGCTGGTCGATGTGAGCTGCCCCCGCTTCAACGACGGCATCGCGACCTATTACGTGATTGCCCCCTCCGAGGCCTCCGCGAACTTGGCCCGTTATGACGGGGTGAAGTACGGCTACCGCGCTGATGATGCGGCAAGCCTGGCGGAGATGACGGCTCGCAGCCGTGCCGAAGGATTCGGGGATGAGGTGAAGCGCCGCATCTTGATCGGCACCTACGCCCTTTCGGCGGGCTACGTGGACGCCTATTACAAGAAGGCCCAGCAGGTGCGCACCTTGATCCGCCGCGATTTCGATCGTGCGTTTGAGACGGTGGATGTGCTGCTCACCCCCACCTCCCCCACCACGGCCTTCGGCTTTGGTGCCCACAGCGAGGACCCGCTGGCCATGTATCTGGCGGACCTGCTCACGATTCCCGCGAACATGGCTGGACTTCCTGCCATCAGTGTTCCCTGTGGCTTTGACGGCACTGGCCTGCCAATCGGTGTCCAGCTCATCACCGGCGTCCTCCAGGAGGAGCGCCTCTTGCAGGTGGCCCATCACTACGAGCAGGCTGCCCGGGTAATGGAGTCCAGGCCTGAGGCGGCCCTGGTGCCCTGATCCCGGGGGCCCCATCCCTGGTGTTAGGACTCCTTCTGGAGCCAGCTGATGCCCTGAATCTGGGGTCTCCCGCTTAGCCTGGTGCAACCTTTGCGCCCAGGCGCTCCACCCGTTGGCGTTCGTCCCTCTCCATAACCACAGCGACTACAGCCTCCTGGATGGGGCCAGTCAGCTGCCGGACATGGTGAAGCGGGCCGAAGAGCTCGGCATGCCTGCCATCGCCTTGACGGATCACGGGGTGATGTACGGCGCCATTGAGCTGCTCAAGCTCTGCAAGGGCAGCTCCGTGAAGCCGATCATCGGCAACGAGATGTATGTCATCAATGGCTCCCTTGATGACCCCAATCCCCCCAAGAAAGAGCGGCGCTACCACCTGGTGGTTCTGGCCAAGAACGCGGTTGGCTATCGCAACCTGGTGAAGCTCACCAGCATCAGCCACCTGCGGGGCATGCGTGGTCGGGGCATCTTTGCGAGGGCGTGCATCGACAAGCCCACCCTGGAGGCCCACAGCGAAGGTCTGATCGTCGCCACGGCCTGTCTGGGTGGCGAGATTCCCCAGGCGATCCTTCGCAACCGGCCGGACGTGGCCCGGGATGTGGCCCGTTGGTACCAGGGTGTTTTTGGCGAGGACTTCTATCTGGAGATTCAGGACCACGGATCTCCGGAAGATCGGATCGTCAACGTCGAGATGGCACGCATCTCCAAGGAGCTGGGTATCCCCTTGGTGGCGACCAATGACGCGCACTACCTCACGAGCAACGACGCCGAGGCCCACGACGCCCTCCTCTGCGTGCTCACCGGAAAGTTGGTGACGGACGAGAAACGTCTCCGCTACACCGGCACCGAGTTCATCAAAGGCGAGCAGGAGATGCTCGCGTTGTTCGCCGACCACCTCGAGCCCGAGGTGGTGGCGGAGGCTGTCGCCAACACGGCCCTGGTGGCCGAAAAGGTCGAGGACTACGACATCCTTGGTCGCTATCAGATGCCACGCTTCCCGATCCCCGACGGTCACACGCCCGTCAGCTACCTGCGGGAGGTGAGCGAGCAGGGGCTGCGCGATCGTCTGGGCCTGCCCGCAGGCACCGGCTTCGATGCCACCTACGGCGAGCGCCTGGACTTTGAGTTGCAGGTGATGGAGCAGATGGGTTTCCCCACCTACTTCCTGGTGGTCTGGGATTACATCCGCTTTGCCCGCGACAACGGCATCCCGGTGGGTCCGGGCCGTGGCTCCGCTGCGGGCTCGTTGGTGGCCTATGCCCTGGGCATCACCAACATTGATCCAGTCACCAACGGTCTGCTGTTCGAGCGATTCCTGAATCCCGAACGCAAATCGATGCCTGATATTGATACGGATTTCTGCATCGAACGCCGCGGTGAGGTCATCGATTACGTCACCCGTCGCTACGGCGAAGACAAGGTGGCGCAGATCATCACCTTCAACCGCATGACCTCCAAGGCTGTGCTGAAGGATGTGGCGCGTGTGCTGGATATTCCCTACGGCGATGCGGACCGCCTGGCCAAGTTGATTCCTGTGGTGCGCGGCAAACCAGCCAAGCTCAAGGAGATGATCGGTGAGGAATCACCGGCTCCTGAATTTCGCGAGAAGTACCAAAACGACCCGGTGGTGAAGCGCTGGGTCGACATGGCCATGCGCATTGAGGGCACCAACAAGACCTTTGGGGTTCATGCCGCTGGCGTGGTGATCGCGGCCGATCCCCTCGATGAGGTGGTCCCCCTGCAACGCAACAACGATGGTCAGGTCATCACCCAGTACTTCATGGAGGACGTGGAGTCGATGGGCCTGCTGAAGATGGACTTCCTGGGGCTCAAGAACCTCACGATGATCGATAAGACGATCGATCTGGTGGAGCAGAGCACCGGTGAGAAGGTGGATCCTGATGCCCTGCCCCTCGACGATCCCGGCACCTATGGCCTGCTGGCCCGTGGCGATCTGGAAGGCATCTTTCAGCTCGAATCGAGCGGGATGCGTCAGATCGTTCGTGACCTCAAGCCTTCATCCCTGGAGGACATCTCTTCAATCCTGGCCCTGTATCGCCCGGGTCCTCTGGATGCCGGCCTGATTCCCAAGTTCATCAACCGCAAGCATGGCCGCGAAGCGATTGACTTCGCCCACACCAAGTTGGAGCCGATCCTGCAGGAGACCTACGGGATCATGGTCTATCAGGAGCAGATCATGCGGATCGCGCAGGATCTAGCTGGCTATTCCCTGGGCGAGGCCGACTTGTTGCGTCGAGCCATGGGTAAGAAGAAGAAAAGCGAGATGGAAAAACATCAGAGCATCTTTGTCAAAGGGGCCACCGAGCGAGGCGTCGATTCCTCCATCGCTGAAGCACTCTTTGAGCAGATGGTGTTGTTTGCGGAATACTGCTTCAACAAGAGCCATTCCACCGCCTACGGCGCGGTGACGTATCAGACCGCCTATCTCAAGGCCCACTATCCGGTGGCCTATATGGCCGCTCTGCTGACCGTGAATGCGGGCAGCACGGACAAAGTGCAGCGCTATATCTCCAACTGCAACTCCATGGGCATTGAGGTGATGCCCCCGGATGTGAATGCCTCCGGGATCGACTTCACACCGGTCGGTGATCGCATCCTCTTCGGGCTCTCGGCGGTGCGCAACCTTGGCGAAGGCGCGATCCGCGTCCTGCTGGAAGCTCGCAGCGCCGATGGTCCCTTCCAGTCCTTGGCTGATCTTTGCGATCGCATCCCTGGCAGCACCCTCAACCGCCGCTCTCTTGAAGCGCTGATTCACTGCGGCGCCCTCGACGGCCTTGAGCCCAACGCGAACCGTGCCCAGTTGATGGCCGACCTGGAACTGGTGGCCGACTGGGCCGCTTCCCGGGCCCGCGATCGCGCGAGCGGCCAGGGCAATCTGTTCGACCTGTTTGCCGCTGGAGGAGATTCCAGCGATGAGGCCGGCCCAGCGGATCTCAGCACCGCCCCGAAGGCTGCCCCGGTGAAGGATTACCCCCCCACCGAGAAGCTTCGTTTGGAGAAGGAGCTGGTCGGGTTTTATCTCTCAGACCATCCGCTCAAACAGCTCACCAAGCCCGTGCAGCTGCTCTCGCCCATTGGCCTTGGCAGTCTCGAAGAGCAGGCCGATAAGGCGCGCGTCAGTGTTGTCGGCTTGGTGGCGGCGCTGCGCCCCGTCACGACCCGCAAGGGGGACCGGATGGCGGTGCTGCAGCTGGAAGATCTCAGCGGCAGTTGTGAGGCCGTGGTTTTCCCCAAGACCTATGCCCGCCTGGCAGATCACCTGATGGTTGATGCCCGGCTTTTGGTCTGGGCCTCCGTCGATCGGCGCGACGAGCAGGTGCAGTTGATTGTTGATGACTGCCGGGTCATCGATGAACTGCAGGTGCTTCTGGTGGAACTCGATGGCAAGGAGGCCAGCGACATTGCCGTGCAGCACAAGCTGCGTGAATGCCTGAACCAACACCGGACGGAGAAGGACGAAGCGGGCATTCGTGTGCCGGTGGTCGCCTTGGTGCGGCAGGACAGCCAGATCCGCTACGTCCGGCTCGGCCATCAGTTCTGTGTGCGTGACAGCCAGGCCGCCTTGAGCAGCCTGGAATCACAGGCGTTTCGTGCTCGCCTCAGCTCGAAGCTGGTGGCCGCTTAAAGGAGCTACGCAGCCGGGAGATGTTGACGCCGACCTGCTCAAAGCCCAACAGGCTGCCGGGGGCGTCTTCCCAGCTGGCCGACAGCACCCCGTAGCTCAGGCCCAGCAGTCCCAGCAAGAAAAAGCCCCCGGACGTCACCAAGGTGGCGGCGGGGGGAATATCCAGCACCCCACGACTCACCAGCAGGTAACTGACGATGAAGCTGGCCATGCCCAACACCGTGGGGATGCCCGTGGCGATCGCTACCCGCCGAGCCATGCGATTGGCGACGGCTGGCGGGATGGCTTGTGGATTGGATGGCTTGGAGCGGTTGGCTGCTGCCTTCGCTCCGCTGGACTTGCTTGAGCTGGAGGGAAGGCTGGGAGCGATGCCCCCGCCACTGGATGGACGGTTGCGGTTGTTCCCTTGGCCTGCCATCTCAGCCGCGGATGCCCAGTTTCTGAATCAGGCTGCTGTAGCGCTGCTCGCTGTTGCTGCGCAGGTAGCTGAGCAGGCGCTTGCGGCGGCCAATCATCTTCAGCAGACCCTGGCGGGACGAGAAGTCGTGGATGTTGCCTTGCAGGTGACCACTCAGCTTGCTGATGCGCTCGCTCAGCATCGCCACCTGAACTTCCACGGAACCGGTGTCGGTGCCATGGGTCTGGTGAGCGTTGATTAGTTCCTGCTTCTTGGTGGTGTCGAGCGACATGCGCGGCGTCTGGCCCTGACGGTGCAAACAACCAACTTACTGCCCCGAGTGCACCGCCCCCTCAAGCCGCGTCCCGTGAGAGCCAGCGCAGACTTTCCCGCAGCCAGGCATCCCCGTCGGCGCCCAGGCCTTCGCCCTGGGCTGCCACAGCCCGCAGGGCCCGGTTGATTTCCAGCGCTTCGTATCCCAGGGCCGCCAGGGTCAGCTGGACCTCCTCCCGTACGCCCTCGCTGGGCGCCGCTCCACCAGCCGGATCCAGGGCAGCGGCAGCCAGATCATCCGCCTCCAGCAGAGCCAGGCTGGCGCCAAAGCGCTCCTGCAGACGGGTGCGTAATTCCACAGAGAGACGCTCGGCCGTGCGTTTGCCCACCCCCGGTGCCTGGCAGAGCAGCCGCAGATCCGCCTGCACGATGGCGCGCACCAGCTCCTCGCCGCTCAGTTGTCCCAGCAACCCCAGGGCCATCTGGGGCCCCACGCCGCTCACGGCGACCAATTCCCGGAAGAGGTCACGCTCATGGCGAGCCTGGAACCCATACAGCGTCCAGCTGTCTTCGCGGATCACCTGGTGGACATGCAGCTGGGTGATCTCCCCCTCGGCGCCGAGCTGATCCCAGTGCCGGCGAGGGATTTGGACCTCGTAGCCCACTCCGCCACAGACCAGTAGCAGGCCGCAGCGGTTGTTCTGCTGCCAGCGATCGGCCAGTTCCCCTTGCAGCCAGCCGATCATGGGGAGACGCTATCTGCTTCTCATGCTGCCCGGTCTGACAACCCTGGCTGTCTCTTTTCAACCGCTCTTTCGGCTGGTGCGGCGGGCTCTGGCCTTGTTGCTGATGGTGGCCTTGAGCTTCAGCCTCAGTGCCTGCGGTGCCGGTCAGCCATCCCAGAAGGTCTTGCTCTCAGCGCTCGCCCTGCAGATCGACCTCACCCAGCGCTCTATCGCTGACGCCTTGACGCTTGATGCGGCGGGGCCGCCCCAGGTGAGCCGGGTGCGGGTGACATCGCAAGAGCCCATCACGATCGGATCCAGCAAGGGTCTCCACCTGAGCGGTCGTTTTGACTGGCGCCTGGCGGGGGATCCCATACGGGTGGACAGCGCCTTTGATCTGTACCTTCAGCGCGGCGAGCGCGGTCAGAGCTGGCGGCTGGCGAGGCCCACCGGCAGCGGTGATGGTGCCAATCAGGATTGGCTCACCGACCCACTGCCCTTGAAGGGTGAGAGCGCCTGAGGCTCAGCAGGGTCGCCAGCAACACCAACGCAGCAGCTGTCGCGGTGTCTGGATCGAGGGGTTCCTGGAACCAAAGCCATCCCCAGAGTGCCGCCAGCGGCACTTGCACGTAGCTCATGGCCGTGGCCCGGGCTGCCGGCATCCCGAGCAGGCCTTTGGTGATGCCGATCTGACCGAGCTGGGTGAAGAGCCCGACCCCTACGAGGGCCAGGACTTCCCAGCCCGAGGGCATGACCGGCTGCAGCAGCACCAGCGGCGCGGTCATCACCAGGCCCACCAGGGGGAAATAGAAGACGATGACCAGGGGATGTTCGGTGCGCCCCAGGGCTCGGACGCTCACGTAGGCGCAGGCCGATAGGAGCGCTCCAGCGATGGCCAGCACCACCCCGCTCAGCGGTAGGCCTGCGCCGCTCTGACCCAGGAGAGCTGTGCCGGCAGGCCCCAGCAGGCCCATCAGCTCACTCGGGCTGCTGAGGATGACGACGGCAAGCCAGCCCAGAACCGCGGCGCCCAGCACCGTTGCACCCACGGTTTCCTTCAGCAGCAGCCAGGCCAGCAGGGCCGTGAAGGTGGGCTGCAGATACTGCAGCACCGTCGCAGGGGCGAGGGGCAGCTGCGCCAGGGCTGCAAACACACAGAACAGAGCTCCGGTGCCGATGACTCCGCGAAGCACCAGCAAGCCCTTGCGGCTGCCCCAGGGGTTCAGCTGCGCCTGGCGCAACATGATCACGCTCAAGACCAGACTCACGGCTGAGCGCGCCAGCACGACCTCGGCCACGGGCAACCGGCCCCCGAGTGTCTTGACGCAGACACCCATCAGGCTGAAGCTCACCGTGCTGGACAGCATCCACAGGGCAGCCCTGCCATCCTGGAGCGTCACCTGAGACCGGAGCTTGTCAGTCCCTCGCCTCCATCCCCGCACGATCGAGGCCGTTAAGGAACGCGCTGACATCGTCGATGTGGTGGGTGAGCACGTCGTGCTCAAAAAAAAGGGGCGGGAGTTCGTCGGGGTCTGCCCCTTCCACGACGACAAGTCTCCGTCGATGACGGTGTCGCCGGCCAAGCAGTTCTACTACTGCTTCTCCTGCGGCGCCGGCGGGAACTCCATCAAGTTCCTGATGGAGCTTCAGCGCCAGAGCTTCAGCGATGTGGTGCTGGAGCTGGCGCGCAAATATCAGCTCCCCATCGAGACCCTTGAGGGCCCGCAGCAGGAGCGCCTGCGTCAGCAGCTCTCCCGCCGCGACCAGTTGCACAAGGCCCTGGCCCTGGCGGCCGGTTGGTTCCGCGCGCAGTTACGAACAGCGGAAGGGGCCGGTGCGCTGGCCTACCTCAAGGACAGCCGCGGCCTGCAGGAATCCACCCTGGAGAGTTTTGGCCTGGGTTACGCCCCTGAGCGCTGGGATGGTTTGCTCAGCCACCTGCAGCAGGTTGAGGGGCTCTCACCAGAGCTGCTGGAGGCGGCCGGCCTGGTGGTGCCTCGCCGCGGCGGAGATGGTTTCTATGACCGCTTCCGCCATCGGGTGATGGTGCCCATTGCCGATCGCCAAGGCCGCATCATCGGCTTCGGCGGCCGCAGCCTTGATGGCGGTGAACCCAAATACCTCAACTCCCCCGAGACGGAGGTCTTTGAGAAGGGCAAACATCTCTTCGGGCTCGACAAGGCCGCGAATGCCATTCGCAAGGACGACCGAGCCGTCGTGGTGGAGGGCTACTTCGACGTGATCGCCCTGCATGCCGCCGGCATCACCAATGCCGTGGCGGCTCTGGGGACGGCCCTCAGCAGTCAGCAGATCACGCAGCTCTGCCGCTGCTGTGATGGCAAGCGGCTGATCCTCAACTTCGATGCCGATGGGGCTGGCGTTCGGGCCGCCCAGCGGGCCATCGGCGAGGTGGAGCAGTTGGCTCTGCAGGGGCAGTTGGAACTGCGGGTCCTGCACCTCCCCAGCGGCAAGGACCCCGACGAGTTCCTCAAGGACCACGGCGCCGGTGACTACCGCTCGTTGCTGGATCTCGCGCCCCTCTGGCTCGATTGGCAGATCGAGCAGGTGCTTGAGGGTTGCGACCTCTCGAAGGCTGATCAGTTCCAGAAGGCCGTCACCGAGTTGGTGGCCTTGCTGGGCAAGTTGCCCGCCAGTGCGGTGCGCTCCCGCTACCTCCAGCAGGTGGCTGAGCGGCTCAGCGGCGGCCAAGCCCGGCTGGCCCTGCAACTGGAGGATGACCTGCGACAGCAGGTCAAAGGTCAGCGCTGGCATGGGCGCTCCCGCCGTTGGGAGCAGCCCGGTGAAGCTGGCCTACGGGAGCGCGCCGAGGCGGAACTACTGCGCCTTTATCTCCATTGCTCCAGTCACCGGGGCCTGATCCGCGCGGAGCTGCGGCGCCGGGAACTCGATGATTTTGCGATCTCCCATCACCGCCAGCTCTGGGCATCCATCAGTGCCTTGGAGGAGGACAACTTGGGGGTGGGGCGATTGGAGGCCATCAACCGCGGCCTTGATCCCGGAGCCGATCTGGCGGACCTCGATCTGCCGCGCCTCCTGAGTGATCAGCTGCTCTTGGTGGACGCCGAGGTTCCCTCTGATCTGCTGGTCCGCTTGACGCCGCTGCTGGAGCCCAGCGATGTGCAACGGCTCTCCCTGGAGAACCCTCTGCTGCAGTTGCGCGGCGCCACTGCAGCCTTGGAGCGTCAGCGCAGTCTCAAGCGCTGCCGGCATCTCTTGAATGCCTGGAGCAGCCAACGCCTGGAGACCCTGGAGCGTTGCATCGCCCGTCTTCTGGATGACACGCAGACCTCCGTGGCCACGGCCTCTCCCACCGCGGGCATGGACATGGAGAGCCGCATTGACAGCATGTTTGCTGACCTCAACCGCGATGCCCTGCGCTTTCAGGACCTCTATTACAACGAGCGCAAACACATTGAGCATCTCGATGCCCAGCGCCGCGCCAGCTACGAGGATGTCGTGAACCAAGACAGCCTCTCCGCTTAGTGCGGCTTCAGCCTTGGCGACCAAGCGGAGCCGACGAGGTCTCTTTTGTCTCAGTGCCTGTTGCTTTTCCCACTTCCCCCTGGGCGCTGTTAGGACGGGCCCACGGTTCGGGCTTCCCTGTCACCCTGCCTCTGATGCGGCTCGTCTTTTTTGCTCTCTCCCTGGCCGCTCCAGCTGTGCTCTTCGGGCTGGACCTGAGATCTGCCCATGCCCAGAACATGGTGGATCAGTTCATCTTCAGCAGCTGTTCCAAGGCGATGAAGACTGATTTTCAGAAGGCGAACAAGACCGCGCCTGAGGGCATGGTCCAGGACACCTGCACCTGTGTGGTCACGCGCATCCATCAGCGCTATTCGATTGAGCAGGCCAAGCAGTTCTGCACGGCCCAGAGCCTTCAGAAATACGGCCAGATCTGACCTCGGCGCTCGACCTCGACCCCCTCGACGCTCAGCTCTGGGCCCAGACCACCGGTAGGTCGCTCAGGCGGGTGGTGGCAGCCCGGGACAGCTGTTCGCGCCGCATCATCCAGGCGGGCTGCAGGCCGCAGGCGGCCCATTGCACGGTGCCCCGGCCGTAGCGGCGGTTCAGGCGATCGATGCTCTGCATCAGGGTCTCCCGGCGCTGCTGTTCCTCAGCGCTGAGCTGGCTGAGCAGGTGCTGTTGCAGCTGGTTTTCCGGCTGCAGCTCCTGCAGCAGCACACCGGCCTTGGCGAAGCGCTTGTAGGGCCTGTAGATGTGCGGCACCAACTGCAGCGCGGCTTGCAGCAGGACGGCGGTGTCATTGCTGGCCAGCTGGAGGGCTGTGCTCGCTGCCTGGCTGTAGAAGCCTGGGCTGAAGGGACTGGTGCGGGCAAACACCGTGAGGCGTCCGGCCCGTTGCCGCTGCTGGCGCAGTTTCTCGGCGGCGCGGCTCACGTAGCTCGCCACGGCTTCGCGCAGTTCCCGCTCGTTGCAGACCGGCCTGCGAAAGCTGCGGCTCACGCAGGTTTCCTGTTTGGCACTGGGGCTGTCGTCGAGGGGCAGGCAACTCACCCCTTGCAATTCCAGCTGT
Source organism: Vulcanococcus sp. (assembly GCA_049418265.1). Taxonomy (GTDB): domain Bacteria; phylum Cyanobacteriota; class Cyanobacteriia; order PCC-6307; family Cyanobiaceae; genus Vulcanococcus. Next base: position 12,688 of record JBMSIW010000045.1, read on the forward strand.
AGGCGTAGGCCCACCACCCCAGCCTTGGCTCGCAGCTCTCCACTGGCCATATCGCGTAGTTCGCGTGCGTTGGTGATGCCCCGCAGTCGGCACCAGCGGCTGAGCCGTCGCCCGACACCCCAGATCTCTTCGACCGGGGTGCGCTCCAACCAAGGATCTTGGTTGCTGTAGCGGGTGAGATCGAAGATCCCTGCATGGTGGTGATCACCTTTGGCGGTGTGGTTTGCCAGCTTCGCCAGCACCTTGCTGTTGGCCAGGCCGATCGCGATCGGTAGCCCGAGGTTGTGGCGAATGCGGCTGCGCAGATCGCTGGCCCAGTCGCTGAGGTCCCCATGGGCTGGTCTTGGCAACCGCACGAAGGCTTCATCGATGGAATACACCTCCAACTCGGAGACGAAGGGTTCCAGACTGCTCATCAGCCGTTGGCTCATGTCCCCGTAGAGGGCGTAGTTGGAGCTGCGCACCACCACCCCGTGCCGAGTCAGCTGGTCGGCCAGTTGGAAGTAGGGCTTGCCCATGGCGATGCCCAGTTGCCGTGCCTCACTGCTGCGCGACACCACGCAGCCGTCGTTGTTGGAGAGCACGACGACCGGTTGCCCGAGGAGCGCCGGATCCATGGCCTGCTCACAGCTGGCATAGAAGTTGTTGGCATCGATCAGGGCGAGGGCATCAGCCATGGCGCCCCAGGGAGTGGATGACGTGAATGGCAACCCCCCAGATCTGCACGTCGCCGCATTGGTGCAGCTCCAGGGGTGGGTAAGCGCTGTTGGCGGCCTCCAGTCGCAGCTGCCCGTCATGGCGCATCAGTCGCTTGAGGGTGAAGCTCCCATCGAGTACGGCCACGACGATGTGCCCAGGTTGTGCTTCCAGGCTGCGGTCCACCACCAGGAGATCGCCGTGATGGATCCCGGCACCGGTCATTGAGTCGCCGCTCACCCGCAGGAAGAAGGTGCTGCTGGGATGACGAATCAACACCTCATTGAGGTCGATCCCGACATCGATGTAGTCGTCAGCGGGGCTGGGGAAGCCCGCTGCCACGGTGCTGCTGGCCAGGGGCAGCCGCAGGGTTTGCGGCTGGCTGCGCAGGCCGCCGATCAGCAGGGGTGACACAGGCTCGCCAGGCACGCTTCCTCGCAGGCTAGTTCATCTGTACTGGTTTGCTGTGGCTAGTCCTGGCCTCTCTGGCCAGACTTGGCGGCGGTGTTCGATTCAGGCAGCACGGATGATTCAGGTCATGCCATGGCGCAGGCGCGCCCTCGGAGTGCTCGCGGCCCTGGGTTTCATGGGCGGCCAGGCGGTGCCGGCTCAGGCCTGCACCAGCTTTGTGCTCAAGGGATCCGATGGGGGCCGGGTGTATGGCCGCACCATGGAATTCGGCCAGCCGCTCGGTAGCCAGGCGGTGTTGATTCAGCGCGGGACGCTCCTGCGCGGCAATGGCCCCGACGGCGGCATTGGGAATGGTCTGGCCTGGACCAGTCGCTATGCGGTGGTTGGTCTCAATGCCCTCGGTCTGAAGGATGTGCTTCCCGATGGCATGAATGAAAAGGGCTTGGCGGGCGGTTTGCTCTATTTCGCCGGCTATGCCCAATTTCAGAGCGTTCCCTCTGGCCAGACCAAGCGATCGATCAATAGCGCTCAGTTGCTCACCTATGTGTTGACGAACTTCGCCAGCGTTGAAGAGGTCAAGCGTGGCTTGCCGAAGGTGCTGGTGAATGGTGCCGCCATCAAGGCGTTCGGTGGGCCGTTGCCGATTCATATGACCTTGCACGATCGAACGGGCCAGAGTCTGTCGGTGGAATACATCAAGGGTGAGCTCACCTTGATGGACAACCCCACCGGCACGTACACCAACGATCCGCCGCTCCCGTATCACCTCGCTGCAGCAGGTAACTACGCCAATCTCAGCGCGATGCCACCGGCGGAGCTGA
>JBMSIW010000046.1:0-14403 GCA_049418265.1 Vulcanococcus sp.
GTAAAACCTCAGCCTTCCAAGCTGATGATGCGGGTTCGATTCCCGCAGCCCGCTTTTCAGCAAAGGTGCTGATCCACAAGCACCACCAGGCTGCGGGCCTTCAGTGAGCGGCTGCTGCCGGACCACTGGGGCGCGTCGGCCGGTGTCACCTCGCTGGCTCCGGTGTCGAGCACCTGTTTCCAGCCGCGCTCGCAGCGGGGGACCTCAAAGCTCAGATCGCCGGAGTAGGCGTTCATCCCACACCAGAGCAGAGGACCGCGCTGACGATCGTTCAGGCTCCAGGCCAGGGTGTGGGACCAGCTGGCCCAATCCGGTTGCCCCACCTTGATGCCGTGCCACTGGCGGATCAGGTGGCCTGGTTGATCCAGCCGCGGTGATTTCGCCTCGGCGTGGGGGATTTCCGGGTTCAGCAGATCGGCCAGCTTCAGGCGCAATTGGATGAGCTGCTGCAGGACCTGCTTGTGGGCGAGGTCTTCGCGGTCGGGCAGCCAGTGCATCCAGCCCAGGGGATTGTTCTGGCACCAGGTGTTGTTGTTGCCCCCCTGGCTGCGGCGCACCTCATCCCCCATCAGCAGCATCGGCACCCCGGGGGCCAGGAGCAGCGAAGCGACCATGTTCAGCAGCTGCCGGTTTCGCAGTTCGCTGACGGCCGGGTCGCTGCAGGGACCTTCCGCGCCGTGATTCCAGTTGTTGTTGTGGTTGTCGCCGTCTCGGTTGTCTTCTCCGTTGGCCAGGTTGTGCTTGCCGCCGTAGCTCACCAGATCACTCAGGGTGTAGCCGTCATGGGCTGTCAAAAAGGTGATGCTGCGCCCCAGCACGGCTGGCTGTCCGCCGAACAGATCAGGACTGCCGCTCAGGCGCTGGCCCATGGCCCAACAGCTTTTCTCGTCGCCTTTCCAGAAGCGGCGCACGTCATCGCGGAAGCGTCCGTTCCAGCAGCCGATGCGTTTGGCAGGGAAATCGGCCAGGCGATAGAGCCCACCGCAATCCCAGGGTTCACTGACCAGCTTCAGATCTGAGAGCTCCGGGTCGGCCTCGATCTCTTCAAACAGGGGGGGCTTTTCGAGGGGCGCTAACTCCTCACCGCGGCTCAGGGCGATGCCCAGATCAAAGCGGAAGCCATCCACACCAAGCTCCAGGGCCCAGCAGCGCATGGACTCCAGGATCAAGCGCCGCACCAGCGGGCGATTGGCGGCGATGGAGTTCCCGCAACCACTGACGTCGAGGTAATCCCCTTTGGCGTTCTGGTGGTAGTAGAGGCGGTCATCGATGCCGCGCCAGCTCAGGGTGGGGCCGGCCTGATTTCCCTCGCAGGTGTGGTTGTAGACCACATCCACCAGCACTTCGAGGCCGGCTTGATGGCAGGCCGTGACCAGCTGCCGGACCTGGTGACGGATGTCGAGCGGATCGTCTCCCTGCTGGTAGCCGTGATGGGGCGCCATCCAGCTCAAGGGGCTGTATCCCCAGTAGTTGATGCGCCCTTGCGGGGCGTCATGGGGGTCGAAGGCCATCACGGGCAGCAGTTCGACCGTGGTGATGCCCAGCTCTTTGAGATAGGGAATGAGCTCAATCAGGCCCAGATAGGTGCCCTGGGCGTTCTTGCTGACCGGACTGCCTTGGCCGCGGCTGAAGCCCCCCACATGCAACTCATAGATCAGAGTCCGTTGCCAGCTGTGACGTGGTCGAGGGGCCGCGTGGAAATCGAACCGATCCCGTTCTGTGACGACACCTTTGAGACAGCGCGCCGTGTTCGGCATGGCGCCGAGAGCGTCGACGCGCTTGTAGACATCCCAGCCCGTGATCGCTCGGGCGCAGGGATCCAGAAGAAGCTTGGAGGGGTTGTAGCCGTGACGGCCCGGCAGCAGTGGCCCAAACACCCGATAGGCGTAGCAGCAGCCAATGCCGATGCCTTCAACCTCGACGTGCCAGATATCGCCGGAGCGGTGCTGGGCGTGCAGCTCGACCACCTGCTCAGGTTCAGGGGCTTGGCCCGAGCTGAAGAGCAGCAGTTCAACGCGGGTCGCGGAGGGGGCGGCAAGCGCGAAATTCACCCCGCGAGGCGTGGCTTGTGCCCCAAGCGGCCAGGGCTGTCCCAGGTGGATCGACGCCAACGAAACCGCCAGGCTGCTGGTCCAGGCTAAATCTGGTCGATGGGGTCTGGTCTGAAATGTCCGTGGCGAGCACTCAGCCGTTGCCCGAGGGGCGTCCGCCCCGCCAGGTGCAGGAACACCTCTGGTTGTTTGCCCCGAATCGCGACTGCATGGGCGGCTCGGCCTGGTGGCTGGAGACCGCTGATGGCGGAGGGGTCTTGGTGGACTGCCCGGGCTTGACCCAGGCCAACCTCTCGTTTTTGTCTGAGCGCCCAGCTGGTCAGATCGTTCTGACCAGCCGCGAGGGCCATGGCCGCCTTCGCCGGCTGCAGAGCAGCCTCGGTTGGCCCGTGTTTGTGCAGGAGCAGGAGGCTTATCTGCTGCCTGGACTCGCCGTCGAGACGTATGGCTCGGAACAGCACCTGGCCCCCGGCTTGAGGCTGCGCTGGACCCCGGGCCCCACCCCAGGCAGCGCCGTGCTGCTGGCGGATGCGCAGACGGATCAACCTGCGGTGTTGTTTTGCGGACGCTTGCTCAGTCCGGTGGCGCCAGGGCAGGCCTTGCCCCTGCGCACCAGGCGTTCGTTTCACTGGGGCCGCTGGATCCAGAGCCTGCAGGACTTGCAGGCCTGGATTCCGGCAGACCCCGCTCTGCAGCTGGCGAGTGGGGCAGGGCTTGGTGCCCTGCGTGGCGAGGCTCTCATCGCCTCCTTCCAGGAGCAGTTGACCCGCCTTGATCTCGCCGCGTTGCGCGATCAGCCGGCCCCTTAGGCGGGGATTTCGGCAGAAAAAGTGTCAAAACCTGCACCAGCTTTGGGATTAGGTGGTTGCCGGCCCTTGCCAACCCCCATACCATTGGCGCGCTGAAACCAGTGGTGGCGGGGATTTCTTACTCCGCCCTGCTGCTACTGAGCCCAGAGGCTTCCCACTCCGATGAACAAAGCTGACCTCGTCAACCTCGTGGCTGCTCGCACCGAGTTGACCAAGACCGACGTGGCCCAGGTGGTTGATGCCGCCATTGACACCATCATCGACTCGGTTGTCGAAGGCAAAAAGGTATCGATCCTGGGCTTCGGCTCCTTCGAGCCCCGCGAGCGCTCTGCCCGTCAGGGTCTGAACCCCAAGACCGGCCAGAAGATCAAGATCCCTGCCAAGCGCGTGCCCGCCTTCACCGCCGGCAAGCTGTTCAAGGATCGCGTCCAGGGCTGATCACCAGCTCACGCCCACGGTTGTGATGTGCAGGGGCGGCCTTCGGGCCGCCCTTTTGCATGCTGGGGTGAGTTGATCTGAGCACCGTCGTGTTGCCGGAGCATCTGCAGGAGTTGCTGGCGCAGGCGGAGCAACAGCGCGGTCGTGCCAAGCGCGGGCGCTATGCCCCGTCGCCGACCGGTCGTTTGCATCTGGGCAACCTGCGAACTGCCCTGTTGTCCTGGTTGATCACGCGCCTTCAAGGCGGCGAGTGGCTGCTGCGCGTGGATGACCTCGATACGCCTCGCAATAGGCCGGGTGCTGAGGAGGCGATCGTCGCGGATCTGGAGTGGTTGGGTCTGCGTTGGGATGGCCCGGTGTTGCGGCAGAGCCAGCGCCGCGGCATCTACGCCACGGTGCTCTCCAGCCTGAGGAGGCGGGGTCTGCTCTACCCCTGCCGCTGCAGCCGGCGGCTTTTGGCTGATATCTCAGCGCCCCACGGTCGCTCGCCGGTGTATCCGGGCTATTGCCTGAGCCAGCCCGTTCAGTGGGGAGTGCAGCAAGGACGCTTACCCAGTTGGCGTCTGCGCCTACAACCCGGCGAACTGCACTGGAGCGAGGCGTTGGGTTCGCCGGGGTGCCTGGAGGCAAGCACCCAGGTGGGTGATGTGGTGCTGCGCCGCTCCGATGGCCTCTTTGCGTATCACTTGGCGACTGCCGTGGACGAGGCGCTGCTGGGAATCCGGGATGTGGTGCGCGGTCTGGATCTTTGGCACACCACGGCTCCGCAGATTGCCCTGATGCAAATCCTGGGAGCGGGCTTGCCTGATTACTGGCATGTCCCCCTCTGGATCGATGGGGCCGGCGAGCGCCTGTCCAAGCGCGATGGGGGTTTGGGACTGCCGCTCTTGCGGGAGCAAGGGCACGACGCGGCTTCGGTCGTGGGGCTGCTGGCGGCCAGCGTTGGTCTGGTGGAGCCCGGGGCTCGGCTCAGTGCTGAGGAGCTGCTCCGGGCCAGTGAGCTTGAGGCTCTGCGGGGACAGCTGGCCTCGAAGGCTTAAGGATCCTTTCGGGATCAAAGCCTCTGAACCGACCCACACTGAAGGCCATTACAGAAGTAGGCCCATGGCCAGATCCGAAGGGCTTTCCGGTGGTTTTCTCACTCAGCAGAGCAGCACCTGCAGCAGCTGCGGCGGTAGTGGTGTGCAACGCACCGATGCGTCCGGCTACCGCACCTGTCTTGATTGCCTGGGACAGGGCAAGTTGATCCAGTCGAAGGGGCAGGATCTGGTGAATGCGGCCTTGGCTGAGCGGGTCAACCGCGGTCGACCGCGCCCACGCCTGCGAAAGCTCAACGCTTCGACTTCTGCCGCCAAATGAAGAACGCAGCCGTTGCCACGACGACCAGCAGGGGGGTGGCGGTCAGCAGCAGCAGGGCAACGGCAGTCCAGTCTGTGTACATCGCGGCAAGCACCAAAGCGCTGGCCATCCTCTCAGGTGCTGGCCTCTTCTGGATGGCCGCACTGCTGCCTGTGCAGGCGGGGGTTGTGTTTGACAACTGCCAGCCCACCGCCGATGGCGGCATCACCTGCGACACCCAGCCCACCGGCAACACGCTGATGGATGACGAGGCGGCCCGATACGGGTTGTTCAACGAGGCCAGTCCCGGATGGTCAGAGTTCGATCCCTACCAGGGTTACGACGACATGTTCGGGGGCAACGAGACCTGAACCGCGGCGGCCTCCGCTGGCGGACCCCGATCTGCGGCGAAAGCCCCTCGTTCTGTGCGAGCGGGGTTCGGGGGCAGCACCTAGCTTGAACCCATTGGGAGGGTGCTCCTGTGCTGCATTTCTGGTGGCCTGAGTTGGATCCAGCCCATCCCAAGGACTGCACCAGGCCGGAGCGCTATGCCCTCAAGCTGCTCAGCGGTGCCGGCTTTCTGGCGGTGTCCGACGACGGTGAGTCCTTGGTCGTTGTGCCCGATAGCGCCAAGGCCCACTTGTTTCACGCCCATGATTCCGCGATCAGGGCCGCCAAAGAGCTCAACGCGGTCGGCCGCGGACCGGTGGATGTGGTGAAGCTGGAGATTGACCTGGCTTGAGGCGGCCTCCGTAGGATCCGGCCCACTTGCCACCGCTGGGCCTGCCCCACATGGAGCTCACCTACCGCCCCCGCCGTCTGCGCCGCTCGCCTGCCCTGCGGGCGATGGTGCGCGAAACCTCCCTCAGCGCGGCGGACTTCATTTATCCGTTGTTTGTCCATGAGGGTGCCAGCAACGAGCCCATCGGTGCCATGCCGGGCTGTCAGCGCTGGAGCCTGGAAGGGTTGGTGCAGGAGGTGGGCCGCGCCTGGGATCTGGGGATCCGCTGTGTCGTGCTGTTCCCCAAGGTGGCCGATGGCCTCAAGACCGAAGACGGTGCCGAGTGCTTCAACGAAGGCGGTCTGATTCCCCGGGCGATTCGTCGCCTGAAGGAGGCCCATCCCGGCATGGCGATCATGACGGACGTGGCGCTGGATCCTTACTCCTGCGATGGTCACGACGGCATCGTCAGCGGCGAGGGGGTCGTGCTGAACGATGAAACTGTCGCGATCCTCTGCAAGCAGGCTGTGGCTCAGGCCCGCGCCGGCGCAGATTTGATTGGTCCCAGCGACATGATGGATGGCCGTGTCGGTGCCATTCGCGAGGCCCTCGACGAAGAAGGCTTCGAGCACGTCGGCATCATTAGCTATACGGCGAAGTACGCCTCTGCTTATTACGGGCCCTTCCGGGAGGCGCTGGATTCAGCCCCACGGGCGGCTGCCAGCAAGCCGATCCCCAAGGACAAATCCACCTACCAGATGGATCCGGCCAATGCCCGCGAAGCCATCACCGAGGCCCAGCTCGATGAGCAGGAAGGCGCCGACATCATGATGGTGAAGCCAGGCCTGGCCTACCTCGACATCATTCATCGCCTACGCGAGGAGAGCGAACTGCCGATCGCGGCCTACAACGTGAGCGGTGAGTACGCGATGGTCAAAGCCGCCGCTGAGAAAGGCTGGATTGACGAGCGCGCTGTTGTGCTCGAAACCCTGCTCTGCTTCAAGCGGGCTGGGGCCGATTTGATCCTGACTTATCACGCCTGTGATGCGGCCGAGTGGTTGCGCCAGGCGTAGAGCCGGTCGCTCCTGAGGGCCAATGAGGCCAACCTGCCTAGGGTTGGCCCACACACCATGGCCGCCGGATCGGGGCCAGAGCAATGGGCGCTTGTGCTCGACGGCTACTGCTCCTGGTGTGCCTGCTTCCGAGTGGCGCGCTCGCGGTTGAGCGTCCAACGCCTCCGGCGTTGAAGCCGTTGGTTCGCAGCTTTGAGGCCTACGCCAGAGACCTCGATCGCCTTGACGGGGTTGTTCAGGTCGAGTCGGGAGACACGGCTCCCTCTATCCCCACCGCGGAGCTGTTGCGTCAGCTGCAGCCGCCCCAGCCCGGCGTCTTGCCGGCAGAGCCCAAGGCGGTTGCCATTGCCCAGCGGCTACGCATTGATCTCCAGCAGGTGATCGCTCTGGCGGTTCAGAACGATCCGCTCTTGCAGCAGCAGATCGCCCGCGTCAAGGAACAGCAGGGCTGGTTGACCTCTGTGCGAGGGCGCCTCTACCCGATCTTTGGCCTCAACCTGGGCGGCAGTTACAACCAGCGTCGTGTCGGCAGCTGGGCCTGGCAAGGCAATGGGTCGGCTTACGGCGTCGACTCGCCGTTTTATGTGCCCACCGGTGGATGGGAGCGCGCACAGACCAACGTGGGTGAGGGTTTTGCCCTGCTCCGCCTCGATTACGAGCTTGTCAGTTTCGAGCGCAATGCGGCCCTCTCTGAGGTGAAGGCTGAGCTGGAGGCCTCCAGGCAGCTCTACGCCAATCGACTACGTCAACTGCAACTCGACGTCTCTCAGGCCTACTACAACCTTCAACTCGCTGATCAACTGCGCCGGATCCGACAGGTCGTGGTGCAGAACGACCTGGTCATCTTCGATCAGGTTCAAGCGATGAAGACCGCGGGGCTGGTGCCAAGGGTCGATCTGCTCCGCGCGGAAGCGATGCTTCAGCAGAGCCGTTTTCGGCTGGAGCAGGCGGATGCCTTGCGGCTGAGCAGTCAGAGACGGCTCAGCAACTTGGTGAATGCGCCCTTCCCGGTCACCCTGGAGGCGAGAGAGGCGGTCCGGCTGCAGCCCCCTTGGCCTTTTGATCTGGATCAGACCATCGTGCGTGGCTTCCAAGGCAATCCACAACTGGAGGCGTTGCAGTCAGCTCGCCTGGCTTTGCTTCGGCAGGCGGATCGTCGCGCGGCAGAACTCCTCCCCCGCGTTGGTCTCTTCGCGACCGGCGGCTATCTGGCGGCGCAATCCACGTCCCCCCTGATCGATCTCAATGGCTGCTGCAAGGGACCGGCTTACATCCCAGGCGTCAACGGGGACAGTGGGGAATGGGCGGCTGGTGTGCTGCTGAACTGGCGACTGTTTGACGCTGGGATCACATCAGGAGCCGTCGCGGCCAGTCGAGCCGCCGCTGAGCGCACCCTCCAGAGCGAGGCCACAGAGCGCAATGCCATCCGCCAACGCCTGGAGAGCGCCTACTACGACCACCGTGCGGCCCTCAGTCAGATCATTGCGGCCAATGCCTCCTTTCGTGCGGCTCGCGAGGCCTATCGCGATAGCCGGGCTCGCTATGAATTCGGTCTGGCGGACTACACGGATCTCTCCGACACGATTCGATCGCTGACCACTGCGATGGAGCAGCGCGCCGAGGCCATGACGCTGGCCAATGTCAGTTATGCCCAGCTGCTGCGCGAACTCTTGCCGGTGCCTCGGCAGCCTGGGGAGCCGGTGACGCTGCCGATCACCCTCGCCAACTAGGGCTTGGCCAGAGTGTTCACGCTGGCATGGGCGGTGGCTCCAGCCCGCAGGGGATGCCGCTGGTTCTGCTGCAACTGGATGCGGACAGGGAAGCGCTGCGGCACCTTCACCCAGTTGCCTGTGGCGTTCTGCGGCGGCAGCAGGGAGTAGTAGGCCCCGCTGCCCTGGCTGATGTTGATCACTCTGCCCTGGAAGCTCACCCCGGGGTACATGTCGAGGCTGACCTTGGCGGGCATGCCATCGCGGATGCGATGGATCTGGGTTTCCAGGTAGTTGGCGTCGACCCACCAATGGTTGTTGTCCACCAGGGTGAACATCGCCTGGCCTGGTTTGACGTACTGCCCGACGCGGATGCTGAAGTTGTTGCTGACATAGGCATCCATCGGGGCGTAGTAACGGGTGTAGTTCAGGTTCACCTTGGCGTTGCCAACGGCGGCTCGGAGGGCGCGGACCTTGGCTTCCTGTTCCTTGATTTGTTTCTCAAGCCGTGCCAACTCGAGGGTTGCACTTTTGACCTTGGCTTTCGCTTCGAGTTTTGAGGCAATAAATTCCTGCGACTTCTCGAGCGAGACCACCTGCTGCTGCTCCAGGTAGGCGTAGCGCTGTTGATTGAGATCGATGATCCACTGGCTGGCCTGCTGGTCCTTGAGGGCTTGGCGCGCTTGGAGGAGCTGCTGCTCCAGGGCTCCCTTCTGGGCGATCGCAGCCTCGAGCTCGTGCTGCTGTTGATCCACGCTCAGCTGGAAGGGAAGCGGGACAATCTCATAGAGAAGCTGCCCTTTTTTGACGTAGGCGTTGGGTTCCGTCTTGATGGTCTTGATGTAGCCCTCGACGTAGGGCGACACCGTCACCGTGTAGGCGTGGACATAGGCGTCGTTGGTGTTGGGGAAGTAGTGGTTGTGGATGAAATAGATCCCGAGTCCGCTGCCAACAAGGCCGACGGCGGCAGCGGCGATCAGGCGTGAGCGCTGTGGCTTCCCTGCACGGCTGACACCCAAGGTGCTCACGGTTTGCCGGGGCTGAGGCCAGCCGAAGCCTAGGGGCCCTCGCCTGTTTTGGCTGGAGCTTTGGGGCTGCGGTGCAGCTGGGGCAGAACGGAGAGCACCAGAAGGACCAGCCCGACCATGGTGGCGATGTTGATGAAGGTCACCACCTCCGCCTGTTTGGCGATGGCGTGGTTCATCAGCTCCAAGGAGCCCTGGGACCAGAGGTCGCCATGCAGTCCCATGCGGTGACCCTCCAAGGGACTCTGAAAGGGCTCCATGGCGCCCTGGGCGTTGAAGGTCTGTTCGCGGAAACGCTCCCAACTTCCCTGGCTGCTCACGGTCCCAATCGCGGAACTCACGCCGCCAGAAAGGGCCTTGGAGATGTTGGTGCAAAAAAAGAGGACCGAGCTCGCGCTCGTCATCAGCTCGGCCGGCATGGTGGAGAACGACATCTGAATCTCCAGACAATTGATCAGCGCGAAGCAGGCCCCCACGGCGATCAGCTGAAGGGTCAGGTTGCTGTTGTTCTGCTGAGCGGAGGTGACACTCATCCAGAGGGCTGTCAGCGCAAAGGTGAAGATCGCCGCGGAGCAGAGCTTTTTCTTGGTCTCCAGGCTTCTGGCGAGCAGATAGGGGCTGACCCCAGGTGTCACCATCAGCCCCGTGAGGATGGTTGCCCCCACAAAAGGCACGAAAGTCCAGGCGTAGTTCTCGATGGTGTTGTTGACGACAATCCCTAGGAACCTGGGGACAATCGCAAAGACCATGAACAGGAAAAACATCACCGAGCTCAAATTGATTGTGCTCACGCAGTAGTTGATGTCCTGAAAGATGCGCAGATTGATCAGTTTCGGAACGGTTGCTATCCGCCAGCCGAACAGAGCGATCAGCAGCAGGGCGCTCCAGAGCATCACCACGTAGGTGGCACTCTGAAACCACTCCCGCTGGTTGCCCACGACAAGCGACAGGGCGAGAAGGCCGAAGCCACCTGCCAGGAGGCCGTAGCCCAGCCAGTCGATCTCCGCGTCGGGGTTGCCGCTCGATGCCGGCATTAACCGGGCGATCACCAGGACAGCCGCGAGCGCGGCGAGCCCAAGTCCCAGGTACAGCACCCGCCAGCTCAAGTACCAGGTCACAAAGGCGGCCAGGGGGATGCCGATGCTCGATCCGCTCACCAGGGCCAGGGCGACCAGGCCTTTGCCCATGGGCGTGTATTTCTCCCCGAGCTGTCCCCCCAGATACCCCCCGGCGGCGGCAGGAATCACGCCAGCGCCAAGGCCCTGAAGGACACGCATCGCGATGAAGAGCTGTGGGTCGGTGGCTCCAGCGCTGATCAGGCAGGCCACCCCGAACAGGCCCGGCCCCACGGTGGCGATGGCCTTGGCTCCCACCCTCTCCCTCAGGCTGCCCAGCAGCGGCATGATCAGGGCGGCCGGCACCAGGAAGGCCACCATGAACCACTCCGCCTGGTAAGGCGTCCCCCCCACATCGCCACTGACATAGAGGTGTGCCGGCACACCGACGGAATCGGTGGAGAAGAAGACCAGCTCCAGCACCAAAAAACAGACCGCCACCACGCCTCTGTTGGTGAGCCAGAAACTGCCTTGACCCGGTGCTGCTGCGCTCAAGGCAAGGGGCCTGATCCAGTTCCCCTCAGTGTTGCCCCGTCAGCGCTGCCGTGCAAAGCCGAGAATGGAGTTGATGCCGTTCTCCGTCATGTCCGCCACCCATCGTCTTGGCCACGTCGCCCTGCGGGTGCAGGACATGGAGCGCGCCAAGCGCTTCTACCTCGGCCTTGGGCTGCGCCTGACCTGGGAGGCCGATGACTGGTGCTACGTCCAGTGGCCGCAAACCGGTGAGGGCATCGCTCTATTGAGCCCTGACTACAAGGCGGCAGGCCCCCACTTCGCCTTCCATTTCCAGGAGCGCTCTGAGGTTGATCGCATCCGCGAGCAACTGGTCAGTCAGGGCCATGCATGTGGTCCCGTGCACGATCACCGCGATGGGACGGCCTCCTTTTACATGCAGGATCCCGAGGGCAACTGGCTGGAGATGCTCTACGAGCCGGCGGCTGGCCTGCCCTCGAATGTGGGGGCAGCACCGATTCCTCTGAGCTACTCGTGACGGCCCAGACCCACGCGCCGATCCAACTGGAAGCGCTGGAGCTGCTGGAGTGGCCGCGGCTCGCTCAGCATGTCGCCAGCTTTGCCAGCACCACAGCAGGCCGCGCCCTGGCCGCGGCGTTGCCGCTGGCACCAAGCCGCCAGGAGAGCTTGCGCTTGCTGGCCGAAACCACCGAATTGCTCGCCCTCGATGGCTTGATTGAGGGGGGACTCAGCTTCCAGGGTGCGGCGGATTTGCAGCGCACCCTGTTGCTTTGCAGCAAGGGAGGTGTGGCCAGTGGCGATGACCTGCTGGAGGTGGCTTCCACCCTGGCGGCGGCCCGTCGCCTGCGCCGTCAGATTGACGACCCCGACCTGAGGCCCGTCAGTACGGCCCTGGTGGAGCCCCTGCGCACCCTGCCTGAGTTGGAGCAGCGCCTGCGCTTTTGCATTGAAGAGGGCGGCCGGGTGGCGGATCGCGCCAGCCCGCCGCTCTCAGAACTCCGCCGCCAGATCGCTGCGGTTCGCGCCGAGCGACGGGATCGGCTCAATGAGCTCTTGCGTCGTTACGCCTCCTTGCTGCAGGACAGCGTGGTCGCCGAGCGCAATGGCCGGCCCGTGTTGGCGGTCAAGGCAGGCGCCGGGAGTCAGCTCCCTGGTCTGGTTCATGACAGCTCCGCTTCCGGCAGCACGGTCTTCATCGAACCGCAGCCGGTGATTGCGCTGGGCAATCGCATTCGTCAGCTCGAAGGGGAGGAGCGAGAGGCCGAGCGAGCCGTTTTGCAGGAGCTCAGCGCTCTGGTGGCCGATGAGGTGCCGGCCCTTGAGCACCTGCAGCACGTGCTGGTGCAGTTGGATCTGGCGGTGGCCCGAGCGCGCTACGGCGCCTGGCTTGGAGCCGTGAGGCCAGAGCTGGAGGCCGACTGCCTGGCACCCATGCAGCTCGACGGTCTGCGCCATCCCTTGCTGCTCTGGCAGGAGCGCAAGCTGGGGGAGAAAGCTGTGGTGCCGGTCACGCTGCGGGTGCATCAAGACCTGCGGGTCGTGGCCATCACCGGACCCAACACCGGCGGCAAAACGGTCACGCTCAAAAGTGTGGGCCTGGCGGCGCTGATGGCTCGGGCCGGTCTGTTTTTGCCCTGCCAGGGAACGCCGCGGCTGCCTTGGTGTCAGCAGGTCCTGGCTGACATCGGCGATGAACAGTCACTGCAGCAGAGCCTCTCGACGTTCAGCGGTCATGTGCGGCGCATTGCCCGGATCCTGGAGGCTTTGCCCGCTGCGCAGGCTGATCTGGCGGCGGCCCCTGGTGCCTCCCTGGTGCTGCTGGATGAAGTTGGAGCCGGCACCGACCCCACCGAGGGAACCGCACTCGCGATCGCCCTTCTGCGGCAGTTGGCCAATCGCGCCCGGCTCACGATTGCCACGACCCACTTTGGGGAGTTGAAGGCTCTCAAGTACGACGATCCACGCTTCGAGAACGCCTCCGTGGCCTTCAACGTCGAGACCCTCTCGCCGACCTATCACCTGCAGTGGGGGATCCCAGGCCGCAGCAACGCCCTGGCCATTGCCACGCGCCTCGGGTTGGATGCCGCCGTGCTGGCGGATGCCTCCACCCTGCTGGCCCCCCGCGGTGAAGGGGAGCTCAATCAGGTGATCGCTGGGCTGGAGAGTCAGCGGCAGCGGCAGCAGGAAGCGGCGGAGGAAGCCGCAGCCCTGCTGGCTCGCACAGAGTTGCTCCACGAGGAGCTCCTGCAGCGTTGGCAGCAGCAGAAGGAGCAAAGCGCGGAGTTGCAGGAGCAGCGCAGGCAGCAGCTGGAGCGCTCCATTCGCGACGGTCAAAAGGAGGTGCGGCGCATTATTCGACGCCTTCGCCACGGTCAGGGCGCCGATTCCAGCAGCCTGGGTGAGACAGCTCGGCGTGCAGGTCAGAAGCTCAAGCAGCTCGAACAGCAGCATCGTCCCCTGCCGGAGAGACGTGAGCACCAGGGATGGCTCCCCAAGGTCGGTGATCGGGTCCGGGTCCTCTCCCTGGGCAAGGCAGGAGAGGTGCTGTCCCTTTCAGACGACGGCCGTGAACTGACCGTGCGCTGTGGGGTCATGCGCCTGAACCTGGAGCTTGCGGCCATTGAGGGCCTGCATGGTGAGAAGCCCGATCCTCCCCAGCCGCAGGTGGCCATTCGCAGTCGCCGCAACCCCGCCAGTCGGGGGCCGGAGGTGCGCACCGAGCGCAACACGATTGATGTCCGCGGGATGCGCGTGCATGAGGCAGAGGCTGCCGTGGAGGAGCAGCTGCGCGCGGCCAATGGCCCGCTCTGGGTGATTCATGGCATCGGCACCGGCAAGCTCAAACGTGGCCTGCGTGAATGGCTCGCCACGGTGAGCTATGTGGAGCGGGTCAGCGATGCCGCTCAGGGCGACGGCGGCCAGGGCTGCAGCGTGATCTGGGTGAAGTAAGAAGGCGACGGCGATTTAAGCCGGTTGCAGGAGCGGTGCCATGGGCAGCAGCGTTTCAATGCTCCGGTTGTCGCTGATCTGGGAGTAGTGCTCCAACGTCAGTCCCACCGGCTTGCCTTGGTCATCGAAATCAACGACCAGGTTGTCGCTGATCGCCTCTGAGCAACTGCTCACCCGATCGGCCAGTGCGATGTGCAGGGTGTCGGTATCCGGGAAATAACGGATCTTCATGGCGCGGAAGCCCCAGGCGACGAGGAATCGGATCGTGATCGCACCTGCTGCCTGAGGAAGCCGCGATCAAAGAAGGCGTTGTGGACGGTCTCTCTGTCCTCAAGGGTAATGACCCTGAGCACGCGATTTCCGGCTTCCGGCACGAGTCCCCACAGGGCGTACCGGCCATCGCTCTGGCGGCGCTGCTGAAGAGGAGCCTTCATCACCCGCTGGATCCAGGCGGTTTTGATGCCGGGGTGCTTCTCACGCACCACATCCCTGAAATAGGCCGTGACCTTCATGCCATGAGCATTCCCCTGGCATGACGGCTCCTGCTGGCTCTGGGCGTCAGCTCAGCTCTGGCAGCATCGGTTCGCGGCTGGGTGCGACGGCAGGTTCGGGGCGGGGGAGCGCTTCGCCGGCTTGGTCGAAAAGGCGCCAACCACTGGCTTCGACCTCGAGATGCACCGTCTCACCGGGAACCAGGTTCT
>JBMSIW010000047.1:0-13744 GCA_049418265.1 Vulcanococcus sp.
GTGCACCTGGGCACCATGGGCGTCTACGGCTATGGCTCCCACCGCGGAGCCACCATCCCTGAGGGCTACCTGAAGGTGGAAGTGCCTCAGCCCGACGGCAGCCGCTTTGAGGAAGAGATCCTCCACCCCGCCAGCCCGGGCAGCGTCTACCACATGACCAAGACGCTCGATCAGCTGCTCTTCCTCTACTACAACAAGAACGATCAGGTCCGCATCACCGACCTGCACCAGGGCATCGTCTGGGGCACCAACACGGAAGCCACCGATCGCGACCCGCGCCTGACGAACCGCTTCGACTACGACGGTGACTACGGCACGGTGCTCAACCGCTTCTTGATGCAGGCCGCCATCGGCTACCCGCTCACGGTGCACGGCACCGGTGGTCAGACCCGCGCCTTCATCCACATCCGTGACTCGGTGAAGTGCGTCCAGCTGGCCCTGGAGAACCCCCCCACCAAAGGGGAGCGGGTCAAGATCTTCAACCAGATGACCGAAAGCCACCAGGTGGGCGAGCTGGCCAAGAAGGTCGCTGCACTGACCGGTGCTCAGGTGAACAACCTGCCCAACCCCCGCAACGAGGCCGTCGAGAACGACCTGATCGTGGACAACCGTTGCTTCATCGAGCTGGGGCTCAACCCCACCACCCTCGATGACGGTCTCCTCAAGGAAGTGGTCGAGATCGCGACCCGCTACGCCGATCGCTGCGATCGCAACCGCATCCTCTGCACGTCGGCCTGGACCAAAACCCAAGCCCAGGCGATCAAGGCCGCCTGAACACCTTGAAGATCGCCCTCTTCACCGAGACCTTCCTGCCGAAGGTCGACGGCATCGTCACCCGGCTCACCAAAACGGTGCAGCACCTGGTGGCCGCTGGTGATGAGGTCTTGATCTTCTGCCCAGAGGGGGCCCCCGAGACCTATTTGGGTGCACGGGTGGTTGGCGTGCCGGCCATGCCCTTGCCGCTCTACCCCGAGCTCAAACTGGCCCTGCCGCGGCCGTCGGTGTCCGAAGCCCTGGACAGCTTTGCGCCCGATCTGGTGCATGTGGTCAATCCGGCTGTGCTCGGCTTGGGAGGCATCTGGCTGGCCAAGAGCAAGGGCTATCCCCTGGTGGCCAGCTATCACACCCATCTGCCCAAATATCTGGAGCACTACGGGCTGGGGATGCTCGAGCCGGTGCTGTGGGAGCTGCTGAAGATGGCCCACAACCAGGCCCAGCTCAATCTCTGCACCTCAACGGCGATGGTCGCCGAACTCAGCGAGAAGGGAATCCAGCACACGGATCTCTGGCAGCGCGGTGTCGATACCGAGCTCTTCCGGCCCGAGCTCCGCAGCCAGGCCATGCGTGAGCGCCTACTCGGCGGCCACAGCGACACCGGCAAAGTGCTGCTCTACATCGGGCGGCTCTCCGCCGAAAAACAGATCGAGCGGATCCGCCCCGTGCTCGATGCCATGCCCGATGCCCGCCTGGCCCTGGTGGGGGATGGCCCCTACCGCCAGCAGCTGGAGACTCTGTTTGCCGGCAGCGCGGCCACGTTCGTGGGCTATCTGGCCGGAGAAGAGCTCGCGAGCGCCTATGCCAGTGCTGATGCCTTCCTGTTCCCCAGCAGCACCGAGACCCTGGGCCTGGTCCTGCTGGAGGCCATGGCCGCCGGCTGCCCGGTGGTGGGCGCCAACCGCGGCGGCATCCCCGACATCGTCAGCGACGGCATCAATGGCTGCCTCTACGAACCCGATGGCCCCGATGGCGGCGCGGGCAGCCTCACCGCAGCAGCTCAGCGCTTGCTGGGCGACCCCGCCGAACGGGAGCAGTTGCGCCGCAATGCGCGCCAGGAAGCAGAACGCTGGGGATGGGCAGGTGCCACCGAGCAGTTGCGCGGCTACTACAGACAGGTGCTGAACGAGAGCAAGCAAGCAGCTCTCGTGGGCTGAAACGACCGCGGCCTCGGCCTTGAACTAGCCCTTGCGCTGCTGCACCCAGACCTGAAGCAGCTTGCGCGCCATCGGCAGGGCGTGCACCGATCCACCCCCAGGGGTGTTCTGGGCGAAGGCCACCACCACGATGTCCCCGTTGGGATAGGGCGCATAACAGGCGAACCAGGAGTGGTCAGAACCACCGGTACTGTCCTCCGCGGTGCCGGTCTTGCCGGCCACCGCAGGAAGTTCCTTCGCCTCGTTGATGCGGTAGCCGGTGCCTTCCTGCACCACCTTGCGCAGACCCCGCTGAATGGTCGCCAAGGTGGAAGGCTTGATCTCCACCTTGGTGCGGCGGGGCGGCGCCATCCAATTGAGACCGCGGTCCACCAGGTGGGGCGTAATCAAATAACCACCGTTGGCAAACACCGCATAGGCGCGGGCCAGCTGCAATGGGGTGATCTGAACCACCGACTGGCCAATGGACATACTCGCCATGTCCTCAGGAATCCAGGGAGTCGTGCCGGGCTTGGCCCAGCCGCGGCCCTTGGCGGCCCAGATCTCGTTGCCCACCAGACCCGGGCTCTCCTCGTAGCCAATCTCGATGCCCGTGGGCTTGGTGAAACCCAACTTCAAGGCGGCGTTGTAGAGGGGCAACGAGCCGGTCCCCACGCCGACTTGATAGAAGAAGGTGTTGCTGGAGAAGCGCAGGGCGTCCTCATAACCAATGGTGCCGAAGCCCGCGCCGTTGTGATCGGGGAAGCAGTGGCCGCCATATTTGATGCAGCCACGGGTCACCAACTTCGTATTGGGAGGGAACTTGCCAGAGTCCATCCCGGCAAACGCGGTCACGGGCTTCCAGGTGCTGCCCGGGTCGTAGGCGTTCATGGCCCTGCTCAGCAGAGGCTTGACCGGTGACGAGAAGAGGGCGTCGTACTCCGCCTGGGTGGTGACCGACTTGGAGAAGAAGTTGGGGTCGAAATTGGGCCGGCTCGCCATGGCCAAGATCGCGCCGGTCTTGGGATTGAGCGCCACGATCGCGCCGCCCCGCTTGTCTTTGAGGGCCTCTTCAGCGGCGCGCTGCAGCTGAAGATCAATCGTCAAGACCAGATCCTTGCCCGCCTTGGAGGGGCGATCCCCAAGGATGCGCTGGATCTCACCCATGGCGTTGACTTCCACCATCTGGCCACCCCAACTGCCCCGCAGATGCGATTCGTAGGCGGCCTCCACGCCAATGCGGCCGATCCGATCGCGAATCTTGTAGCCGCGCTTGGCGAGCGCCTTGTACTCGGCCTCGGTGATCGGCTGGGTGTAGCCCAAGGCATGGGCGCCGAGGGAACCGTGGGGATAGCTGCGGACAACGTCCAGGTCCACCTGGGCTCCCCGCAGGGAGGCGCTTTGCTCGCGGAAGCGCAGGACCTGCTCAGGCGAGAGGTCGGTGGCCAACTCGATCCGGTACTCCTGCTTGCCAGGCCCCTGCTGCTTGCGTTGCTCCAGCTGCTGCTCAGGCAGACCCAGTAAGCGGCTGAGGCGCTGCCGCAACCCCGGCCAGCTGCCGGCCTGCAGGTCTTTGGGTTGGAGGTACAGGCTGTAGATCAGACGGCTGGAGACCAGCACCTCGCCATGGCGATCGAGGATGCGTCCCCGCACGGGGTTGCGGGCCAAAAGGCGAATCCGGTTCTCATCAGCCCTGGCACGGTTTTCTTGACCCTGCAGCAGCTGCAGCCAACCGAGGCGCAGCACCATCGCCGAGGCGAAGAACAGGATCAGGCCCAGCAGCACGGCAGGCTGGCGCTGGGTCCCCGCGGTTCTGTGGTGAGCGTGCGCAGCCTGAGCCACTGCGATCAGCTCACCGGGGTGAGCCGTTGCTCCAGCAACAGCAACCGCTCCGAGATCCGAGCCAGGCTGGCCTGCAACTCCAGACGATCCGCACTGACTGTCGCCACTGGATCGTCGCCCAAGCGGACGCTCACAGGAACGTCCTTGACGTCCACCTTCATCACCGGGTTGCCAAGGCCAGGCTGGATGCGATCCAGACGTTCCCGCACCTGACGCGCCGCATCTTCACCCTCTTCGCGGAGCTGTCCCAGGGGATCAGCCCCTTGGCTGAAGACATCTGCCACATCGCGGGCACCACCGCGACGGGCGCGCTCCACCACCGCCATTCCCACGGGCAGCACGTCCTGCATCAGAGCGAGGCGCAGGCTGTCGAGGGGATCAGCACCCATGGGGCAACCAGGCGTGGGATGTGAGCTCAGTTTGGCGCCTGCAGCAAAAAACGGGAGAATCAGGGCAGGACGGAGCCAGCCGGGCTCTGCACGGCCGGCTGCACGATCTGCTGACGGCAGAACTGCTGGGAGCCCAGCCACCAACCTGCGCCGACCGCAATCACCATCAAGGCGGAGAGGGGAAGCAACGCCTGGCGGGTGACCGGCAACACCATCCACTCAGCCCAATCACGCAGCAGCCGCTCGCGATCAAAGCGGCGACGCTCGCTGGCCAGCTTCTGAAGGCGGCGCTTCAGGGACTTCGCCACCCAACGCTCGAAGGCGCGCTTTTTGGTGACGGCCATCTTGCGCTCCACCTCCAGCAGCTGGCCTGGAGTGAGCTCGGGATTGAACGTGCTGATCAGCTCCAGGCTCTTGAGGAACATCTCAACGGCACCGTCCTTGACGGCGCGGTCCTCATCGCTGAGCAGCTCCCAATCCAATTCCGGATAGAAGCGCAGTCGATTGGTCGTGATCTGATCTTCTGCCAGCTGACCGGGTTCGCGCAGCCAGCGGTCCGTATTGGCATCAAAGCGGCGCCAATAGAGAAAAGGATTCAGGTAGACGACCTTGCCAGCCAGATGAATGCTGTCCTGCTGCAGTCGGCGCTGCAGCTGCAGGTCCTGCTGGGGGGCGGCGGTCAAGGCTCCTGGGCCGGGGCCCCGAGGGTAACGGAGTCCCTCGATCGCCGCTAGCGCCGCAGCCTCACTCCCACTCGATCGTGCCGGGGGGCTTGCTGGTGATGTCCAGCACCACCCGATTCACGCCCCGCACCTCATTGACGATGCGATTGGAGATCTTCTCGAGCAGGTCGTAGGGAAGGCGCGACCAATCGGCCGTCATGCCGTCCTCGGAGGAGACGCAGCGGAGCACCACAGGGAAGGCATAGGTGCGCTTGTCCCCCATCACGCCCACGCTGCGCACGGGCAACAGCACGGCGAAGGCCTGCCAAATCTCGTGATACAGGCCGGCCGCCTTGATTTCCTCACGGACGATCAGATCGGCATCCCGCAGGATGTCGAGCTTTTCGCTGGTGACCTCTCCAAGAATGCGAATCGCCAAGCCCGGGCCCGGGAAGGGATGACGGCCCACGATTTCCTCGGGCAAGCCGAGGGTGCGGCCCACCTTGCGCACCTCATCTTTGAAGAGCTTGCGCAGGGGCTCCACCAACTTG
Organism: Vulcanococcus sp.; assembly: GCA_049418265.1. Lineage (GTDB taxonomy): Bacteria > Cyanobacteriota > Cyanobacteriia > PCC-6307 > Cyanobiaceae > Vulcanococcus. Next base: position 5,355 of record JBMSIW010000047.1, read on the forward strand.
AACTGGAGGTCCTTGGGCAGGCCGCCCACGTTGTGGTGGCTCTTGATCTTCACGGCCACCCGTTCGCCGGTTTTGGGATCGACGTTGGTGCCAGCGCTCTCGATCACATCGGGGTAGAGCGTGCCCTGGGCGAGATAGTCAAAGGGCCCGAGACGCTTGCTCTCCTCTTCAAAAACGCGGATGAATTCCGTACCGATCAGCTTGCGCTTCTCTTCTGGATCAGTCACTCCGGCGAGTTTGTTGATGAAGCGCTCGCGGGCGTTGATGTATTCAACGTTGATGTGGAAGCGCTTGTCGAAGAACTCCACCAGGAACTCAGGCTCGCCTTTGCGCATGAAGCCCTGGTCGATGAACATGCAGGTGAGCTGATCACCAATCGCCTTGTGCAGCAGGAAGGCGAGCGTGGAGGAATCCACACCGCCGGAGAGAGCCAGCAGAACCCGCTTATCACCGACCTGACGGCGGACGTCGGCCACGGCCTCGTCGATGAACGCCGCCGTGGTCCAGTCCGGGAGACAACCGCAAACGTGATAAACGAAGTTGCGGATCAGAGCCATGCCGCAGGTGGAATGCACCACCTCGGGGTGGAACTGCACCCCATAGAGCCGCCGCGTGTGGTCAGCAACGGCCGCCTCAGGGGTGTTCTCGGTGTGGGCCAGGCGGATAAAACCCTCGGGCAACCGCTCCACGGAGTCGCCATGGCTCATCCACATCGTCGAGCCTTCGTCGACGTTGGTGAGCAGGTCCGTGGGATCGTCGACGTAGAGGGGTGCTTTGCCGTATTCAGCGCGACCGGCTGCCACCACGGAGCCGCCCAGCTGCTGCACCATCAGCTGCATGCCGTAGCAAACGCCCAGCACGGGAATGCCCAGATTCCAGATCTCGGGATCACAGACCGGAGCGTGCTCGGCATACACCGAACTGGGGCCGCCGCTGAGGATGATCCCTTTGGGATTCAGCGCCTTCAGCTCAGCCGCCGTGGTGCTGTAGGCCATCACGAGGGAATAGACCTCGGTTTCTCTCACCCGCCGGGCGATCAGTTCGGAATATTGCGAGCCGAAATCAAGGATCACAATCGCCGGATGGCGATTGGTTTCGCCAATGGCGGTGGGGTTCACGTCGGACATGGAGCGGCCAGCAGCGAGGCCCGGGCAGTCCCATCACCCTAGATCTCAGGCCCGGAAGGCCTTCAGCAGCAGCTCCCCTTGCGGGCCGCAGGCACTGATCTGGCGTGCTCGATCAAACAGAACGGCGCCCAACTGCAAGGGCTGAGTGCTGTGGCGGGCGAGGTACTGGGCTGAACGCTGCTCCACCACCCCCGCGACCTGTCTGGCCAAGGCCTGCGCGGCAGCCGCATCCTGCAAGCCAAGGGCGGCCAAAGCCTCCTCAACGCTCGACGCCCTCGCGATGGCCTGCACCTGCTCCAAGGGGAGACCCAGCAGCGCCGCCTGGGCCGCCAGGATCTCAAGCCGACCATCCGCCAGATGGTGATGGGTGTGGAAGATCCCACCCGCCAGCTTGATCAACTTGCCCTGATAGCCAAACAACAGCAGCCGCTGCACGCCGGCTTCGGCTGCCGCCACCAGCAGCGGACCGATCCAATTGCCGCTCTTCAGCAGGAGCTCAGCCGGGAAACCCAAACGCGGCGCTAAATCAAGACCGTTTTCACCAATCACCAAGATCAGCTCGCCGCGCCAGCTCGGGCTGTCCACGCGCTTCCGCAACTCCGCGCGGGCCGCCGCAAGCTGATCAGGGGCGGCACTCTTCTGCACCAGGGCCTGGGTGCCGATCAGGGCCAAGCCATCCACCACCCCGAAAGCCGCATTGCTGGTGCGCTCCGCCAGGGCCCTGCCACCGGGGAACGTCACGGTGAGGCGCAGCCCCCGGTTTCGGGACACCAGGGGCCGAAGGTTCTCTTCCAGCAACTGGCGGGCATAGCTGGAGAGGCAGGCCTCCCCCGTGGCCTCAAGCACCCCGAAGCCTTCCCCGGGCACCAGCTCAAGCCAGCCGGAGTCCTCCCAAGCATCCAGCCAAGACGCTTCAACCCACACCGGCAGGCCGCGGGTGAGGTCCAGAAGCTCTCCGGGATCGCAACAGGCCATGGCCAGGGCGCGCCCTTCACTCAACCGAGCAGCCGCCTGCACAGGAATCGAGGTGACGTCGCCCACTCCCGGCTGGAGGCAGAGGCCAACGGCGCTCTGGAACGGACGTCCGTCCAACTGATCCACCGCGGCCACGGCCGCCGCCGCCACCCACACCGGCAGGGTGTAGCCGCTGTCAGCCATGGAGAAATGGGGCGGGTGGGGTCCGTTTTTTATGTTGGTCGATTGCGCTGCTGGGTCACCGGGCAGCGATCGCCTCATTCATCGCCCCAGTCGCCCCGCCATGCAGGACAAGCTCACCCTGATGATCCCCGGCCCCACCCCTGTGCCGGAGAGCGTCCTGAAAGCCATGGGACGCCATCCCATCGGCCACCGCAGCGCGGACTTTCAAAAGATCGTTGAGCGCACCACCGCGCAGCTGAAGTGGCTGCATCAGACCAGCAATGACGTCCTGGTCATCACGGGCAGCGGAACCGCGGCCATGGAAGCCGGGATCATCAACGTTCTGAGCAAGGGCGACAAGGTTCTTTGCGGCGACAACGGCAAGTTCGGCGAGCGCTGGGTCAAGGTGGCGCAGGCCTACGGCCTGGACGTGCAGGTGATCAAGGCCGAGTGGGGTCAGCCCCTCGATCCAGAAGCCTTCCGCAGCGCCCTGGAGGCCGATAGCGCCAAGGCCATCAAGGCGGTGATCCTCACCCACTCGGAAACCTCCACGGGCGTGATCAATGACCTGGAGAGCATTGCCAAGCACGTCAAAGCCCATGGCACGGCGCTGACCATCGCCGACTGCGTCACCAGCCTGGGCGCCTGCAACGTGCCGATGGACGCCTGGGGCATCGATGTGATCGGCTCGGGCTCCCAGAAGGGCTACATGATGCCGCCGGGCCTGGCCTTCGTGGCCATGAGCGAGCGGGCCTGGGAGGCCTACAGCCGCTCCGACCTGCCGAAGTTCTATCTGGATCTGGGCAAGTACCGCAAATCGGCCCACGCCAACAGCAACCCCTTCACCCCCGCCATCAACCTCTACTTCGCCCTGGAGGCGGCACTGGAGATGATGCAGGCTGAGGGCCTGGAGGCGATCTTTGCCCGCCATGCCCGCCACCGCGCCGCGGCCCAGGCCGGCATGAAGGCGATCGGCATGCCTCTGTATGCGGCCGATGGCTACGGCAGCCCCGCCATCACCGCCGTTGCCCCTGAGGGCATCGATGCCGAAACCCTGCGCAAGAAGGTGAAGGACCGCTTTGACATCCTTCTGGCTGGCGGACAGGACCACCTGAAGGGCAAGGTCTTCCGCATCGGCCACCTGGGCTTCGTCTGCGACCGCGACGTGCTGACGGCTGTTGCCGCCATTGAGGCCACCCTGCAGGAGCTCGGCCTCCACAAGGGGACCCCTGGCACGGGCGTCGCCGCCTGCGCTGCCGCCCTGGCCGCCTGAGCCTGAACAGGGCAAAGGATCCATCACAACGGTGGATCCTTTGCTAAGATTTACCTACAAGAAAAGGCTCAATATTGCCTACTTTCTTGTCACTTTGCGGGTGTAATTCAGTGGTAGAATGTCAGCTTCCCAAGCTGAACGTCGCCGGTTCGAGCCCGGTCACCCGCTTCAACAATCAAGCCCGAGGCTTGATGAGCTGCAGGACCTGAGGGCCCACGCTGCCGGCCCGACGCTCACAATCGAGAGCGCGCAGAATGTCCCGGGCCGACTCCGCCACAAGGCCATTGATCGCGGCGGCTTCCGCAGCGGCTTCGAAAGCGGCGGCCTCTTTGAGAAGGTCGTCTCTCTTGATCGCAACAGCAGCGGCTGAGCCCATGGATTGCACGTATTGATTTTTCGCGTACTGGAACTTTAACGGCCATCCCAGAACAGCCTGGCTGCTCAGGTCAGCGTTAGCCCACCCAAGCAGGGCCCCTAAGTGCCGGGTTCCTCGCGATTACCGCCTAGAGCCGCGATTTGATCGCGCAGCAGTTGCACTTTCTGCGCGTCGCCACGGGTGATGGCCACGGCCAGGGCAAATTCCAGCTTCTCCAGCTGATGACCACCTTCTGCAAAGGCGCGCTGCTGGCAAGCAGGAGTTCCGGAGGGCACCACTGCAGGGGCGGGACGATGGCTGTTGGTGAAGGCCATGGTTCGCTTTCTTCCCATTGTGGCAAGGGCGCAAGCCCTATGCAGCCAGCGCCTCATCCTCGTGAGGATTCACGAACGCTGCGGGCTCCTCCAGCAGGCTGCGGCAATCCGCCAAAAGGCTGGCCACATGGTCGAGGCGCAGCAGCTGGTCGGGGTCCGCCAGCTCAGGACTGCTGACCTGATCGAGCTGCAACTCCAACGAACCCAGGCGTTGTTCCAGCTTCACGAGACGCTGGGAGAGGGCTGCCACGGTTTGCGCCAGGTCTTCGGTGGTGCGAGTGATCCGAAAGGACACCGATTCGCCAGCCATGAAGATCGTTCAACTGGCCCGATGACACCACAGCTCCAGGCTCTTCTCAAGGGCAACGGGCCAAGCAGACTTGTCGCCGTACCCAGGAACGCCCTCCCATGCCCGCCAGCTTGCATTTGCTGGCCTACCTGCTGGCAGGTCTTGCGGGGGGACTGCTGGCCCTGCGCACGGGCATCCCTGCCGCCCCCCTGGCGGGGGCCATCCTCGGGGCCGCTCTGGTCAGCGTGAGCGGGAAATTGAGCGTGGCCGAATGGCCCAACGGCACCCGAACGGCCCTGGAAATTGGCATCGGCACGGTCATCGGCACCGGCCTGACCGCTTCAGCCCTCGGAGAGCTGAAACAGCTCTGGCGGCCGGCACTCCTCATCACCTTGACCCTGGTCATGACGGGCCTGGTGGTGGGTCTTTGGTGCAGTCGCCTGCTGGGGATGGATCCCTTGGTGGCGCTGCTGGGTGCCGCGCCGGGAGGGATCAGCGGCATGAGTCTTGTGGGGGCTGAATTTGGGGTGGGTGCGGCGGTGGCGGCCCTGCATGCGGTTCGGCTGATCACCGTCCTGCTGGTGCTCCCCCTGGCCGTTCGCCTCCTGCTCGGTCCTGGAAACCTGCCGCCGCCAGCGGCGTAACCGGTGCACTGGATCGAGCGGGCAACGATCGATACGGTGGGACGCCAATAGAGCTTCCCCTCGGTTTCGAATGCGTCGCCCCCAGGCCCATCGCAGCCCCCTCCGCCGGCTGCTTGCTGCCCTTCCCCTTGCGGCCCTGGGCTGGGCAAGCCTTTCCGCCGCAGCCATGGCAGGCACGGACACCGGCGCCAAAGGCGCGCAGATCTACTGCTACATGCGCAGCAGTGGCAACAACCATGAAGTGAGCTGGAAAGCCGCCTACGCCACCGTGAAGCGGCAAAGCGCCTCGATGTTCAAGACCTCGCCCGAGCATGCGGCCGTGATGATCACCGAAGCGGTGGTCGCAGATCCCGGGAAGTTTCCCGACTGCGGCAAATACCTCGGCGATCTCTACGTGAAGGCCGTGGTGAAGGCCGAAGAAAGCGAGAAGACCGCCGAGCCCCACCCCGATGCCAAGCGGGCTGCGGAAGCCAACGGCGCCAGCAGCAGCAACCGGTACGCCTACTGATGGGGCAGCTGCGCTCCCGGGGCCTGCGGGCCCTGCCAACAGCCCTGGGGGCGGGCGCCCTCACTCTTCTGATCAGCAGTTGCAGCGGCCCTCCAGAGCCGGGCCAAGAGAAGCCACAGCTGGATGACTGCCTGCGGAATGTGGATCTCTCAGCGCTGCCGGCACTGATTCAGCGCTGCGATGCGGTGGTGAAGACCTATCCCGACCACCCACAACCCCTCAACGAGAGGGCACTGCTGCACAAGCTGGCTGGACAGCTGTCCAAGGCCTGTAAGGACAGCCTGCAGGCCGCGGAGAAGCTGCGCACCGGCAAGGTGCGCGTCGATGCGCTCATGGCCGATGAAATTGAACTGAGGCGTCGCAACTGCGAACGCCTCACCAGCGATCGAGCAGCTCCTGCACCATCTTCGGCAAAGCCTGCCGCCGCACCTGCTGGGGCCCGCGATTGAGCAACAAGGCAATGCGCTCGGCCTTATCGGCAATCAGTCCATCCACCAACTGATCCGCCACCCCCAGTTGCAGCCAATGGCACTGGAGCGCGGCCTGCATCCCGATGCGGTGACAGCGGTCCTCCGCCTGCTCCGCATCACCCGGCGTCCAGGGACGCTCCAGCAACAGGACATGGCGAGCTCGATGCAGGGTGAAGCCCAGGCCCCCGACGCCATAGGTACAGATCAAGAGGCGCTCACGGCCGCTCTGGAAGCGATCCACGACCCCTTGCCGCTCTGAAGCGGGCAGTCGCCCGGTCATCAGGGCGCCCCCAAGGCGCTGCTGCAACAGCTCAGCCGCGGCCACAAACGCGGTGAACACCACCACGGCTTCACCGGCATCCAGCAAGGGTTCCAGCACTGCCTGAGCAGCCGGGAGCTTGTACTCCGCTCCGATCTGCCGCAGGGCGGTGAGCACGGCCAAAGCCTCCGCATCACGCCGGACCAGCCCCGCCGCTGCGCGGCTGCGGTAATCCTCCACCTTGCGTTGCAGCCGATGCTGAAAGCCCTGCCCCTCCGCATCGGAGAGAACCACCGGCAGCAGATGGCGCTGCTTCGGGGGCAGATCCAGGCAGTCCTGCTTACGCCGATGCAGCAGCAACGGACGCACCAAACGCTGTAACTCAGGCAGATGCGTCGCTCCCTGGGCCGACCAGTGCCGTGCGCCATCGCGCTCCAACCAATGGCCCTGGCAGTAGCGCTCCTCGAAGGCCCGCTGATCGCGCGCCAAGGGGTGACCGATGGCCGCCAGCAGAGGAAAGAGCTGCGCGGGCCGGCCATTTTTCATGGGCGTACCACTCAACAACCAGGCAGCCCGCAGGCGGGGATGACGGGCCAGGCGCAAGAAGGCCTGGGTGCGGGCGGCAGCCAGGTTCTGGGCGTAGTGGGCCTCATCGGCAATCAAGACGGTGCCGGCCTCGGGCAAGTCCTCCGGCAGGGCCGCCCAACTCAACAACGTGATCTGCAGCTGCAAGGCCGCAGCCTCCTGCTGCCAATGGCGATGCAGTCCCGTGGGAGCGACCACCACGACCCGGCAGCCCGCCGCCCGCACCATGGCTCGCGCTGCCACCAAGGCCGTCAGGGTTTTACCCAGGCCCATGGCATCGGCCAAGACCGCACCCCTTCGAGCCAGCAACCAGCGCACCGCTGCCCGCTGATGGGCGAACAGGGCGCGTCCATCCGGCAGCAGCTCCTGGAGCTCAGCCCGCTCGATCAACTGCCGATGGGGGGGCAGGGGCGGCAGGGGCTGCTCGAGCCAACGACACCATTGCTCAAGCTGGGGCTCAAGGGCAAAACGCTGCCCAAAGCGCTGGCGCAGCACCAGAGCGGCCTCCAGGGGAAACTCCCAACAGCCCTGCCGGGAGCGCCAGAAGCCCCGTGGGCGCACGGCCCTCAGCTGGGCCTGGGTGACGGCGTCGAAGGGCAAGACCAATTCGATGCAGCCGGCAGCGCCAAGACGCATCAGGCAGCGCGGCGCCTTTGGTTTGGCGGTCGCACTAGGCCGGGGCAAAGGCTCGGATCGAGACGCCCCACTCTCGCGCAACGGCTCTCAAGTTAGCGAGCCCGCGGTGGAATGCAAGTTCAGCAATAAGCCTTGCAAAATGCATCCTTCGACACATTGACAACCCAGCCACCAAGGGCAGACTCTCCGCAACCGATCCAATCGGATGCACAGCAGGGATGCCGTTTTCCTTGAAGATTTGTGCCCCAAACTTCGCGTCAGGCGGTGGAGACAATCCCTACACACTTTTACCCACAAAACGTGTATCTATTGCGGCAAACCCTCTGAGTCCATTGACCACGTCCTCCCCCAGAGCCGCGGGGGGCTGAGCGTCACCGAGAACTGCGTGCCGGCCTGCCTGGCCTGCAATGGCCGCAAAAGCGACGCCGACGCCTTCGAGTGGTACCGCAGGCAGCGCTTCTACGACCCGAGGCGAGCCATGGCCATCCGAGCCTGGACCGATGGCGACCTGCGCCTAGCCGTCCGCCTACTGCAGTGGGCAAGCCCAACCCCGGCCCACCAGCCCGCCCTACAGGCGGCCTGAGCCTCACCAGATTCGGCACGCCGCCGCGCCGTTGTGCCGCTCGCAGATCTCCGCTTGCGCCTGGGGCTGCTCGGGTGCGATCACGAGCGCCAAGAAGAGGGCGGTTGCCGCGCAGGCCATCCCCAGCAGAGCCCCAGGGGTCAGGGCGCTTTTGCGGTGCACAGGCAGTCGGCCCGCAGAAAGTCGATG
>JBMSIW010000048.1:0-13643 GCA_049418265.1 Vulcanococcus sp.
TCGAAGAGCCGGAGATCAGTGGCCGGACCCGCCGCCGCCGTTCCGCAGCCAGCTGAAGGCGGCCCTCCAATTTCGGTTTGCATGGGCCTGCCCCTCAAGGGGGTGGGCCTTTTTGTTGGCCTCCAGAGGCTCAGGCTCTCTGCCCTCTGGGAGCGTGATGAGCAGCGACCCCTGACTGAAATCGGGTCCGTTCAGGCTCAGCGCCGGCTCTGGCTCGGGACTGCTCTGGGGCTCAGGCTCAGGTTCGGGCTCGGGCTCAAGCTCAGTTCGTGGTTCCAGCGGGGCTTCGGTCTGTGGTGCGGCCGCCCAGGGTGTGGCGGCCTCATCCCGGGTGCCGTTGTCCGCCACGGCGTGACTTCCCGCTGGCACCACTGCCGCTTCGGCAGGCACCACGGTGGCCCAGGCCTCCTGCAGGGCGCTGAGGGCTTGGCGGCCGTCCTCCAGTTGAGCCAGCCAGGGCACCGCCGGTAGATCCGCGGGGGGGCTGGCCTGGCTCAGCGCTGCCGGGCTTGGCTCCCTGCAGCGCTCCAGGCTGCCGAGCGCCAGCTGACCCAAGGTGCTTTCGGGCGCGCTTTGGGCCACCTGCTCGTAGTGAGGCCGGGCGGAGGCGGCATCACGGAGGCCATAGAAATAGATGTGTCCGAGCAGGAGCTCCAGTCGCAGGGCCAGGGCACGGGCTTCCGATCCGTCGAGTTGACCCTGAAGCTCCAGGGCTCGCGCCAGGGCCTCTTGGAACCGCCCTTCTCCATAGGCGCGTTCGATGGCGCCGTAGGTCTCGTCGATGGAGCTGGTGGTCACAGGGCTTGCGGCCTGCAGGGAGCGCTTAAGCCTGGTTTAGGCAGGGCTGAGGACTTACGCCGCTCTTAGCGCTCGAGCCAGAGTTGTTCCCGGTCCCAGCACAGCCAGAGTTGCTCTCCCAGCTGGGCGCGACCGGGACCCTGTTCTGGCGCCAGACGCTGCAGCAGTCCCTCGATCAGGTCAGCTTGACTGGGGGTGGCTTGTTGCTGTTGCAGCCAGCGGTGCAGCAACAGCCGTTGGTTGCCGGGGGCGAGATTCATCAGCGCTCGCCTGCGCAGGATGCGGCGGCCTGAGTCCAGAACGGTGCTCAGGGTTTGCAGGCTCAGGTCGACCAATTGATCGCTGCTGTCCTGCTGCTGAGCGAGGCGCTCGGCTAAGGCGCTGATGCGCAGGGTGGACCCGGCGTGAAGCTCCTCCAGCACTGGCATCACGGTGGCCCGCAGGCGGTTGCGGCTGTAGCGCTGATCTTGGTTGCTGGGGTCGATCCAGATGGGGAGGCCTGCTTGCTGGCAAAGCTCGCCGGTTTCCTGCCGGGTGAAGCCCAACAGCGGTCGCACCAGGGTGGGACTGTTCTCGTCTTGGCTCAGGGGTCGGCGGCTGCGGAGGCTGCCGAGCCCGCGGCTGTGGCTGCCTCGCGCCAGCTGCAGCAGCAGGGTCTCGGCGCGGTCGTTCGCGGTATGGGCGGTGACCACATGGCTGATCCCGCAGCGGTGGGCCGTGGCCTCCAGGGCGCCATAGCGCCAGTGGCGAGCGGCCTGCTCACTGGTTTGCGGCTCCAGCCAGCGATCGAGGTGCAGGTTGAGACCCTGCTGGCGGGCCCAGTCCCTCAGCTCCCGGGCCTGCTCGGCGCTGTTCTCTCGCCAGCCATGGTCGCCATGCCAGAGCTGGAGGGACCAGTGGTGCAGCCGCTGGAGATCTCGGAGTAGGGCCAGCAGGGCCATGGAGTCCTGGCCGCCGGAGATCGCGAGCAGCAGGGGCGCTCCCGCAGGCAGCAGCGCGGGATCCCGCAGCAGCTGGCGGTGCAGACGCAGATGCAGCGGGCTCCAGGGTTCAGCCATCAGCCCAGCCTGCTTGCTCCCTGGCCAGCGTGGGAGAATCGCAAAACCCCACCCGTACGTGCATGTCTCGCCTCGACCAGCTGCCCGCCTCGCTTCGCACGGCTCTGGCCGACAAGCGTGCCCTCAAGGTCATCGCTGGCCTCACCAACTTCGATGCCGCCAGCGTGGAGCGCATCAGCCGCGCTGCGGGTCTTGGCGGTGCAGATCTGATCGACGTGGCCTGTGACCCCGCTCTGGTGCAGTTGGCTGCCGAGGTCAGTGGCCTGCCGATCTGCGTCAGTGCGGTGGATCCTGAGCTGTTCCCCGCTGCTGTGGCAGCCGGTGCCGCCATGGTGGAAATCGGGAACTACGACGCCTTCTATCCCCTGGGCCGCATCTTTGATGCCGCTGAAGTTCTCTCCATCACCCGTCGGACCCGCGAGTTGCTGCCTGAGGTGGTGCTGAGCGTGACCGTCCCCCATGTGCTGCCCATCGATCAGCAGGAGCAGCTGGCGGTGGATCTGGTGACAGCCGGCGCTGACATCATCCAGACCGAGGGTGGCACCAGCGCCAAGCCCTTCAGCGCTGGCAACCTTGGCCTGATCGAGAAGGCCGCGCCCACCCTGGCCGCGGCCCACAGCATCAGCCGCGCCCTCCTCGCCGCTGAGCTGAGCGTGCCTGTGCTCTGTGCCTCTGGCCTGTCCTCCGTCACCGTTCCGATGGCGATTGCCGCCGGTGCCGCCGGTGTGGGCGTGGGCTCTGCGGTGAACAAGCTGAACGACCAGCTGGCCATGGTGGCTGTGGTCCGCGGCCTGCGTGAGGCCCTGGGCTGTGCTGTTGAGGCTGCCGTCTGAGGCTGAGGTCCTCAAGTCTCTGTTGATTTGGATCCAGCCCATGTCCCCTCCGGGGGGCATGGGCTTTTTGTTGGCTGCGTAGCCACGCTGCTTCTGGGGCTGCCCGAGAATGGGCCCATGGCCAGCCCCTTTGAGATCCACGCTCCCTACGAGCCCAAGGGTGATCAGCCCGAAGCGATCAAGGCGTTGGTGGCTGGCGTCGATTCCGGCCAGCGCTACCAGACCCTGCTGGGTGCCACGGGTACGGGTAAGACCTTCACGATCGCCAATGTGATCGCGCGCACGGGGCGACCGGCCCTGGTGCTGGCGCACAACAAAACCCTGGCGGCTCAGCTCTGCAATGAGTTGCGGGAGTTCTTCCCGAAGAATGCGGTTGAGTATTTCATCTCCTATTACGACTACTACCAGCCGGAGGCCTATGTGCCCGTCTCCGATACCTATATCGCCAAGACGGCATCGATCAACGAAGAGATCGATATGTTGCGGCACTCGGCGACGCGTTCCTTGTTTGAACGTCGCGATGTGATCGTGGTTGCCTCGATCAGCTGCATCTATGGCCTGGGTATTCCCAGTGAATACCTGAAGGCCGCGGTCAAGTTCGAGGTGGGCGAAACCCTCAATCTGCGGGGTTCCCTCCGTGAGCTGGTGAATAACCAGTACTCCCGCAACGACCTGGAGATCTCTCGTGGTCGCTTCCGGGTGCGCGGTGATGTGCTCGAGATCGGACCGGCCTACGAGGACCGCTTGGTGCGGATCGAGCTCTTTGGCGACGAGGTGGAGGCCATTCGCTACGTGGATCCCACCACGGGCGAAATTCTGCAGAGCCTTGAGTCGATCAATATCTATCCCGCCAAGCACTTCGTGACGCCCAAGGAGCGTCTGGAGGAGGCGATCAAGGCCATTCGCTCCGAGTTGCGCGAGCGCCTGGAGGTGCTCAATGAGCAGGGCAAATTGTTGGAAGCGCAACGGCTCGAGCAGCGCACCGCCTACGACCTGGAGATGCTCGAGCAGGTGGGCTACTGCAACGGCGTTGAGAACTACGCCCGTCATCTCGCCGGTCGCCCTGCGGGTACGCCGCCGGAGTGCCTGATCGATTACTTCCCCGATGACTGGTTGCTGGTGGTGGATGAATCCCACGTCACCTGCTCCCAGTTGCAGGCCATGTACAACGGTGATCAGAGCCGCAAGCAGGTGCTGATTGAGCACGGTTTTCGTCTGCCCTCAGCGGCCGATAACCGTCCCCTCAAAGGAGAGGAGTTCTGGCAGAAGGCGCGCCAGAGCATCTTTGTCAGTGCCACCCCCGGCGATTGGGAGCTCCGGCAGAGCGAGGGCGAGGTGGTGGAGCAGGTGATTCGCCCCACGGGTGTGCTTGATCCGATCGTGGAAGTGCGGCCGACCGATGGCCAGATCGATGATTTGCTGGGAGAAATCCGCATTCGGGCCGACAAGCGCGAGCGCGTGCTGGTCACCACCTTGACCAAGCGGATGGCCGAAGACCTCACGGACTACCTGGCTGAGAACGGGGTGCGGGTGCGCTACCTGCACTCAGAGATTCACTCGATTGAGCGCATCGAGATCATTCAGGACCTGCGCAACGGCGAATACGACGTCTTGGTGGGCGTGAACCTGCTGCGGGAGGGCCTGGATCTACCGGAGGTCTCCCTGGTCGCCATCCTCGATGCTGACAAGGAGGGCTTCCTGCGGGCGGAGCGCTCCTTGATTCAGACCATTGGCCGCGCGGCGCGCCACGTGGAAGGGGTGGCGCTGCTCTACGCCGACAACCTGACTGATTCGATGGCCAAGGCGATCTCGGAAACCGAGCGCCGCCGCGTCATTCAGCAGACCTACAACGAGAAGCACGGCATTGTTCCGTCGCCCGCCGGCAAGCGAGCCAGCAATTCGATCCTGGCGTTTCTGGAGGTCTCGCGCCGCCTGAACGACGAGCAGCTCGAGCAGGCCAGCGAGCAGGCCGTCAACAACGACGTGCCGCTCGATTCACTGCCTGAGCTGATTCAACAGCTGGAGGAGAAGATGAAAACGGCCGCGAAGAATCTCGATTTCGAGGAAGCCGCGAACCTGCGAGACCGCATCAAGAGCCTGCGTCAAAAGCTGGTCGGGAAGCCCTGAGACGCCACTTCTGGGTCCGACTTCCTTTGATTTTCTTTTGAAAATCTTCCCGACCCTCCCTGGGAAAGCCGGCTAGAGGTGAGTGAATCGCCGAGGAGGCGAATGGGTTACTACTTGCTCCATCTCCATTTGCATGGCCTGTTTCGCGGCCATGACCTGGAGCTGGGACGCGATGCTGATACCGGGGGACAGACCACCTACGTGCTGGAGCTGGCACGCGGTTTGGCCGCTAGGCCGGAGCTCGATCGGGTGGATGTGGTCACCCGCTTGATCCAGGACAAGCGGGTTTCTCCGGATTACGCCGAGCCCGTCGAGAGCCTGGGCCATGGAGCGCAGATCCTGCGCTTTCCCTGCGGTCCGCGCCGTTATCTCCGCAAGGAGTTGCTCTGGCCTTATCTCGATGAGATGGCGGATGCCGTGGTCGCTCACATCACGGCGCAGGAGCGCAGGCCTAACTGGATTCATGCCCACTACGCGGATGCTGGTTATGTGGGCTCTCTGGTCTCCCAGCGGTTGAACATTCCGTTGGTCTTTACCGGCCACTCCCTGGGTCGCGAGAAGCAACGGCGCCTGCTGGAAGGCGGGATGGCCCATGACCAGATCGAGCAGACCTATGCGATCGGACGCCGGATTGAGGCCGAGGAGCGCAGCCTGGCCCAGGCCGCCTTGGTGATCACCAGCACGCAGCAGGAATCCCAGCAGCAATACGCCCGCTACAGCAGCTTCGACGCGGATCGCGTCGTGGTGGTGCCCCCAGGGGTCGATGCCCGGCGCTTCCATCCCGAGCTGTTGCCCGGTGAAAGCTCAGAAGTGGAGGCGTTGATCACGCCCTTCCTGCGGGAGCCCGCCAAGCCACCCCTGCTCACCATCTGCCGGGCTGTGCGCCGCAAAAACGTTCCAGCTCTGGTGGAGGCCTATGGCCGCTCGGCGCTGCTGCAGGAGCGCCACAACCTCGTCCTGGTGCTGGGTTGCCGCGAGGACCCCCGCTCCCTGGAGAAGCAGCAACGCGATCAGTTCCAGCAGATCTTCGAGTTGGTGGATCGCTTCGATCTCTACGGCCGCGTGGCCTATCCCAAGCAGCACCGCGGCGATCAGATCCCTGCGATCTATCGCTGGGCGGCCCGCCGTGGCGGGGTCTTTGTGAATCCAGCCCTCACGGAGCCCTTTGGCCTCACCTTGCTGGAGGCGGCGGCCTGTGGTCTGCCCCTGGTGTCGACCGATGACGGCGGACCGCGGGACATCCTGAGCCGCTGCGCCAACGGTCAGTTGGCGGACGTGACCGATCTGGATGCGTTGCAGCAGGCCCTTGAGACCGCGGGAGCGGACAGGCGCCGCTGGCAGCAGTGGAGTGACAACGGCATCGAAGCCGTCACGCGCAACTTCAGCTGGGATGCCCATGTCTGCAGTTACCTGGGCGAAGGGGAGCGGGCCTGCCGCAGCTGGCTGACCGGTACCCGTGCAAGTGCGACGGTGCCTCGGCAACCAGCAGCGGTCCCGACGCCACCGGTGCAACGGTTGCTGCTGTTGGATCTCGATGTCTTTCTGCAGGCACCACAACCCCAAGGCTTGGCAGCCCTAAGGGAGCGCCTGCATGCGGATCCGGGTTGTGGCCTGGGCATGCTCAGTGGACGTTCTTTCGCCTCGGCCCGGCTGCGCTACAGCGAGCTGCACCTGCCGGATCCCGCCGTTTGGATCCTCGAGGCCGGCGCTGACCTGCGCTATGGGTGCGAGGGAGAGCAGGACCAGAGCTGGCGGCAGCACATTGCTGCGGGCTGGCAGAGGCAGGCCGTGCTCGATGTGCTCGAGGGCCTCGGGCCGCGGCTGCGTTTGCAGCCCGAGGCCAACCAGGGGGAGTTCAAGGTGAGTTATCTGCTGCAGACCCCCACAGCCGGGGTGCTGGAGATGGTCAAGCAGCGGCTGCGTCTGCATCGCCTGGAGGCCAGGGCCCACCTGTTCAACCACCTCTTCCTGGATGTGCTGCCGCAGCGGGCCTCCAAAGCCGATGCGATCCGTCACCTCGCCCTCAGCTGGGGGTTGCCGCTTGAGCAGGTGCTGGTGGTGGCGGCCCAGCAGGGGGATGCTGAGCTGCTGAACGGGCGGGTTTTGGGTCTGGTGGCGGCCGACCACGATCGCTCACTCGGACAGCTGCGCCGCAGGCCCCAGGTGTTTTTCGCCTCACGGCCCCAGGCCTGGGGTGTGCTGGAGGGGCTGGATCATCACCGCTTTCTGCGGCGTTGATTCAGTTGATGTCCTGGGGCTCCTGGCTCAGGTAGAGCTCGCGGTTCGGGTTGCTGTTGGGCAGCCAATAGCTGATGTCGTCATGCCAGAAGGGCACTCCCTCGACGCGGGACGAGGCCAGCTTGGTGGTGGCCATGGCGGTCAGCACCCGGCCCATATCGAGCGGTGAGAGGTCCGTGCGCATGTCCTTCCCGGCGATCTCCATCAGCTCAGGCAGGCGGGTGGCCATCAATGGATTGGCCAGCTTGCGGAAGACCTCGGCGAGCACCAGTTTCTGGCGCTCCATGCGCCCGATGTCGCCGAGCTCGTCGTGCCGGAAGCGCAGGAAGCCCTCCAGAGCTTTGCCTTGCAGCAGTTGGCGACCTGGATAGAGGTCGATGTAGAGCCCTTGACTGTTGTCGACGTAGTGCATGCGCTTGGGGACGTCGACCTCGACGCCGCCAATGGCATCAGCCAGCCGTTGCACCGCGTTGAGGTTCAGCACCACATAGCGATCCACGCGAGCCGACAGCAGCTTGCTGAGCTCAGACTTCACCATGTCTGGCCCCCCACTGCTGTACAGCGCGTTGGCCTTCATCACGCCGTAGCGCTCCGAGTCGATGAAGGTGTCTCGGGGTACCTGGGTGAGCTGGGTGCGGCCATCGTTCAGTTGAACCGTGAGCATCACATCGGTGTTGGTGCTCACGTCATCGGTGCCCATCACCACGATGCGCCGGTCGCCGGTGGCGACGGGCGACACCAGAGAGCCGATCACCTGCTGGGGATGGTGCAGGCCGGCTAACAGGGCGGCGCTGAGCTGAGGGATGCTGTGCAGGCCGTAGCCGAGGCCCAGGCCCACCATGAACAGGGGCAGGCGCGGTAAGCCTCGTCTGCGTTGGGGAGCAGGGCCGGCCTTCTTCGGTTTTGCCGGTGCCGCTGCGGTTCCCCGAGGCTTGCGGCGACCCTCCAGGCTGGAGACGTTGTCGCGACGGGAGACGCGATCTGCCGGCTTCAGATCCGCCTTGCTGCGTTGGGAGCCCCGTTGGGGACGGCGAGGTGAAGGTTGAGCCGGCGACATGGTTGGTCCTGATGCCGGAAACGTACCTCGCGTCTTCCCTTGGTGCCAGAGGGGTTTGGGCCTCTAGATGACCTGGACCGCTTGGGCGGCCCGGTCGGCTTTCTTCTGGGCGTCCTCCAGGCTGGAGCCACTGGCCAGCGCGACCCCCATGCGGCGGTGGGGACGGGCATCCGGCTTGCCGAAGAGCAGCACCTGGACATCCGCCTCAGAGAGGGCTTGCTCCAGACCGCTGAAACGCACGCTGTCGCTCTGCTCATGGGCCAGGATCACGCGGCTGGCGGCGGGGCCGGTGGAGCGGATCTCGGGAATCGGCAGTCCCAGGACGGCCCGGAGATGCAACTCGAATTCACTCAGGTTCTGACCGGCCAGGGTCACCAGGCCTGTGTCATGGGGTCTGGGGGACAGCTCGGAGAAGACCACCTCGCTGGCGCCGCTGGCTGAGCGGCACACGAAGAACTCCACTCCAAAGATTCCGGCCCCTCCGAGGTTGTCGGTCACCTGGCGCGCCATGGTCTGGGCGGCAGCCAGTTCGTCCCAGCCCAGGTGGGCGGGCTGCCAGCTGCACTGGTAATCGCCGCGCTCCTGGATGTGGCCGATGGGGGGGCAGAACAGCGTGGGGCCGTTCCACTGCTTGACGGTCAGCAGGGTGATTTCCTGCTCGAAGCGCAGGAATTCCTCGACGATGACCCGGGCGCCGCTGCCGCGGGCTCCGGCCATGGCGGCCTCCCAGGCCGCGGGGATGTCTGCCGGGCCCTCCACCACGCTTTGCCCCTTGCCGGAGGAGCTCATGACCGGTTTCACCACCACAGGCCAGCCGAGGGGGGCGGCGGCGGCGGCCAGCTCCTCGGCACTGCTGGCATAGGCAAAACGGGCGGTGCGCAGGCCCAGCTCTGTGGCTGCCAGGTCGCGGATGCGGTCCCGGTTCATGGTTACGGCGGTGGCCCGGGCTGTGGGGATCACCGTGATGCCTTCGGCTTCCAGTTCCGCCAGCGCATCCACCGCCAGGGCTTCGATCTCTGGGATCACGACGTCGGGGTTGTGGCGCCGGACCACGGCCTTGAGGGCTTCGGGGTCGGTCATGGCCACGACCTCGGCCAGGTCGGCCACCTGCATGGCCGGAGCTCCGGCGTAGCGGTCCACGGCGATCACCCGGCAGCCCAGGCGTTGCCCCGCGATGGCCACTTCCTTGCCCAGTTCTCCGCTGCCCAAGAGCATCAGGGTGCGGGGGAAGGTGGAGCTGGTCATGGCCGCCTCGAAAAGGAGAGACTTGCGCGATCTTGCATCGCCGCCGTCCTGTGCTGTTGTTTGTCCCGTTGGCCTACGCCACTGCCGGTGATGCTGCTGAGGGGCTGCTCAATGGCCTGAGCATTGAGAGCCTGCAGCGCTGGACCTTGATTTATCTCGGGATCTCGGCCCTGGCCTTTGTGGTGGTCTGGTTGGTGGGCTATCTGCGTCGACCTGGCTAAAGGGGTTCCATCAGGCTGAGCTGCCGCACGGGGGATTGCTCGTCGATGAAGCCGTAGGCGGCAAAGACGCCTTCATCCGGGTGGGTGATGTGCTGACCGTCGCTGTGGCGCTCCAGGACGAAGCCTTCACTGGCCATGCGCCGCATCAGCGCTGCGGCTTCTTCAAAGCGAGCAGCCATGGCTTCCAGGCTGGCGCAGTCGGCGGTGAGGCCGGTCTCCTTCCAGGTGAAGTAGGCCATCGCTTGCCTCTCCCAGCGGAGAGGGTCATGGGACTTCGACCGTAGGACGCGCCTGTGGCTGGGCAAGAAAAAAGGGGGTTGCCACACCCCCTCATCAGATCTCCCTTGCCCGACCCGAAGGCCGTGGGTGAATGATGCGCGCGCTGGATGGCTGAAGCTGTGGCCTTTGTAACCAGCCGAACGTTCTGTCGGTATCTGCTGACGGTTCGCGCGGCGGGCCCAGGATGGAGCCACCGATGCGGCTGAAACGTGACGCAGGATCCGAGTTGGTCGGCCCAGCAGGAGCAGGAGCGGCTGGAGCGGGCCCTGGCGATTGCGCAGCGCTCGGGCAACCGCTTCATGCAGGAGAACATCGAGCGTGAGCTGGAAGCCCTGGCCAGGCAGGAGCCCTCACCGCTGATTGAGCAGTATCTGGATCAGGACGGTCAGATCCGCCCTGATCTTTGAGGCTCTGGCGTTCTCCATGCGTCTTCTTGTCGTTCTGCTTGGACTAGCGGGGTTGTGGGCGATCTGTGTCTGGCTGGGGGCTGGGCCACCCCCGCCTCATTCACAGGAAATCGATGAGGCAATGCCTGCGCTGCAGGCCAAGTAGTCCCTTCTTGGCGTCCAGCTGGCTGGACAAGGCTGCCGCTATGCGTAACGATCATGGCGACCTCGTGATCCAGCAGACAGCTGCATTTGCCGCTCGCTGCTCCTTCACGGATTTGCGCTTGAGTCCATGGAAGTTCTGGTGCATCTACCCGCAGTGATGGTTGCGGGTTCTGCGGCTTTTATGGGCTACTCCTATTACTCCGCGGCGGCGCGTCGTGATTCCCGTCGCGCCCATCTGAAGGCGGCGGATTACGAGGCTGCGTTGCAGCGCACCGTGGCGGTTTACTCCAACGTGAGGGCCTTCACGCCCCGCTCGGAGGAAGCCCTCTTGCCTGCCCTTGAGGCGCTGGATCGGGCCGCTTAAGGCTTAAGGCACCAGCAGCAGACCCAGGCCGACCAGCAGCAGGCTGATCAGCCAGAAGCCGACGACGACCTGCTGTTCACTGGCCCCGCCCAGTTCGTAGTGGTGATGCAGGGGTGCCATGCGCAGCACGCGCCGGCCCACCCCATCGGGGCCCTTGGTGGCCTTGAAGACCCAGACCTGAGCAATCACCGAGAGAGATTCCGCCAGGAAGACGCCGCCCATCAGCAGCAGGGGCCAGAGGCTGTTGCTTAAGAGGGAGACGGCCGCCAGGGCCCCGCCCATGGCCAGGGAGCCCGTATCTCCCATGAACACCTGGGCCTTGTGTCGGTTGAACAGCAGGAAGCCGAGCCAGCAACCCGCCATGGCGGCGCAGAAGCCGGCCAGGGCGGGGTCCCCTTCGTGGCCCCGCAGCATCAGTTGGACACCCAGTCCGCTGAAGACGATGGCGCCGCAACCGGCCGCCAGGCCGTCGAGTCCATCGGTGAGGTTGGTGGCGTTGCTTTCCGCCAGGAAGACAAACAGCCCCAGCGGCCAGATCGCGAGGCCCAAAGGCAGTAGCCATCCCATCGGCAGGGCAATGCTGCTGGCCATCTGCTGGTCCCAGGCCGCCCAGGCCAGAAAGGCCGCCGCGCTGAGGGCTTGCAGCAGGAGCTTGGCGCGGGGACTCAGGCCTGTGTTGTGGCGCTTGGTCAGGCTCTGCCAGTCGTCGACCGCGCCGATCGCCATGTAGGCCAGGGTGATGGCGGCTACGGCCATCAGGCGCCCATCGGAGGGAGCGACCAGGCCGCCCACGATCACGCCCACGGGAACCACCAGCAGACCTCCCATGGTGGGGGTCCCTGCTTTGCTCAGGTGGGCCTGGGGTCCCTCCTCGCGGATCACCTGCCCCAGCTTCAGTTGGCGCAGCTTGGGAATGCCCCAGCGGCTGAGCCCTGCGCTGATCAGGCCGGCGACCACCAGGGGGATGGTCAGCTGGGGCGCCTGGCTGAACCAGTCGCAGCCGGCGGCGAGGGCCAACAGCAAGAAACCCAGCAACAGCGCCAGGGAGCGGCTGTTGCTGGGCATCGAGGCGATCAGCCTGGTGGTGGAAACCACTGGGGAGGGAGCTTCAGTCCTCCCAATCTTCCTCGGTTTGCTCGTCGTCGGCCTTGTAGTCCTCTTTCTCGCCCATCAGCGCCGACAGCTCTTCCTCTTCCACCGTGCTCACATCGGTGGTCGCGGCCTCTTCGTCCACCACAAGGCGACCACTGGTCTCAAGCCAGCTCAGCAGGTCGGGCTCTTCGCGCAGAGGCAGAACAGGAGCAGGCTCACTGCGGCCGTAGCGGGTGAGCGATGGATTAATGCCATCCAGCTGGCTGAGGCTGGTGCTGAGGTTGCTGCTCATCGCGTGA
This sequence comes from Vulcanococcus sp., assembly GCA_049418265.1. Classification (GTDB taxonomy): domain Bacteria; phylum Cyanobacteriota; class Cyanobacteriia; order PCC-6307; family Cyanobiaceae; genus Vulcanococcus. The sequence goes on from JBMSIW010000048.1 coordinate 12,163, forward strand.
GACCGGTCGTACGTCGGTCGCCAGGAAGTGCCGGGTTCGGTGTTACCCAGCTGGCGCCAATCCGTCATCCTAACGGAGCCGGTTCATGCACCCCCTGGCGCCCATGACAGCTGCGAAGTGGCGGGAGCTGCTGCTGGCCTGGGGCCTGGCCCTGCTGATCAGTGGGGGCCTGGTCTGGTCCGGATCCCATTGGCCGACGCCGCTCCTGCAGCAGTCCTGGGCGCTGGCTGAGCCAGGCCGGGCAGCGGCCCTGGCTTTGGTGTTGGTCCTGGGCTTGCCTGCACTGATGGCCCTGGTGCTTGGGCTGCGGATGCTGCGCCACCGTGACAAGGGAGAATCGATCGATTGCGCGCAAGGAGAGCGTTGATGGGCCGGGCCAAGAAGGCGGTACTCGCGTATTCCGGTGGTGTGGATACCAGCGTCTGTATCCCCTACCTGAAGAACGAGTGGGGCGTGGAGGAGGTGATCACCTTTGCCGCTGACCTCGGTCAGGGCGATGAGTTGGAGCCCATTCGTCAGAAAGCCCTGGACTCCGGCGCCAGTCAGTCGATCGTTGGGGATCTGATCGAGCCGTTCATTCGCGACTTCGCGTTCCCGGCCATTCGTGCCAACGCCCTCTACGAAGGCCGCTATCCCCTCTCCACCGCCCTGGCTCGGCCGCTGATCGCCCGGCGCCTGGTGGAGATCGCCCGGGAAGTCGGTGCCGATGCCGTGGCCCATGGCTGCACCGGTAAGGGCAACGACCAGGTGCGCTTCGATGTGGCCATCGGTGCCCTGGCTCCCGACTTGAAAGTGCTCACCCCCGCTCGCGAATGGGGCATGAGCCGTGAGGAGACCATCGCTTATGGCGAGCGCTGCGGCATCCCCTCGCCCGTGAGCAAGAAGTCGCCCTATTCGATCGACCTCAACCTGCTGGGCCGCTCGATCGAGGCCGGTCCGCTGGAAGATCCCAACGTGGAGCCCCCCGAGGAGATCTACGCCCTCACCGTCAGCGTGGATGCGGCGCCTGATCAGCCTCAGGTGGTGGAGATCGGCTTTGAGCAGGGCAACCCGGTGAGCATCGATGGCGTGCGCCTCGACCCCGTCAGCCTGATTCGCCGCGCCAATGAGCTGGCCGGCAGCCATGGCTTCGGCCGCCTCGACATGATCGAGAACCGGGTGGTGGGCATCAAGAGCCGGGAGATTTACGAGACCCCGGGTCTGCTGCTGTTGATCAAGGCCCACCAGGAACTGGAGAGCCTCACCCTCGCCGCCGACGTGCTGCGCAGCAAGCGCCAGCTCGAGCAGCAATGGGCGGATCAGGTGTATCAGGGCCTCTGGTACGGCCCGCTGAAGGATGCCCTCGATGGCTTCATCGAGCGCACCCAGCGCACCGTGAACGGCACGGTGAAGGTGAAGCTGCACAAGGGCAACGCCACCGTGGTGGGTCGCAGCAGCGCCAACAGCCTCTACGTGCCCGATATGGCCACCTACGACGCCGG
>JBMSIW010000049.1:0-13584 GCA_049418265.1 Vulcanococcus sp.
CGCCACCTCAACCACGACCGCATCAACTTCGAGTACGCCGAGTACTGCATGAAGGCGATGCTCTGGCACGGCACCGGTGGCCTCGATGCCTACCTGGACTCCGAGGCCTTCCGCGAGAACTGCCGGGCGATCATCGCCGTGAAGCGGCGCCGTGATCCGCTGCTGGCCCTGCTGCACCCGCTGTTCCCGGGCTTCCTGATCGAGCAGATCCGCAACGCCGCCACCACCCATGCCCTGGGTCAGTTCTGGCGGGTGATGAGCGACATCTTCATCGATCTGGCCAACGCCGAACGGGCCGGCACGGTGCGCTCGATCCCTGCGGTGGTGGAGTTCATCAAGCAGGGTCTGGTGGCCGCTGCGGGCAACCCGATTCACTACGGGGTCGCCATCGACGGGCAAACCTTCTGGGTGCTGCCCCCTGAGGCCAAGCTGACCTTCCTGGTGGATGTGGCCGTGCCCTACGTCGAGGCGGTCTTTCTGCGGGGCATGCCGTTCCTTGGCACCGTGAGCTTCAACGCCCAGGCCCAGCAGATCTCACCGGATCAGGCCCGCTTTGCCTACGGCGCGCTCTACGCCGATCCACTGCCGACCATGGGAGCCGGCATCCCCCCCAGCCTGCTGATGCAGGACATGTACCGCCATCTGCCCGAGCCCCTGCACCAGTGGTATCTCGAGCGCACCCGCGGCGAGGGAGATGTGCGCGAGAAGATCTGCCGCAGCTTCCAGAAATCGATGTTCTGCGTGACCAACGCGGCCATCAACGGGACCATGCCCCACGCCCTCACCACCAGCGACCCCGAGGAGCAGGCCGCCAACAAGGCCTATGCGGGCTCCTGGGCCGAGCGGCTGGCGGCGGGCCGCACCGATTGCCTCGGCCGGTAGGTTCAAACAATGGATCAATCCCAGTGGAACCCTCGCCCCAAACCCGATCGGGTGGAGTGGCTTGAGCGGCGCATCGAATTCCCGGACTACGCCAGCAACCGGGACTTCCTGGATCGCCTCAACGATTTCTGCGAAAGCCAGAGCCGCTACCCGGACATCAGCTTTGGGCGTACATACGTGAACATCACGCTGCGGCCCGAGGGAGAGGAGACCTCCATCGGCGAGGCTGACCACGCCTTTGCCGCTGCCATCGATGGGCTCCTCTGAGCAGCCGGACAACACACCCGTCAATCTGCAGGCGGCCTACGAAGGCGCAGAGGTTCAGGAGGTGCTCGATCAGCTGGATCAGGAGCTGATCGGGCTGCAGCCCGTCAAAACACGGATTCGTGAAATCGCGGCCCTGCTGGTGGTGGACCGGGCCCGTAAGCAGGTGGGGCTCTCCACGACGGCGCCCAGCCTGCACATGTCCTTCACGGGGCGGCCCGGCACCGGCAAAACCACGGTGGCGGCGCGCATGTCGCAGATCCTGCACAAGCTGGGCTACGTGCGCAAAGGCCATGTGGTGACCGCCACCCGCGACGATCTGGTGGGTCAGTACATCGGCCACACGGCTCCCAAGACCCGGGAGATGCTCAAAAAGGCGATGGGCGGCGTGCTGTTCATCGATGAGGCCTACTACCTCTATCGACCCGAGAACGAGCGGGACTATGGCGCCGAGGCCATCGAGATCCTGCTCCAGGTGATGGAGAACAACCGCGATGACCTGGTGGTGATCTTCGCGGGCTACAAGGAGCGGATGGATGTCTTTTATCAGAGCAATCCGGGCCTCTCCTCGCGGGTGGCGAACCACATTGATTTCCCCGATTACAGCGCCAGCGAACTGCTCGCCATCGCGCGGCTGATCCTGGCGGAGGAGAACTACCGCTTCAGCGATGAGGCCCTGGCCGCCTTCCGCGATTACATCCAGCGGCGCATGCAGCTGCCCTTCTTCGCCAATGCGCGCTCGATCCGCAATGCGATTGATCGTGCGCGCATGCGTCAGGCGAACCGGCTGTTCAACCGCATGAACACCACCGCGCTCACGAAGCTGGACCTGATGACGATCGAGGCGGAAGACATCACCGCCAGCCGCGTCTTTTCAGGCGAAGTGGAAGGGCTGGATCCGAGCGAGCCGATTACCGGTTAACGGGTGCGGCGGCGGGAGTCGATCTGCAGCAGATCGCGCACCTGCTGCACCTGACGGCCCAGCTGCGGATCCGCGGAGAGCTTCTTCTCGGTCTGCTCGACGGCATACATGACGGTGGAGTGATCCTTGCCGCCGAATTCATCGCCGATGCGCGGCAACGACAGATTGGTGCCCTGACGCATCAGATACATCCCCACCTGGCGGGCCTGGCTGACGGCGCGCTTGCGGCTGGGACTCTTCATCTCCTCGACGCTGACGCCAAAGACTTCAGCGACCTTGCTCAGCACCTGGGCGGGGGTGACATCCACCTCCACGCCGGCGGGCTCGAGCATGGGGGCCACCGATTCGACGGTCATGGGCAGACCGGTGATCGAGGCGAAGGCCACGGCGCGGGTCAGGGCACCTTCGAGTTCGCGGATGTTCGAGGTGAAGCGACCCGCCAGGTAGTGGATCAACTCCCGCGGCAGGCTGACCCGTTCGTGTTCAGCCTTCTTGTGGAGAATCGCCATGCGGGTCTCCAGATCCGGGGTCTGAATATCGGCGATCAGCCCCATCGAGAAGCGCGAGATCAGACGCTCCTGCAGCCGGGGAATCTGCGAGGGGGGACGGTCGCTGGCGATCACGATCTGCCGCCCGGCTTCATGCAGGGCGTTGAAGGTGTGGAAGAACTCTTCCTGGGTGTATTCCTTGCCCTCGATGAACTGAATGTCATCCACCAAGATCAGATCGGCGGCCCGGTAGCGGTCGCGGAACTTCTGCATGCCGTCCTTGCGGATGGCCTGGATCAGATCGTTGGTGAAGGTCTCGGTGCTGACGTAGGCGACGCGGGCCTCCGGATCGATCTCCAGGCGGTAATGACCGATGGCCTGCATCAGGTGGGTCTTACCGAGGCCCACACCACCGCAGATGAAGAGCGGATTGAATTCCCGGCCGGGGGACTCCGCCACCGCCAGGGCCGCCGCATGGGCCATGCGGCTGTTGGGGCCCACCACGAAGCGGTTGAAGACGTAGCGGGGGTTCAGGCCCGGGGCCAACTTGCGAGGCGTTTCGCCGGTGGCGGTGCGCTGCAGGGTCGCGGTGGCAGACCCGCCGGAGTCGCCCACCGCCGCGGCACTGGTGGGGGGCTGGCCGTTGAGGGTGATGCCCTGGGCTGACTCACCGCCGGCCTCCACACTGACGGCGATGGGGCGGCCCGCCAATTCGCTGGCCACCGAGGCGATGGTGCTCAGGTAGTTCTTGCGCAGCCAGCCGCAGGCGAAGGTGTTGGGGGCCAGCAGCTTCAGCTCGCTGCCCTCCAGGCAGACGCAACGGGCAGGGCGAATCCAGGTTTCAAAGGTGGGTTTGGAGAGGTTTCCCTGCAGTGCCTCTTGAACCTGACGCCACAGCGTTTCCCCCTGCTGCACCGTCAGATCATCCACGTGGGGCCTGAATATAGGGGTGGTCGCCAGCGGCGGATGTCTTGCATGATGCGGCTGACAACCTGCCCACAGCAGCCTTCGGCATGACTGTTCAGATGCATCGCTTCAGACCCGGCACTGCCCTGGCCGTTCTGCTGGCGGGCGCGGCATTGTCGGGCTGCAGCAATGGCTGGATTCGCCTGCCCGGTCTGCCGGGCGGCTCCGGCGCTGACCCCAGTCAGGTGAGTGATGCGCCGCCCTCCGCGGCTCTGCAGGGCAGCAAGAACTTCGTCGTGAGCGCCGTCGACAAGGTGGGGCCCGCCGTGGTGCGCATCGACACGGTGCGCCGGGTCGTGAATCCCCTGGGGGGCCTGTTCGGCAGTGGCCCCTCGATCCAGCAGCAGCAGGGCCAGGGCTCAGGTTTCATCACCCGCTCCGATGGGGTGGTGCTGACCAACGCCCACGTGGTGGAGGGCGCCAACGAGGTGGGCGTCACCCTGCCCGACGGGCGCAACTTCAAGGGCAAGGTGCTGGGCTCTGATCCGATCACCGATGTGGCCGTCGTGAAGGTGGCAGCGGCCGGACTGCCCGTGGCGCCACTGGGCAATTCCGACAACGTGCGGCCCGGCGAGTGGGCGATCGCCATCGGCAACCCCCTGGGACTGAACAACACGGTGACCCTCGGGATCATCAGCGCGGTGCAGCGCACCAATGCCCTGGGCGAAGGCCAACGGGTGCCCTATCTGCAGACCGATGCGGCCGTGAATCCCGGCAACTCCGGCGGTCCCCTGATCAACGACCGCGGTCAGGTGATCGGCATCAACACGGCGATCCGGCAGGCCCCGGGTGCCGGCCTGAGCTTCGCGATCCCCATCAACCTGGGACGTCAGATCGCGGCCCAGATCATCGAGAAGGGGCGCGCCTCCCATCCCTATATCGGCGTGCGCCTGCAGGCCCTGACCCCCCAGCTGGCGCGGGAAGTGAACTCCACCAATGCCGAATGCAAGCTGCCGGAAACCCGCGGTGTGGTGGTGGTGGAGGTGATGCCCGGCAGCCCCGCCGCCAAGGCCGGGCTGCGCTCCTGTGACCTGATCGAGACGGTGGGCGGCACCGGCGTGCAGGACCCCTCCGGCGTGCAGGTGGCGGTGGATCAGGGCCGGGTCGGCCAGAGCCTGACGGTCGTGGTGCAACGCAACGGCCGTCAACTCAACCTGCAGGTCAAACCCGCTGAACTGCCCCGCCAGAACTGAGCGCTTGCACGCTCTGCGGCTGAGCCCGGTGGAGCGGCCGAGCCCGGTGGAGCGACTGGTGGTGATGGCCCGCTGGCCCGCCCCCGGGCGCTGCAAGTCGCGCCTGGCCGCCGGCTGCGGAGCGGAACGGGCCGCCTGGATTCAGGAACGCCTCACCAGCCACACCCTGCAGTCAGCCGTCGCGAGCTGCGCCAGCCCCCAGCGGGAGCTGCGGCTGGCCGTGGAGGGCCTGGGCCGCCGCGGCCTGGGTCGCTGGCAGCGGGCCCTGGCGCACCAGGGTCTGGCCCTGGAGGCGGCCCCTCAAGGGGCGGGCAACCTGGGCTGCCGCATGCAGCGCGAACTGCGCCTGGCCTTTGCCGCGGGGCGTGAGGCCGTGGTGCTGGTGGGCACGGATCTGCCATCCCTGGAACCGGCGGATCTGGCGCTGGCCTTTGCGGCTCTGCAGGAGCAACCCTGCGTGATCGGCCCCGCCAGCGATGGCGGTTACTGGCTGCTGGGGCTGCGGCGCGATGGCTTCGCCCTGGCGGGAGCCGCCTTGATGGGCGGGATGCCCTGGGGCAGCGATCAGGTGCTGCAGGCCACCCTTCAAGCAGCCCAGCGCCGGCAGCTGCCGGTTCAGCTGCTCAGGGAGCAGAGCGATCTCGATCAGATCGACGATCTGGCGGCCTGGCTGCGCTGCGGTCCCCTGCTGTCATGAAGGCCCCGGCGCTGGCTGTCGTCATTCCGGCGCGCTCGGAGTCCACGCGGCTGCCGCTGCTGCTGGCGGATCTGGCCGGCGCTCCGGCGGCATGGAGCCTGGAGCTGACGGTGGTGGATGGCGGCAGCCGTGATGGCACAGCGCGCATCGCACGGCTGGCCGGTGCGCGCCTGATCGCGAGCGAACCCAGCCGCGGACGGCAACTGGCCCTCGGCATTGCCGCCACAACGGCTCCCTGGCTGTTGCTCTTGCACGCCGATGCGCGGCTGCAGCCGGGTTGGAGTGCAGCCCTGGAGCGGGCGATGGCGCAGCCGGAGGCGGCCTGGGCCTTTGATCTCCAGGTGGAAGGCACCGGCCTGGGGCTGCGGCTGCTGGAGCAGGCGGTGCGCCTGCGCAGCCAGCTGCGGCAACTGCCCTATGGCGATCAGGGACTGCTGCTGCCCCGCAGCCTGCTGGAGCGGGCCGGCGGCATGCCGGAGATCCCCCTGATGGAAGACCTGCTGTTGATCCAGCGGCTGCAACCGCTGGCTGCGATTCGGCGCCTGGGCTGCCCCCTGCGGGTGCATGGCCGCCGCTGGCAGCGCCACGGGGTGCTGGGGACCGCCTGGCGCAACGCCGCCCTGCGGCGGGCCTGGCGGCAGGGACTCAGCGCCGAGCAGCTGGCCCAGCGGTATTACGGCTAGGGGGCGTACCAGAAGGCACAACGCTTCTGCTGGGGTTCGAGCTCCCAGCCCTGGGCGCTGTAGAAGTCGATGACGCCTGGATCGGCGAAGAGGCTGACCCGCTCGACGCCCATCTCCTTGAGGCGATCGATCACGTAGGTCATCAAGGCCTTGCCGAAGCCGGCCCCTTGGTAGAGGGGATGGACGGCCACGTCCCAGACGGTGGCCTCGATCACCCCATCACCGGTGCAGCGGGCGAAGCCCACCAGCCGCGGCAGGCGCGGGTCATGGCGCCAGAGGCCCACCACCAGCAGGCTGTTCTCCAGGGCCTTGCGCACCCGGCGCAGGGGCCGGCGGCTCCAGCCCACCGCATCACAGAGCTGCTCGAGCTCATAGAGATCGATCGGCCGCTCCTGGCTCAGCACCAGCGACACCTGGGGATTGGGCGACGGGCAGAAGCAGAAGCCCTGTCCGTACATCCCATCGAGGTCGGTGGGGAGGGCGCTCTGCAGGGGGGAACTCGCGGCGTGATGTCGCATGATCCTGACCCATGGCAGCCGGTTGCTGATGCAGGCTGGAGACCCTTCCTGCACTGGGAAACCCTGAGCGCCTCACCACTGCTTGTTGGAGTCCACGGCTGGCTGCTGTCGGGACGGCTCTGGGAGCCGCTGGCGGCGGCCCTGGAACCCCGTTGGCAGTTCTGGGCGCCGGATCTGCCGGGCTTTGGCCGCAGCCCCAGACCGCGGGGGCTGCAACCCACCCTGGTGAGCTACGGCCGCTGGCTGGCCGATGCGGTGCGCGAGCGGGCCGGCGATCGTCCGGTGTTGCTTCTCGGCCATTCCCTGGGGGGAAGCCTGGTGCTGCACGCCGCCCCCCACCTGGGGGAGCAACTGCTGGGGGTGGTGCAGGTGGCCGCCGGTGGCGGGGTCTATCAGCCGCGGCCCTTCCGGATGGTGCGCGGCGGCGGTGCGGCCTTCCTGCGCTGGCGGCCCAGCTGGCTGGCGCAGCTGCCCGGCACCGAGGCGATCCGCTCGCCCCTGGTGGCGGAGCTACGGGCCGCCCGCGGCCTGCTGGCCTGCAGCATGCAGCGCGGTGCGGTGCGGCAGCTACCGGCGATCGCGGCCCAGCTGCAGGTGCCCAGCCTCTGGATCAGTGGCAGCAAGGACAGCGTGATGGAGCCGCGTTACGTGCGCCACCTGGCTGGGTACTGCGGCGGCTCCCAGGTGCAGGAGCTGGAGGGGGAAGGTCACCTGCCGATGCGCACGGCCCCCGATCGCGTCGCGGCCTTGATCGAGACCTGGATCGAGGATCAGAGCCTGGCCAAGCCCTTTTCCTGAAGCTCCGCCAGCTGGGCGTAGAGACCACCGGCAGCCCGCAGGGCGGTGTGGGTTCCCTGCTCGATCAGACGGCCCCGCTGCAGCACCAGGATGCGATCGGCCGCCTCCACCGTGGCCAGGCGGTGGGCGATGACGATGGCGGTGCGCTGACTGAGCAGGCGATCGAGATCCCGCTGCAGGGTGGCTTCCGTGGAGGGATCCAGGAAGGCGGTGGCCTCGTCCATCACCAGGACCGAGGGGTTGCGAATCGCCACCCGTGCCACGGAGAGCAGTTGCCGTTCCCCGGAGGAGAGGTTGCTGCCCCGCTCGCGCAGTTCCGTGGACAGACCCGCAGGCAGCCGATCCAGCAGCGGCTCCAGGCCGAGCTCAAAGCAAAGGTTCTCCAGCTCCGCGTCGCTGATGGAGCCATCGAGGCGCAGGTTGTCGGCGACGTTGCCGCTGAAGAGGAAGGTGTCCTGCAGCACCACCCCGAGCCGTTGGCGCAGGGTGGGAATCGGCAGCTGGCGAATGTCGATGCCATCGAGCAGGATCCGCCCCTGCTGCGGTTCGTAGAGGCGGCAGAGCAGGCGGATCACCGTGGTCTTGCCGGAGCCGGTGGGACCCACCAGGGCGACGTGCTCACCGGGGGCGATGCGGAAGGAGAGATCCGTCAGGATCGGATCATCGGGGCGGTAGGCAAAGGAGACGTTCTCAAAGATCACCTCGCCGGCACTGCTGCGATCGGCGCCGCTGCGCAGGGCGGCGGCGGAGCGCTGGTTGAGGGGCAGCTCCTGAATCTCGATGGGCTCTTCCAGCAGTTCGCCGATGCGCTCCACGGCGGTCAGGCCCCCCTGGATCTGGGTGAAGCGCTCCGCCAGCTGACGCAGGGGATCAAAGAGGCGCTGGGAATAGAGGATGAAGGTCGTCAGGGTGCCCAGGCCCATGGCGCCGGCGCTCACCATCCAGCCCCCCAGGGCGAGCACCATGGCGATCGCCGCCAGGGAGACCCACTCGATCAGAGCGGAGATCGAGGAGTCGTAGAAGATCGTGCCGTTCACCGCCTGGCGGTAGGCATCGGTGGTGCGGGCAAAGCGGGCCGAGTTGTGCCCTTCGCGGCGGAACATCTGCACGACCTCGAGGCCCTGCAGGTTTTCCTGCAGATCCGCGTTGAGCTGACTGAGCTCCTCGCGCACCCGGTAGTTGGCCTTGCGGTAGCGGCGCTGCAGCCAGAGCATCGTCAAGGTGACGGGCACCTGGGAACCGAGCAGCAGCAGCCCGAGTCGCGGTTCGATGGCGATCATCGTGGCGGCGATCACCAGCAGGGTGACCAGATCCGCCAGCAGGCCGACAGCACCGCTGCCGAAGACCTCGGCGAGGGCATCGACATCGCTGGTGAGGCGGGTGAGCAACTTGCCCACCGGCGTGCGGTCGTGGAACCGCAGCGAGAGGTCGAGGGCGTGGGCGAAGAGGTCGTTGCGGATGCGCGCGGTGAGCCGTTGACCGACGGCCTGCACGTTGAAGCTCTGCACCCCCTGCAGACCGAGGCGCACCAGCACGGCGGTCAGCAGCAGCACCACCAGGGTGCGCAGCTGCAGCGCCAGGGGCATGGGCTCCAGCCAGGGGAGGACGGGCTCCTGGCGCAGGGCGGAGATGGCCTGACCCACCAGCAGCGGTTGCACCGCGGCGGCACCGGCCACGGGAATCAGCAGGGCCAGGGTGATCAGCAGACGCTTGCGATCGCGACCGAGATAGGGAAGAAGGCGCAGCAGGCGCTGACGGTCACGCGCTGCCATCAGGCGCCCGCGGGCACAGCGCCGGCGGCTGCGATCTGATCGACGATCCCCTGCAACTCACCGCGATCAAGGCGCAGGGAGAGGGGATGGCCCACCAGGCGGGCGGTGGAGTGGAACAGGTCTTCGATGGCGATCAGGCCGTTTTCTTCGAGGGTGCGGCCGGTGGCCACCAGATCAACGATGGCCTCGCTCATGCCGGTGATGGGGCCCAGCTCCACGGAACCGGCCAGGTGAATCAGCTCAACGGGCAGATCCAGCGCCTCGAAGTAGGCCTCGGCGCAGCGGGTGAACTTGCTGGCGATGCGGCAGTGGGCCGGCAGATCACTGGCGCGGCGGTAGGGGCTGCTGGCCTTCACGGCCACGCTCATGCGGCATCCGCCAAAACCCAGGTCCACCAGCTGGGCGACCGGCAGCTGGTGCTCCTGGAGCACGTCGTAACCCACCACACCGAGCTGCGCCTGGCCGTAGGCCACATAGACGGGCACATCGGCATTGCGCACCAGCAGGGCCCGGGCGCGGCCGCAGACGCTGGGCACCATCAACTGCCGGTTCCCGGGCTCGAGCACCGCCGCGAAATCCAGACCGGCTGCGGCGAAGCGACGCACCGAGTCCTTGAGCAGAGCTCCCTTGGCCAGCGCGACGGTGATCATGGATGGCAGCCAGAACCGGGACTTTAACGATGCATGCCGCCACGACGGTTTCGCTGATCCCGGTGCTCCAGGACAACTATGTCTTTGTGCTGCAGGGACCGGAGCCGGGCGCGGTGGTGGTGGATCCCGCCGTGGCCGAACCGGTGCAGGCCTGGCTGGAGGAGCGCGGCCTGAGCTTGCGGGCGATCCTGCACACCCATCACCACCACGACCACATCGGCGGTACGCCGCAGCTGCTGCAGCGCTGGCCCGAGGCGGAGGTGATTGCCAGCGGCGCCGATCGCGCCCGCATCCCCCTGCAGACCCGCGGTGTTGCCGGGGGCGATCAGCTGGAGCTGTTGGGGCTGAGCCTGCAGGTGCTGGAGGTTCCTGGCCATACGGCCCACCACATCGCCTACGTGCTGCCGGGCCACCTCTTCTGCGGCGACACCCTGTTTGCGGGGGGCTGCGGCCGGCTGTTTGAGGGCACCCCCGCGCAGATGCACGCGTCGCTGCAGCAGCTGGCCGCGCTGCCCGACGACACCCAGGTCTGGTGCGCCCACGAGTACACCGAGGGGAACCTGCGCTGGGCCGCCGCGCAGGAACCGGCGGATGCAGCGATCCGCGCACGGCTGGCGGCGGTGCAGGCCCTGAGGCGAAACGGCCAAGCGACGATCCCCAGCAGCATCGGCCTGGAGAAGGCCACCAACCTCTTTCTCAAAGCGCGCGATCCCGAAGAGCTGCGCCGCCGGCGCGGCAGCAAGGATCTCTGGCGGGCCTAGGCGCCGGCCACGCTGATCAGGGGCTGACCGCTGGGGAAGAGGCGTGCCGCCTCGCCCGGCAGCAACCGCAGGCGGCAGCGCTGACCGCGGGAGTAGTTCACCGAGAGGGGCAGCCGCAGCCGCAGGCGCAGATCCGCCAGCTGCACCTGATAGAGCCATTCGCGCCCCAGGAACTCACGGCCCACCACCCAGGCCTCGGCGTCCTCTTCCGGCAGCAGCTCGATGGCCTGCTGGCTGACCAGCACCTCGGCGGCACCTCCAGCCGAGACGGGGACGGCCTCAGCGGCCAGCTCCAGATCGCCGATGGCGGTCTGACAGCGGCGGCCCTCCAGGACCGCCGGCAGCAGGTTGCCCTGCAGCACAAAGCGCCCGACAAAGGAGGTGGCCGGCGCACGCACCAGGTCCTGCGGGCTGGCGCACTGGTGCAGATGGCCGGACTCGAGGACGGCGACCCGATCACAGATCGCCATGGCCTCCTCGGGATCGTGGGTCACGATCACGCCACTGGCGTTGCAGCGGGCCAGCACACCCGGCAGCTCGGCCCGCAGGCGCAGGCGCACCTCCACATCCAGGTTGGAGAAGGGTTCATCGAGCAGCACCAGCGAGCAGCCCGGCGCCAGGGCCCGCGCGAGGGCCAGACGCTGCCGCTGACCGCCGGAGAGCTCATGGGGGAAGCGGCCCTCCAGGCCCTTGAGACCGAGCAGCTCGAGCAACCAGGCGGCGCGGCTGCTGTCCTGGCCCCGCTTGAGGCCAAAGCAGGCGTTGCGCCAGGCGTCGAGGTGGGGGAAGAGGGCGTAGTCCTGGAAGACCATGCCGACGCCGCGGCGCTCCGGCGGCAACCAGCGCCCGGGGCCGGCCACGGTGCGGCCGGCGATGCTGACGCTGCCGCGCTCGGGCTGCTCAAAGCCGGCGATCAGGCGCAGCAGGGTGGTCTTGCCGCAGCCGGATGGTCCCAGCAGGCCCACCAGTTCACCGGGACGCAGCTGGAAGTTGATGTCCCGCAGGGTCCAGTCACCGCTGGAGGCCGGGCCGCTGTAGCGATGCCACAGACCGCTGAGCTCCACCTGCGGCCGCAGGGGTAGATCAGGGCTGGGCATCTCAAGACGCATCAGGCGGGTTCGCCATAGGCTCAGCGCCCCATCTTCCCTTGCAATGACCGCTCCAGGCATCGAGGCCGTCACGACCACGGCTGCACCAGCCCCCGTGGGCCCCTACAACCAGGCGGTGAAAGCCGGCGGCGTCCTCTATTGCTCCGGTCAGATCGCCCTGGATCCCGCCAGCGGCGCCATGGTGGGCGGCGGCGATGTGGAAGCGGAAACCCGTCAGGTGCTGGCCAATCTGCAGGCGGTCCTGAAGGAGGCCGGTTGCAGCCCCCAGCAGGTGGTGCGCACCACGGTCTTCCTGGCTGACCTGGGGGATTTCGCCAAGGTGAACGCGCTCTATGCGGAGGTCTTCGGTGCGGGGGTCTCTCCGGCCCGCGCCTGCGTGGAAGTGGCGGCCCTGCCCAAGGGCGCACGGGTGGAGATCGACTGCATCGCCGTCCTGGGCTAGATCACGCAGCCTGAATCACCCGGGCTGAATCACTCGGGCTGAATCACTCGGAAGGTGAGGTTGATCCGCTCGGTCATCACCCGGGCACGCGCCGGTAGGGCGTGCTGCCAGTGGCGTTGGGTGGGCGGATCCATCACGAGCAGATCACCGTCATCGAGGCCAACGGCAAAGGCGGGTTCAGAGCCATGGCGCGGCCGGAAGCGCAGATCGCGGGCAACGCCGAGGCTGAGGGAGGCGATCGGGGCGTGGTTGTCGAGCTCGGGTTCGTCGTCGCTGTGCCAACCCATGCGATCGGCTCCGCTGCGGTAGCGATTGAGCAGCAGGCTGTTGAAACGCACCCCCAGCTGCTGCTCGAGGCGATCCCGCAGTTCAGAGAGCAGAGGGGTCCAGGGCGTGATCTCCTGCACCTGACCGCTGTAGCGGTACGAGCAGCCGGGATCGGCCACCCAGCAGCTGAGCCGTGGGGTCAGGTGCTGACGGCCGTAGACGGTGACCAGCGGCTGCTGCCAGGGGAGTTCGCGCTGCAACCGCTGCCTGAGCTCGGTGGTGTTGAACTGCTCGTGCTGCAGCCAGGCGGGGTGATGCCGCAGCTGCAACCCGGGCCGCTCCAGGGTGATCAAGGTTCCGTGGCGCTGAGCCCCTGAGCCTGCTGCAGCGGCGGCGGCGCCAGGGGCAGCAGGCGGGTGGCCTGATCGAGAAGGGGCGTGGGATCCAGGGCCAGCATCCGCTCGCCATCGCGGCGGCGCAGCTCGACGTGCAGGTGGGGACCGGAGGCGCGGCCGCTCTGACCCACCTGACCGAGCACCGAAGCGGCGGGCAGAAAATCACCGACAGCCACCGTGCTGGCGGAGAGGTGGGCATAGAGGCTCTGCCAGCCGCGGCCGTGATCCAGGACCACGGTGAGGCCATAGCCATCGATGGGCTCCACCAGCACGACCCGGCCGGGAAGCATGGCCAGGATGTCGGTGCCCTCTGGTGCCACCAGGTCCTGGCCGGCATGCATGCGCCAGGCCTGGCGGCTTTCGGAATAACGCCAGCCGTAGGGATCGATCTCGAGGGCCCGCTGGGCCAGGGGATAGACGACGCGAATCGGCTCACCGGGCCGCAGCGGCCAGGACTGGGAGGCCGACAGCTCAGGCAGCCTGGCCAACTCCGGGATCAGATCCGCCACCGGGGTATCGGCCGGGATCTGCTGCGGGCGAGCCAGCGGGGCCTCCTCGCCCGCCTGCGCTGCGGGTAACCAACCCGGCAGGAGGGTCGCGCAGAGCAGGGCTGCCTTGAGGACTCGAGAAAGCAGCACCGGCAGCATCGCTTGGCGGGCCCGTTCTACCGGCGCCGGCCGGGGGTGCCAGTGCCACGGACCGACCGGTAAGCTCCAGGCAAGCGGGGCGTGGCGCAGCTTGGTAGCGCGGGTGCTTTGGGAGCACTAGGTCGCAGGT
>JBMSIW010000050.1:0-13468 GCA_049418265.1 Vulcanococcus sp.
GCGCCTTAGGGCGCCCTAGATGCGGGCGAGGGTGACGCGCTCAGGCTGGTGTTGATACTTGCCGGCCCGATCTTTGTAGGTGGTTTCACAGGGATCACCTTCAAAGAAGAGCAACTGGCAGATGCCTTCGTTGGCGTAGATCCGGCAGTCGGCTCCTGAAGAGTTGCTGAACTCCAGGGTCAGGTGACCTTCCCAGCTCGCCTCGGCAGGGGTCGTGTTGACGATGATCCCCAGGCGGGCATAGGTGCTCTTGCCCAGGCAGATCACCGTGATGTTGGGGGGCACCCGCATCATCTCGAGCGCGACTCCGAGGCCATAGGAGTGGGCCGGAAGAATGAAGTACTCACCGTCCTCGTCGCGATGGAGGGCAGCAGGCTCCAGGTTGGCGGGATTGAAGCGCTTCGGATTCATGATCGTTCCCGGAACGTGCCGGAAGATCAAGAACTCCTTCGCCGAGAGGCGCAGGTCATAGCCGTAGGAGGAGCAGCCGAAACTCAACACCGGCTGAGCGGCGTTGTCGGGATCGAGGTGACGCACCAGCTGCGGCTGGAACGGCTCGAGCATCCCAGCGGCGGCCTGCTCGTTAATCCAGCGATCGTTTTTGAGCATTAGAAACCTCGGCGCAGCTGAGTGACCTGATCCGCCATGGCCAGCAGAGAACTGGGCATGGAAGGCCCAGTCAGGATCACATCCAGGTGGGAGGGACGCTGCTCAAGCGCTTGCACCACATCAGCCTCTGGCAGGTAGCCCAGCTCGATCGCCAGGCCCAGCTCATCGAGCACCAGCTGCTCGAGCTGGCCGGAGAGCAACTGCTCGCGGGTGTAGGTCCAGATCTCGAGCACCGCATCGCGATCAGCCTGACCCGCCTCACCGGGCACCGCCGGATCCATCAAACAACCACTGACGGCAGGGCGGAGCCACTGCAAGCGGCCGCAGAGCCAGACGCTGCGCTCCAAGCCCTGATCGACGCCGCCTTTGAGGAACTGACTGACCAGAACACGGCTGCCCAGACCTGCACTACGCAGCGCCTGGCTCAGGACGCCACTGAAGCTGCCGCGGAAGGGGGCGGTGTGCACCTGCAGCTGACCCTCCTGCTGGGCCACCAGGCGCACGCTGCGAGAAGGGGCAGCCGTGGGGAGCGGACGCAGATGCCCAGCCCGTGGGGTTGCGCTGGGGGAGGCTGCAATGCTCGCCGTCATCAAGTGCCTGGCTGCCGCGTTGGATCCTGAATGTAGCGGCGTTGAGCCATCCGGCAAGCAACAAGCACTACCTGTAGTGCAAACACCCGTACCATCGGCTTGCCATGCCCCGCACGCGATGACCCTGGCCCCCCAACGGCGTGATGGTCGCAGTGCCCTGGACCTGCGACCCACGCGCTTCTGCTGGGATCCGATGGGCTTCGCGCTCAGCTCAGTCACGGTGCATACCGGCAACACCGCTGTGATCTGCAGCCTCTGCCTCGACGAAGGGGTGCCGAAGTGGCGCCAAGGCTCAGGCAAGGGCTGGCTCAGCGCGGATTACCGCCTGCTCCCAGCCAGCACCCCGAGCCGGCAGCCCAGGGAGTTGATGAAACTCTCTGGACGGACCCAAGAGATCCAACGCTTGATCGCCCGAAGCCTGCGGGCCTGCCTGGATCTGGAGCGACTGGGCGAACGCACGCTGTTGATCGACTGCGACGTCCTGCAGGCCGACGCGGGCACACGCACCGCCTCCATCACCGGAGCCTGGGCGGCCCTGGCGTTGGGCCTGCGGCGGCTGGAGCGACAAGGAGTCCTGAGCAGCTCACCACTCATTGGGCAAGTGGCTGCGGTTTCTGTGGGCCTTGTTGGCGGGCAAGCACTGCTGGATCTGGACTACAGCGAAGACAGCCGGGCCGAAGTGGATCTCAACGTTGTGATGAACCAAGACCAACAACTTCTGGAAATCCAGGGCACCGCCGAAGGCGCTCCCTTCTCCCGCAGCCAACTGAACCAACTGCTCGACCTGGCCGAGCGTGGCATTGCTCAATTGCAAGGCAGCCAAACCCAGGCGCTGGCAGAAGCTCCGAATTAGTGTCAATGACTACAAGCCCCGCCTGGACTGATCCGTAGGGTCCGGCACACTTCAGGTCCGCCGATATGGTCGGGGTCACGCAAGGATTTAGCCGCTACTCCCCTAGCCCCACCACCGGCAATGGGAGCCTGGCGCCTGTGGCAGGAAGCCCTCTGCCCGCTAACGCCACCCTGCTGGACGTGATCAAGGGCTTGAGCGGCAGCACCACGGAAATCGTGGAGCGGGGCAAAACGATCTTTTTCCCCGGCGATCCGGCCGAGAAGGTTTATCTGCTCAAGCGAGGGGCCGTTCGCCTCTCGCGCGTGTACGAATCTGGCGAAGAAATCACCGTTGCCCTGCTGAGGGAAAACAGTCTGTTTGGCGTCTTGTCCTTACTGACTGGACAACGCTCAGACCGCTTCTATCACTCGATTGCCTTCACGCGCGTCGAGCTCGTCACGGCCCCTGCGGCCTCTGTGCGCAAGGCCATTGAGCAAGACCCCAGCGTCGGTCTGCTGCTGCTGCAGGGCCTCTCCTCTCGGATCCTGCAGACCGAGACCATGATTGAAACCCTCACCCACCGCGATATGTCCTCGCGGCTGGTGAGCTTCCTGCTGGTGCTTTGCCGCGACTTTGGTGTGCCGAGTACCGAAGGGATCACCATTGATCTGCGCCTCTCCCACCAGGCCATCGCCGAAGCGATTGGCTCCACCAGGGTCACCATCACCCGGTTGCTCGGTGATCTACGCAACGACGGCCTGGTGCAGATCGACCGCAAAAAGATCACGGTCTTCGATCCCCTCGCACTCGCCAAGCGCTTCAGCTGACGAAACGGCTGAGGCGCTGGCCCGCTCCTGGCGACAGCCTCCCCTGAGCAACCGATACTGACCGTCGTCGCACAACAGCGTGTCCGGCTGGCTCCTGATCCTGGCTTTGCTGGTGCTTGGGGGAGTCCTCTCCACCCTGGGCGACCGCTTGGGCTCGCGGGTCGGCAAGGCTCGCCTGAGCTTGTTCAAGCTGCGTCCAAGACGGACCGCCGTGCTGATCACGGTGCTCACCGGCAGCCTGATCAGCGCGATCTCCCTCGGTTTGATGCTGCTGGTGAGCGAGCGCCTGCGCACCGGCCTGTTTGAACTCGATCAGATCGAGCAGCGGCTGCGTGATAGCCGCAGCGAACTCGACAAGAGCCGCGCTGACCTGCGCAGCGCCGAAGCCGAGAGCAGCCAAGCCCGCCAGCAACTCACCAAGGTCGAGAAACAGGCCAGCAACCTGCAGAAGGAACTGCAACCGTTGCTCAAGCAACGGCAACAACTCGAGCGGGAGCGCGAGCGCCTCAGCCGCGACATCCAGGCCAAGGACAGCGACATCCGCCGCAACCAGGCCGAGTTAAGCAAGCTCAACAGCAAGATCAGCACCAGCAGCAAGGAGTTAGAGCTGCTCGAGCGCAACCTGATCGCCCTGCGGCGCGGTGATGTGGTGCTCAGCAGCGGCCAGCCCCTCGAAGTGGCCCGAGTTCGGATCGACGATCCCGCTCAGGCCCAATCGGTGATCCATGCGTTGCTCCAACGCACCAACCAAAGCGTCTACCAGCGGGTCTTGCCGGGGGAGACGCCCAACCGTCAGATCCTGCTGGTGCCCCGCAGCGACATCAGCAAGCTGGAGAAAACGCTCAGCAAACGCGGCGATTGGGTCATCAGCCTGATCTCTGCGGCCAACGTCCTGCGCGGCGAACGTCAGGTCATCGCCTTCCCCGACGTGCGCCCCAACAAACGGATCGTGCGCAGCGGCGAGCAACTCGCCACCACCGTGCTTGAAGCGGATGAACGGGGACCCGAGCAAGTGCGCGGCCGCCTCAATCTGCTGCTGGCAGCAGCCTTCACCCGCGCCCAGCGCCAGGGCAGCCTGACCAGTGGCCTGCAATTTGATCCGGTTCGCCTCAATCAACTGGCCGATGCGCTGATCAACCGCCCCGCCGGCCAGGCGGTGAAGCTTGAGGTGGTGGCGCGAGGCAACAGCGATCTCGCCGATCCGATTGCCGTCGACATCCGCATCCTCAAACCGTGACGCGGATCGCCGCTCTCGATCCCGGTCGCAGCAAATGCGGCCTTGTGATCACCGACCCCAGCAGGAGCTGGATTGAAGAAGCCCTGGTCGCCGCCCCAGAGACCTGCCGTGAGCAGCTGCAGCACTGGCAACAGCAGAAGGCCCTAGGCGAAGTGCTTCTTGGCGATGGCACGGGCAGCCCGCAATGGCAGCAATGGCTTCAGCAATTGCGGCTGCCTCATCAGGTGGTCCAGGAGCACGGGACCACCCTGGCCGCCCGGGAACGTTATTGGGAGTTAGAACCGGCCCGCAGCTGGAGGCGCCTGATTCCCCAAGGCATGCGCCTTCCCCCACGGGACTACGACGACGTGGTGGCACAGATCCTGCTGGAGCGTTCGCTCGGACGACGCCTGAGGCGCCCTTAAAACTTGGCGCGCACGCTGAAGGCGTAGTCACCTCCGGCCTCGAGCTGGTAATCGGTCTTCAGCAAAAACCTGAGCAGGGCGTCCTGAATCAGGGCTCGGCCCAAGGAGGGCTCGACCTGTAGCTCACCGCGATCAAAGAACCAGCAGAAGGTCCACTCAAAGCCACCAGCGCTGACCTCCCCTTCCAACAGACGCTGGCTAAAGCTCTGGCGCAACACGCGCAGTTGGGCAGTAGTCGTGGGGAGGCGACTCACGGCAACACGGATCAGGCGGTGGGTTGCTCCAACAGCTTGGCGGCAGCGGGCGCCACAAAACCGTTCAATCGGTTGCCGGCGCGCTCAAATCCGAGGCGCTGAATCAGGTCCACCCCTGCCAACACCTCATCGAGGACCTCCTGGAGTGCAGGCTGTTCAGCAGGGGAAAAGCGACCCAGCACGTGACCCACCGTGCGTTGTTTCCGCTCGACGGGATTCAGCGCTGGAGCGCCAATGCCGATCCGCAACCTCGGGAACTCTTGCCCTCCCAGATGGCTGATGGTGCTGCGCAAACCGTTGTGGCCACCTGCTCCTCCGGAGAGTCGAAGGCGCAGCTTGCCCAGTGGCAAATCCATGTCATCCACCAGCACCAACATTTGCTGGGGGCTGAAGCCGAACCAATCGAGCGCAGCACGAATCGAGCGGCCGCTCTCATTCATGAAGGTCTGAGGCATCAAGAGGCGCAGGCGCCGATTGCCCTGACCCACTTCTGCGAGCAGACCCTGGAGCTTGCCCTGCTGCTTAAAGCTGCCGCCATCGCGCCTGGCCAACTGCTCGAGCGCCATAAAGCCCACGTTATGGCGGGTGCCGGCGTACTTCTCGCCCGGATTGCCGAGCCCGACAAGAAGCTGCAGGCCAGCCGCCTCAGAGCCAGACGACGTCACCCGTTCTCAGCCTGCGCTGCTGTCGTCTTCAGCGCTGAGCTGAGGCTGGGGCTCCGATTTGGTCTGAGCAACCTCAGCTTCAACAGTGTCGACAGCCTTGCGGAACTCCTGTTCGAACTCCTTGGAGGCGGACTGAAAACCCTTCAAAGTCCGCCCCAGGGATTTACCAAGCTCCGGCAGCCGTTTCGGGCCAAACACCAGGAGAGCGACGGCGGCAATCACCGCCATCTCAGGCAATCCGATCCCGAAAACGTTCATGAACTCAGCCGATGCCGTTCCAGTTCACGGTGATGCCATCCAGCAGCAGCGACTTGTTGTACAGCTGCAGGATCACCAGCAGAAACACCAGAAAGAGGGCCATGAACACGCCCATGACGGGGGTTGTGCCCCAGCCGGGCACAACCTTGCCGTACTCGGAGTTCAGGGGGCGCAGCAGGTCTCCCAGGCGGGTGCGTTGAGCCATGTCGGGGCTGTGCTCTCTGGCAAGGAGGTTGATCTCGTTACTGTAAGGGGCCTTGTCGCCGCAGCGGCTGGCCCCGTCGAGAGTTGTGATGGAAACCTCTTCCCCTGCCATGTCGGTGGCACTGGCCGTCCTGGCCGTGCTGCTGGGTCTCACCGGCTTCGGGATCTACACCGCCTTTGGGCCGCCGTCCAAGCAGCTGAGCGACCCCTTCGACGATCACGACGACTGAGCCCGCGCCCGCAGCTCCAGGATTTGCCAGGGCCTGAGCACCTGATCGATCGCTTGCCAGCCGCTGGTTCCTGGAACGCGCCAGTTCCAACCCTCAGGGCATGGAATTCGCTGCCGAGCTGGGCTGAGGTTTTGCAGGGTCAGGCAGACCTCTACAGCTGCGTCGTCCAGAGACGCATCTAAAGGCTTGCAGCTCAGCAGTTGCACCTTGGCATTGCCCAGATCAAACCCCTGGGGCCTCTGCTCGTGATGCCGCAGGGCGGGCCTCAACCAAAGGGGCTCACGGAACTGCTGAGCCCAAAGGGGCACCTCGGCCGCAGACCACCCCTCAGGGCAGGGCAAGAGCGCCAGCCGCAGTCGCTGCAGACCGTTGTCCGCGCTGGGATCCGGCCAGGTCGGTGCCCGCAACAGCGACGCCCCCAAGAGCTCAGGTTGCACCGAAACCCCTTGAGGCCCATCCAGCAGCAGGGCCAGCCCGCCTTGGGCAGGAGCCGCCTGGGTCGCCACCCAAGAGATCACGGGCACTTCCCAACGGGCCTCCTCCCTGGCATTGCTGGGCTGGGCTGGGCGCTCCAACACCCCGCCGGCGGTGTCGGCTGCGTAGCGCACTGCCGCTTGGGCCAAGGGGATCTCCAGACGCAACAGCTCATGGCGCTGGCGCCAATCCA
Source organism: Vulcanococcus sp. (assembly GCA_049418265.1). Classification (GTDB taxonomy): domain Bacteria; phylum Cyanobacteriota; class Cyanobacteriia; order PCC-6307; family Cyanobiaceae; genus Vulcanococcus. Next base: position 6,778 of record JBMSIW010000050.1, read on the forward strand.
CCTGCAGATGGCACTCCAAATAAGGAGAGTTCGCCCGCAACTGCACATCCAGACGCAGGGCACTGACCCCGCAGCGGCCGCGCCACACCACGCGGACCAGCAGAGGACCTGACTCCACCAGCTCAGCGGAGGGGTGCCAGTCGAGCGGCAGCGGATGGCTGCGATAGTCCGCGGCCAGATCCCAGGCATCCCAAAACTCGCCCTGATCGCGCCAGCGCCGCCATTGCACCGGTGCGGCCAACTGGGGTCGATCATCGGGGCCCCAGATCTGCTCGATCCCGCCACTGCCCAGCTGCACCTGGATCAGCCCATTGGCCAGCAGCCAGCCCCCAGAGCGGGCCTCCAGGGTCACCGGATGCTGAATGGAGGCCTCCCAACCCAACTCCGAACCCAAACCCGAACCGAACTCCGAACCCACCGCTCCCGGGGGAACCTCCCTCAGGCGCTGGCGCAGCAGACGGCGAGCCCCAATGCCATCGCCCAGGGGCACCTGCACCCAGACCCCGCCCCCCGGAGCAGGCTGCAGTGGCAAACGCTGCGGCTCTCCTTCGAGCTGCCAGTGGCCCGCCGGCAAGCGCAGGGTGCGCTGGGCGGCAGGCCGGTTCTGAAGCTGCAGCAGCCACCAGGGTTCAGCGGCCGCCTCCGCAGGGCACCAGCCACCCAGCCAACCGTGCAGCATCTGATCCCGCTGCTGCCTGGCGCGCCGGCGAGCTTGCCGCCACTGGGGCTCGGCCTGCTCAAAGACCTCAGGGATTGAGGTGCCAGGAAGAATGTCGTGGAACTGCTGAAACAGCAGCGAGCTCCAGTCGCTGGATTCAGCGCCACGGCTGCCGCTCAGCACCAGGAGGGCAGCGGCCAAATCGGCTTCCCGCAGCAGGCGCTCCAGGCTGCGGTTGTGGCGCTTCTGATCAGGCCGGGTGGTGGCGCAGCCGCGATGCAGCTCGAGATAGAGCTCATCGCGCCAAACCGGCAACTGCGCGGCCAGCGGCTCGAGGGCCTGCAGGTAACTGCGGAGACTGCCGTGCTGTTGCGGGCAGGCCTGGGGATGATCCCGCCAGAGCGCCAGTTGCTCGAGCATCTCCGCGGTGGGACCGCCGCCGTGATCGCCGACACCCGGCAGCCAAAGGGCTGTCTCGATCCCACTCACCGCCTGCCACTGCAAGCGGTAGCGCTCCATCGCCAAGGGATCTCCGTCGGTACCGATAGGGGCGGTGGACAAGGCCAGGAGTTCTGAGCCTCCTGGTGCTCGCCAACGAAACAGGCGATGCGGGAACGGCGTGGTGGCATTCCAGGCCAACTTGTGGGTGCAGAACCAGCGCACCCCCGTTGCCGCTGCCACCGCCGGCAACCCGGCCGCAAAGCCAAAGCTGTCCGGCAACCAGCACAGGTCGTGTCGCCAGCGCGGAAAGCGACTGCGGCTGTAGGCCTGGCCCCATTCGAATTGCTTGAGCAGCGAGGCCGTGCTGACCAGAACGCAGTCGCTCTCAACCCAGGGCCCATTGATCGGCTCCCAACGGCCGCTCCCGCTGGCCTGCGCGATCCGCTCAAACAGAGCAGGACGGTGCTGCTCCAACCAGGCATACAAAGCGGGGGTGGAGTGCGCGAAATGCAGCTCTGGGTAGCGCTCCATCAGCTCCAGGGCCGACGCAAAGGTCCTCTCGGCGGCCTGCCAGGTGTCCGCCACGGGCCACAGCCAGGCCAAATCCAGATGCGCATGACCGAGCACGTGGAAACCACCGGTCGGATGCCGCTGGGCTGGTGCCTGCAGCCGATCAGCCATGGCCGCCTGTACGGACAGCTCCCCTGGGTCGAGATCTGCCAGCAAGGGCTGAATGGCGGCCTCGCCGCCACGGAGCTCCAACAGCTCGAGCCCCGTTGCGCTCAAGACCCCGGAGGGATCATTCCGCTCCAGCGGTTCCTGCTCAAGGGCGCTGGTGATCAGGGCGCCGTCGTCATGCAAAGGAGAGCGCAGGCGCAACTCCAGAGACAACAAACGTCCCGCCCACCAGGACTGGGGTAGGCGCCAGCGGCAACCGCTATCGAACAGATCCCCTTGGTGCACCAGCTCACCATCCACCCAGAGCTCCGCCGCATCAGCCCACCAACGCAGGGCCAGTCGTGCCGCGCGATCACCGGCCTGCTGCTGCCTCCAGCGCTCCGGGCAGGACAGCTGCAAGGTCAGATGCAACCAACGACCGCCGCGAGGCCAACTCAGCAATCCGCGCTGATGCCAATCCGGACGATGCCGCTCCCCCCAGGGATCCTCAACGGCCAAAACGCTCTCAGCACCGGAGCTCTGCGTTCTCCAGAGGCGCAGGAGATCCCAACGGGTTTGTGCCCGAAACGTTTCAATCCAGGAGCGAACAGCGCCCTCTGGGGCCTCGGACATCGGTCAACGCGATCGCGACCCATAGGATGATGCGGCTGCCGCCGGGTCGTTTAGGGCCCACTTGGCGCCTGTCACTCCCTGTCACCCGCCGGACAGATCAATGCTCGCCCTCAAGATCTCGGTTTACTCGGTCGTTTTCTTCTTCATCGGGATCTTCGTGTTCGGCTTCCTGGCCAGCGATCCCAGCCGCACCCCCAGCCGCAAGGACCTCGAGGAGTGATCGCGTCTTGGCGTAGGGCGAACTGATCGAACCGTCCCCGCCTCGCAGCTTGGATAAACCAGCCGTGGCAAGATCGCGGCCTTGCGCGTCCCCTTGGTGACTCAGCTCCAGAAGAGACTGACCCAGGGGATTCACTCTCTTTTATGCGGCGTTCTGCTAGCAGGCCCTGCACTGGCCGCGTTGAAGGAGCCGCCAGAACAAACACGCACCGATCAAAAGAGCCAAAACACGGTCAGCAAAGGCGATCCCCAGGCTTTGGTCGCGATCAACCTGCGGGCAGACCAGCAGGGCTTTGATCAGCAGCTCCAGCGCTATGTCGCCAAAGGCAACGTCTCTGTCGATCTGGCTGGCGGACGGGTCCTGGCCGATCGACTGGAGTACGAAACAGCCAGTCGGACCCTGCTGCTGAGCGGACGCGTCCGCTTCCAGCGCGGCGAACAATATTTCCAGGCCAACAGCCTGCGCTACAGCCTGATTGAAAACAGCGGTGATGCCGATGCCGTCTATGGCGTCATCGACTTCGACACCAGCGAGGTCGATTTCGACCTTCAGGCCTCTCCCTCGCTCAGCCTCTCGCCACTGAGCTACTGGCCCACAACGACCCCATTTGCAGCTCCCTCCTGGAGCAGCGCCCCGCCTCAACTGATCCGCCCCGGCGCCAAAGGTGAACGCCTGGTCAGCAAGGACTGGAGCAACAGCACAGCGGTGGTCCAACAAGCCTTGAGCGCGAACCCGTTATCAGGCGGGCGCCCCGCAGGCCTGAAGGGCTTGGCCTTGAACGGGATCCCATCAGCGCAGGAGCTCTCAGGACTCCCCGAGGAACCCAACAGCAACCGCTGGCGGGTGCCGCCAATCGCGGTGTCTCCGGCAGCCAGCACCATGGCCTGCACCCCGCTGATCCCACCAGTCCCCAACTGGCATCCCTATCCCCTAGCGATCACGGCCTGGGGCTACGGGCAGGCCATTGACGCCAACTTCGGCGATTCATTCGTCTTCAACGGTCGTTGGCGCCCAGAAAGTCTCTGGGGGGTGAACTTCAACAAACGCCTCATCGATGCAGGGCCCCTTGCCCTGGAATTCGACTCCAACGCCCTGCTGCACAAAACCAGCTGGCAGCCCGGCGGCGAGTTCAACAACAGCCAACCGTTTGCACCTCTGCCGCCCCAGACCTTCGGTGAATTCACCGTTGGCTTTGGCTTGCGGGCCTGGCTGCAGCCCTGGCTCAGCCTGGGCTTCGTGGAAGGCGTCAGCCTGCTGACCAGCAACAGCCTCTATGAGCAGACCTTCCGCGGGGAGTACCAAACCTTCCTCAACTACCTCGGCTTTGAGGTGGAAGCGCTGGTGAAGCCGCAATGGTCCCTGGTGGGACGCCTGCACCACCGCTCCGGCGCCTACGGCACCTACGGAGGCGTGAGCGAGGGCAGCAACGCCTATCTCGTAGGCCTGCGCTATCGCTTCGGCGAAGCTCCGCCGCCGCAGATCTCCCCGGAGATGCCACCGGCTGCCGGCTGCCCAGGTGCCCCTGCCCCCGGCGAAGGCAAAGCCAAACCGCTGGCCGATCAGCTCAATGCCGTGGCTTCGACACAACCAGCCGAGGCCCTCGCTCCAAGCCAACCGCCACCGCCGCCGGAGCTCTCCAAGACCCCAGCCGCCCAACTGGAAAAAGAACGTCACGCCGCCATCGCCGCCACGGTCGATCAGCGCGTCAGCGACTTGTACTACGTGCGCAGCCTCAAGTTTGAGCGCCGGCAAGGCTCACCCTTTACGTCGGTTGCCGCAGAAGAACAGCAATTCCAAAGCGTCAAACCCACCCAACTGATCAACCCCAATGGCGATCAAAAGCTGATCGAGGGCTACATCAGTCGCTGGCGCTTCCAGGCAGCGCGCATCACAATCACACCCCAGGGGTGGAGCACCGATCGCGCCGCCTTCAGCAACGACCCCTTCACCCCGGCGCAGTCCTGGGTGGACATGGAGCAGGTGGTCGCCGTCCAGGAAAGCGATACCCGAACACGCATCAGCGCCAAACGCAGCCGGCTGATCCTCGAAAACCGACTGCCGATTCCGATGCGCAAGAACATCGTTCTTGAAAAGGATCAGCCGGCAGACAGCCCCTGGGTGCTCGCCGATGACGGCGTGGATCGCAGCGGGGTCTACCTGGGCTACAAAATCAAAGACATCGATCTGATCAAAGGCCGTTCAACGACAAACAGCCGCGGCGAGGCGATCAGCCGGCAGCCCCTGAAGCTGAAACTGCAACCACAGTTCATGGTGGCCAGGGCACTCAATGGCGAGGTCAATAGCTATCCGTTACCGGGTGATCCCGCTGGGGGTCCCAACGGATCACAGCCGGCCCAAATCGGTGATTTATTTGGTGGCCTGGTCAAGCTCGAAGGATCCCTGTTCGGTTACACCACCAGCGATTTCACCGTCAGTCTCTCGACCCTGAATCCTCAAAACATTGCAAACGGCACCCGCAGTTGGGGTGACTTCTCCAAGCAGTTGGATCTTCCCAAGTTGGGATTCATCCCTGGTGGTACCTACACCACACGCCTGTTTGGGGCCTATCGCTACAAGACCTACAACGGTTCGCTTGGTCAGCAGGATGTCTACTCAGCCCTAGGAGCATCGCTGGAGCGCAAAGGCGATCTCAAACCCTGGGGCAGCATCAACCACAACTATTTCTGGCGTGCCGCCTTCGGCAACTTCCAGGGCAACGACTTTGACACCTCAACCATCATCGACAACACCCGCGGCAGCTTCTTCGGCGCGGTGAATAGCAGCCTGCAGATCTGGCAAGGCAAAGCGGGCAATCGCGACAATCCACGCACCACGCAAAACACGCCGCAACCAATCACGCCCGGCTTGCGCCTCAACACCAACACGAGCGTGCGTCTTGACTACTACGGAGACGGCACCAACCAGAACACGCTGACCCTGACCGGGGGCCCCACCTTGACGTTGGGTCGGCTGGAGAAGAACTTCTTTGACTTCACCGAACTCAGCGTGACTGGTGGCGGCAGCCTCCAGCAGGGACAAAGTCCCTTCGCCTTCGATCGCAACGTCGATCTAGCGACCGTGGGAGTGGGCCTGAAACAGCAACTCTTTGGACCGCTGCTCATCAGCGGTGCCATTGGCTTCAACGTCGACCCCAACTCCGGTTATTACGGAGACATCACTGGCTCCTACGCCGAACTGATTTGGCAACGCAGGGGCTACGAATTTGCGATCTACTACAGCCCCTACGAACAGGTGGGTGGTATTCGCATCCGTCTCAACGACTTCAACTATCAAGGCACTGGCTTGCCGTTTGTGCCCTACACCCCCACCAACGCCACCAAGAGACGGCAAAGCCTCTTCTGAGGAAGCCCCATCAAGGCAGGGGCGGCAGTGGTGGCGGACCGTCCCGTTGCTCGCCGCCCACCATCAGATCACTGCCTGTGAAATCGGCACCCACGAGCACGGCGCCATCCAACCGGGCGCCTGGGGTCAGCGCCTGAATGATCACTGCGCCTGAAAGATCCGCAGCAGAAAGATTCACATCGGTGAGATCCGCATTGCTCAGGCGAGCGCCCTGGAGCTGAGCGCCGCTGAGATCAGCGCCAGTGAGATCCGCCCCTTCCAAATTGCTGCCCCGCAGATCCGCACCGCGCAGATCCGCGCCGCGCAAGTCCATCCCCACCAGCAGCGTCTCGCGCAGATCCACGCCCCGCAGATCGCAACCACGGCAAGCGGTCCACGGGGGCGCCGTTGGTGGGGCAGTCCGAGAAGCCTCGGCATAGGGCTGGACCTGCAGAGGCAGAGCCAGCGCGGACCCCGCGGATGCAAGCAGGGCCACGAAGGCCGTGCTCAGCTGAGTCCCCCATGCCGCCATGACCGCGATGCACCTGTCTCATTCATAGACAGTGATGCAACTGTCCGCCACGCGGCGTGCGATCAGGCGGGCTGAAATTGACGCAAATAGGGCAAACGCCCAGCCGTGGCCTGCAGTTCGGCGTCATGGGCCAGGAGCTGCCCGGTGGCATCCCACTGACCGGTCGCCAACATCTGACGCGGACCGGCGGCGAGATCCAGCTGCCAGC